>NZ_CP108644.1:1258000-1572500 GCF_041435495.1 Streptomyces sp. NBC_01116
CCGGGTCGTCTCCGTCGAGCCGTAGCAGTCGATGATCGGCGTGCCGAGGAGCGAGGCCGTGAAGGTGTGCATCGCCTCCGACAAGGGCGCGCTGCCGCACAGGGCGAAGACGATCCGGCCGCCGAGCATGTCGTCGCGGACCCGGGCGGACGCGGTCGCCTCGGCCTGCGGGCGGGGTGTGCCGGTGCGGCCGACGCGGTCGGCCTCCAGCAGGTACCGCTGGTACACCATGTCGCAGATCCTCGGCACCAGGCTGAGCACCGTGGGACGCGCCAGGCGGATGTCGTCGAACAGTGTCGACATGTCGCCGCGGGCCGCGTAATAGCCGGTGCCGCCGGCGGCGAGGCCGTTGACCAGCCAGGCGCGGCCGTTGACGTGGCTCATGGGCATGTAGTGCAGCACGAACACCGGGGTCCCGCTGCCGCCTCCGGCGTTCAGCCCGCTGCGGGCGTTCTGCCACATCCTCGTGATCATGGAGGCGGTGTAGATCGCGCCCTTGGGCGTGCCCGTGCTTCCGGAGGTGTAGATCAGCCCGACCAGCCGGTCCGGATCCCCGTCCTCGTACGGTTCCGCGGCGGGCAGCCGGGCGCCCCGGTCCACCTCGTCCACCAGCGGAACCACCTCGGCCCGCCCGTTCAGTCTGCCGCGGGCCGACGCGATCGCCTCCCGGTCGTCGTCCACCCGGGGGTCGTAGTCGAAGACCACCAGGCGCTCGATGGAGGCGGACGTGAGG
Source organism: Streptomyces sp. NBC_01116 (assembly GCF_041435495.1). Taxonomy (NCBI): domain Bacteria; kingdom Bacillati; phylum Actinomycetota; class Actinomycetes; order Kitasatosporales; family Streptomycetaceae; genus Streptomyces; species Streptomyces sp. NBC_01116. The sequence continues at coordinate 1,258,734 of NZ_CP108644.1, forward strand.
ACGGCGCCGACCGCGGCGTCGAGCGAGGCGACGTCGGCCGCGAGGATCCTCGGTCCCGTCTCGGCGACCACCGGAGCCAGCCGTGCGGCGGACGAGCCGGTGGGCAGCGGCACCGACACCGCACCCAGGTACATGCAGGCCAGGTCGATGACCGCGTAGTCGACACCGGTGAACCCCAGGGTCGCGACGAAGTCCCCGGCGCGCACACCGTCGGCGCCGTCGGCCCAGCCGGCCGCCAGCCGGCCGACCTGTTGCCACAGCTCGGCGTAGGTCAACGTGTCGAAGGAAGGCAGGAGTTCACGGGTGTGCCGGCCGGTGGCGGGGTCGCGGACGACACGGCCGGACCTGCGGGCGAGGGCCGTCCGGTCGGCGTACCCGTGCATGGCGGCCGCGATGACCCCCATGAGGCCGTCCTTGCGGCCCATCGCGTCGGCGACGTCGGGGGACGGTACCGCCCCGGCGAACTCGGGATCATCCGCGTACAGGGCCGCGATCCTCGATGCGACGTCGTGACCTGCCTGATGCTCGGACATGAGGGCTCCGGTGTGTGTGGAGTGGGATCAGCTGCGAGCGCGCGTGCGGGGCGGAGTGCGGCCCGGTGGGACGGCCCTCAGCCGGGCGTCGCGTCGGCGGGCCTGGCCCGGCCGCCGAGGAGGGCTGCCAGGCCCATCAGGGTGTAGACGGCGACGAGGGCGAACGCCGGCGCGGCGATGCCGCCTCCCGACTGGAGGCCGGCGAGCAGCGCGACCCCGATCAGGGATCCGGTCGAACGGCCCGCCGACATCAGCCCGGAGGCGATGGCCGACCGGTGCTCGGGGGCGGCGGACAGGGTCAGGGTGATCTGGGGCACCGTCACCAGGCCGAAGCCGAACCCGATCAACGCCAGCCCGGCACAGGTGCCGACCGGGGTGGCGCCCACGGCGGCCAGCACCACCGCGCCGAGCAGGGACAGCAGGACGCCGGCGCCCAGCACGGCCCGGGCGCCGTACTTGGCGGCGAAGCGTCCCGCGGCCAGCGGCATGAAGGTGATCGGCAGGGCGGACGACAGGAAGAACAGCCCGACGGTGACCGGGTCGTAGCCCCGCACCTGCTGGAGGAACACGCTGAGCGTGAACATCAGCCCGTTGTAGCCGACGAAGAGCAGCAGGCCGACCGCGACGTAGCCGCGGAACCCGGGCGCCCGGAACAGGTCCGCCGGGATCATGGGATACGCGTAGCGGCGCTGGCGAACCACGAACGCGGCGAACGCGGCCAGGGCCGCCACCGCCGCCACCACGGGCAGGGGCCGTATCCATCCCAGCTCCTGGCCCTCGGCGAGCGCCAGCGCGAGACCGCCGAGGAAGACGACGGACAGCAACTGGCCCGGCACGTCCTGCGGTTCCCTGGACGTGGACCGTTCGACCCGGGGCATGTTCCGCGCCGAGAGCCACAGGACGACCAGGACGATGGGCACGTTGATCCAGAAGATGCTCCGCCAGCCCACCGACGCGACCAGGGCGCCCCCGAGCGTGGGACCGAAGGCGACCGGACTCCCGGCGACCATCGACCAGATGGAGATGGCCTTGGCGCGTTTGCCGGGCTCCCGGTAGGTGTCGGTGAGCATCACCAGCGTGGCGGGCATGACGAGCACCGCGCCCAGTCCCTGGGCCGCCCGTACGGCGACGAGCACGGGGCCGTTGGGGGCGAGGCCGCACAGCACGGAGGCCACCCCGAACAGCACGACCCCGAGCCGGAACATCCGGACCGCGCCGTAGCGACCCACCGCGGCGGCGCCGGCCAGCATCAGGCCGGCGATGACGACCACGTAGGAGGTGACGACGGCCTGCATCGTCGGAAGGCTCGCGTCGAGACTGTCGCGGATCGCCGGGATCGCGACGTGGAGGATGCTGGTGTCGACGACGATCATCCCGTGCGCCAGACAGGCCACCGCCAGGACGCGGCCGGGCCGCAGGGCCGCGGGGCCGGTGTCGGACGTGCGGTTGTCGAAACTGGTGGATTCGGCCATGGCCTGCCATTTCGCATGAGTTCGCATGGGTTCGCGTGAGCGCGCATGAGCCGGTGAATTGATGCCGACAATACTGCGAAACCCTAGTGACAAAACGCGCAGCGTCAACCACGCAGCCGGCCGGGCCGACCTCGATGTCTGAATCGTCCGATTCCAGGGTCAGGCATAGAGAATGGTCCACTTCCCCGTAGGGCCTGACGCTCCATAGCCTCGAAGCGCTGAGAATCACCAGAGGGCACAGCCTGGAAGTGCAGGGGGGAACACCATTGTCCTTTTCCCGAGAGTTCCGGGGAATTCAACAGCGCCCGTCGCCCATGCCGTTCCACCGCTATGCGCGGGACGCCACTTCTCCCACTTCAGGCTGGTCACGGCGGTGGCCCGACGCCACACTCGACCGGGCTCCGATCTGGGCCTCGGTCGACCTCCGGGACGGAAACCAGGCGCTGGCCGAGCCCATGGACACAGGCCGCAAGCAGCGGATGTTCGACCTGCTCGTGGCGACGGGCTTCAAAGACATAGAAGTCGGATATCCAGCTGCCAGTGCGCACGATTTCGATTTCGTCCGCGAACTGGCCACCAAGGGCGGAATTCCGGACGACGTCACGATCTCCGTCTTCACGCCGGCCCGTCCAGAACTCATCGAGCGAACCTTCGACGCGATTCGCGGAGCCGACCGCGCCGTGGTGCATTTGTGCCATGCGACGGCCTGCCTGTGGCGCGAGGTCGTGTTCGGGATGTCGCCGCGCGAGGTCCTGCGCATGGCTGTCGACGGCGCACAGCACCTGGTGCGCCTGGCGGAGCGTGAGCCCGGTACCGACATCCGGTTCGAGTACTCCCCCGAGACCTTCAACCTGACCGAGCCGGAGCTCGCCCTGGAGATAGCGAACCGGGTCGCGGAGGTCGTCGACGCCACGTCGGACCGGCCGCTCGTACTGAACCTCCCGACCACCGTGGAGACCCACTCGCCCCACGTCTTCGCCGACCAGGTCGAGTGGATGCACCGCAACCTCGACCGGCGTGACGCGATCATCCTCTCCGTCCATCCGCACAACGACCGCGGCACCGCCGTCGCTTCGGCGGAACTGGCCGTGCTCGCCGGGGCCGACCGGGTCGAGGGCACCCTGTTCGGCAACGGCGAACGCACCGGGAACGTCTGCCTGGTGACGCTCGCGCTCAACCTGTTCAGCAGCGGGGTCGACCCCCAGCTGGAGCTCTCCGACATCGACGCCGTCCGCGCGATCGTGGAGGACTGCAACCGGCTGCCCGTGCACCCCCGCCACCCCTACGCCGGCGACCTGGTCTACACCGCCTTCTCCGGCACCCACCAGGACGCCATCGCCAAGGGCCTGGCCGCGCTGTCCGAACGGGCCGAACGGGAGGGCAGGGACGTCGACGACATGCCCTGGCAGGTGCCCTACCTGCCCATCGACCCGAAGGACGTCGGCCGCGACTACCAGGCGATCATCCGGGTCAACGGCCAGTCGGGCAAGGGCGGCATCGCCTACGTGCTCAAGGCGGGCTGGGGTGTCGACCTGCCGGCCGAGCTGCGGCGGGACTTCGCGGCCGTGGTCCAGTCCGCGGCCGACGCCCTGCGGCGCGAACTGGAGCCGCCGGAGATCTGGCAGCTGCTCCTGGAGACCTACTGCCTCGACGACTCGCCCGCGCCGCCCGACGACGGTGGTGGTGCCGACGGCGCCGCGGTCCTCGCACGGCTCGCCGCCGAGCACGGTGTCGGGTTCACCCGGCCCCGGTTCACCGGCTCGACGGCGGCCGGCGCACCGATGACCTGCCTCGTCGCGGTGGAGACGGACGGCCGCACCGTCTGGGGGCTCGGCCGGGCGGCCACCGTCGCCGACGCCGCACACAGATCCGCCCGTTCCGCGCTGCTACGGGCGGGCACGCACGAAGGAGACCAGTGAAGAACAACTCGTTCCACACGGTCGGCCCCGGTATCTACCGGGAGGACAGCGGAATGGTCTACGAGGACTACGTCCCCGGCGAGGTGGTCGAACACCGGCCGGGCCGGACGATCACCATGACCGACAACGTGTGGAGCTCCCTGCTCTGCCTCAACCAGCATCCGCTGCACATCGACGCCGTCTACGCCGAGCAGACCAGGTTCGGCAGGATCGTCGTCTCGAGTCTGGTCACCTTCGGGATCGTGAACGGGATGACCGTCTCCACCATCAGCGCCAAGTGCGTCGCCAACCTCGGTTGGGACAACGTGCGGTTGACCGCCCCGGTGTTCGTGGGCGACACGCTCTACGCACAGACCCGCATCGTCTCCCGGCGCGAGTCCGGCTCACGTCCCGACCAGGGGATCGTGACCGTCCACACCACCGGCCGGAACCAGGACGACACGACGGTCATCGAATTCGAGCGGACGATTCTCGTCCCCAAGCAGGAGGCACACCCATGATTCCGGTCATCGACCTGGCTCCGGAACGGCCCGGCCTCGAACACGGGACCGCCGAGGAGATATCCGACGCCTGCCGGCGGACCGGGTTCTTCGTCGTCCGCGGACACGGCATCGCCCGCGAGGTCTTCGACGACGCCTACGACGCCTCGCTGCGCTTCTTCGGCCTCCCGCTGGAGAGGAAGCGCGAGTTCCCGATGAGCACCTCCACCGCACGCGGCGACAACGACTACAGCCCCTACGGGTACAGCGCCCTCCTCTCCGAGAACGCCTACGCCTACACCGGGAAACCGGGAATGCCCTCGGACTACGTCGAGAAGTTCAGCACCGGAAGGCTGATCCTGGACGACGAGGAGAAGCTCCCGTTCCCCGAGGACGAGTCGGGGGCGCAGCTACGCACGGCCCTGAAGCGGTACTTCGCCGCCTGCGAGACCGTGGCGGGCCGGATCGCCGAACTGCTGGCCCTCGCCCTGGACCTGCCCCGCGACTTCTTCGCCACCCGGACGAACACCTCCAACGACTCGCTCCGCTCGCACCTCTACCCCGGGGTCGCCCCCGAGTTCCTCAACGACCAGGGCATGGGGCAGCACACGGACGGCACCCTGATCACCCTGCTCACCCAGGACGGCCCCGGCCTCCAGCTCCAGGACCGCTCCGGCCGCTGGCTGGACATCGAGGTCCCCGAGCGCGACAGCTTCATCGTCAACATCGGTGACCTGATGGCTCGTTGGTCGAACGACGAGTACGTGTCGACGCCGCACCGGGTGCGGCTGGCGGACCGGCGGCGGCAGTCCATCGTGTTCTTCAAGCTGGCCAACGACGACACCGTCATCGAGTGCTTCCCCAAATTCGCGTCGGACCGCCCCGCGAAGTACGAGCCCATCCGCTACGAGGACTACTCCCTCCAGAAGATGAACCTGCTGTTCGGAAGGGAAGACGCACGGTGAAGTCGTACGCGAGCCTGCTCTACACCCCGGCGCTGCTGCTGGCGTCGGTCGCCAGGCCCGGCCGGGTCCGCGCCGACATGCTGGTACTGGACCTGGAGGACTCCATCCATCCGGCCAGGAAGGCCGAGGCCCGCGAGCTGCTGGCGCGGGCGGACCTCAGCGGGGCCGGGCTGCCCGCACTCGGCATGCGGGTGAACACGATCGCGACGCCCGACGGCCTGGAGGACCTGCGGGCGCTGATCGAGATGGACGCCACCATCGGCGGCGTACCCCTCGACGTGGTCTTCATCCCGAAGATCTCCGGCGCCGGCGACGTGGCCATCTACCGGTCACTGCTGTCGCACACCTCCAGGCCACCGGAGATCTGCAGCTTCATCGAAAGCGTCGACGCCGTCGACAACGCCGTCGAGATCGCCGCGGTCAGCGACGGCCTCTGCTTCGGACAGGCGGATCTGACGGCCGACCTGTACGCCGAGAACACCTTCTACCTCGATCACGCGCGGGCCCGGCTCTGCACCGCGGCGGCCAAGTACCGCGTGCCCGCGATCGACACCAACTCGTTCGAACTGCACGACCTCGACGCCGTCGCGGCGCAGTGCCGGGCCGCCCGGGACGCCGGATTCACGGGGAAGGCGGCCATCCATCCCCGGCAGGTCGACACCATCGCCGAGACGTTCACCGTCGGCCCGGACAAGATCGCCGAGTACCGCAGCGTGGTCGAGGACTACCACTCCACGTCCTACGGCTTCGCGGTCGAGGAGGACCGGGTACTCGCCCCGCCGTTCGTGCTGCGGGCCCAACGCATGCTCGCACTCCACGCACCCGCCGAAACCGGCCGGAACGCCCGCACCAACTAGCCCAGGGGGATCCCAGTGAAGAAGCTTCCGCAGCACGCCGTCATCGACGTCTCCACCCACCCGACCGAGCTGACCGACGGCCGGCTCCGGGCCGTCGGGGACGAACTCGTCCGGGAACTGGTACGGCTGGTCGCCGAAGGCGACGGCGTGGCCGTCTGCCTCGGCGTCGCCAAGACGCTGGCGCACCACGGACTCGACGTCCACAAGGAGCAGGACGCCGCGATCGCCCGCGACTACCTCGAATCGCTGTTCCGCGGCTTCGGGGAGCACGTCGACGTCTCGCGGTTCAGCCCTGTCGCGATGGACTACGACCGCATCGCCGGCATGGACGTCGACGGGTACAACAAGAACACGCACTTCACGCCCAACGGCGACCACACCACCGAGCGCGAGTTCCTGACGACCAAGTGCGTGCACTTCGACGCCGCCACACCGTTCATCGGGAACATCTACGGGCCCAACACCAACATCACCCACGGCACCCCGATGGTCTGCGACACCCGGGCCTACTGCCAGGAGACCGGGGTCGCCCCCGCCGATCTGCTGGAACTGATGCCGCACAGCTACAACGTCGCGGTCAAGGAGGAGCACGCCGGGCCGGTCCTGGCCGGGTACGCCGCCGCCGTGGAGGCCGACCTCTCCGCCGACCTGGTCATGGTCGTCCTGCTGAACGAGGTGGACCGCGGGCTCGCGCACGCCGGCTCCGAGCCCCGCCCCACCGACTCCACCCGGCCCGCCCGCCGTCCGATCCGGCACCTGGAGTACCAGTTCGCCGAGGGTGTCGAGCTGTCGAAGTGGTACCGGCACTACCGCCTGGAGATCCCGCAGCCCAGCCTCCAGGTGCCGGACGAGGCCGCCCGCGAGCGCTTCCACCGCGGTATCGACCCGGTCGGGACGAACCAGTGACGACGTCCGCGCGATACAGCGTGCCGTCCATGTCCGCGAGCGACCGCGAGGAGCTCGACAAGCTCCTCGCGGCCCTCGCGGCGGGCGAGTGGCCGTTGGACATCGACGACGCCCGGGTGTTCTACGACGCCTGGGGCGCACCGATCGCCGACGACATCGTGGTCGAACAGCGCGACGGCGGCCATCTGTTGACCCCGCCGAACGCGGAGGGCTCCCTGACCGGGCTCTACCTGCACGGTGGCGGGTACGTCTACGGATCGCTGCGCAGCCACGGTCACATGGTCTCCGAGATCGCCCGCGCGGCCCGCTGCCCGATGTTCTTCGTGGACTACCGGCGAGCCCCCGAGCACCCCTATCCGGCGGCGCTCGACGACGCCGAGGCCGCGTACCGGAGTCTGCTCGCCGACGGGGTCGCCGCCGGTGACGTGGTCCTCGCGGGCGACTCGGCGGGCGGCGGCCTGATGCTCGCGATGCTGCTGAGGCTGCGGGACTCGGGGCTGCCGGTCCCGGCCGCGGCGGCCTGTGTCTCGCCGTGGACCGACCTCACGGGCAGCGGGGAGAGCTATCACGCCCTGGAGCACGAGGATCCCATGCTCAGCAAGCCGGTCGTGGACCTGGTGTCCGCGTCGTACCTGGCGGACACCCCGCGCACGCATCCGTACGTCTCCCCGCTGTTCGGGGAGCTCGCGGGTCTGCCCCCGGTGCTCCTCCAGGTGGGCAGCCGCGAGATCCTGCGCAGCGACGCCGAGCGGTTCGCGGCCGGGCTGCGGCGCGCGGGCGGCACCGGTGTGCTGGAGGTCTGGCCCGGCATGGTGCACGTCTGGCACCTCCACCACTCGCGCCTCGGCAAGGCCCGCGAGGCCGTGAGCCGGCTCGGCGGCTGGCTCCGCGCCCAGGCGACGGGGGCGTGATGACCGAGGACATCACCGGGCCCCATCGGTACCGCAACAACCGGAAGATGGTGCCCGCAGGTGAGGCCGCGTGGGGCCTGTCCCGCAAGCACGGGATGCTCGGCCTCGTGGTCGAGGCCGTCGAAGGGCAGAACCGGCTGCGCGACATCCGCACCGGGCACGAGTTCGCCAACCTGTCGTCCTGCTCGTACCTGGGCCTCAACAGCCACCCCACGGTGGTCGAGGCCGGACGGGCCGCGCTGGAGGAGGAGCGGATCACCGGGCTGTCCATGGGCGAGTTCCGGATCCGGCTCGGCATCATGGAACGGCTGGAGGAGGAGCTCGCGGAGCACTTCGGCGCCCATGTCCTGCCCTCGGTGTCCTGCGGGGTGCTCAGCTCGGCGATCCTGCCGTTGCTCGCCTCCGGGCATCTCACCGACGGCGAGCCCCTCGTCGTGGTCCTCGACCGGTTCGCGCACTTCTCCCTGAACTTCCTCAAGCCCGTTCTCGCCGACGAGACGCTGGTGCTGACCTGTCCCCACAACGACATGCAGTACCTGGAGGACGTCTGCAAGCGGTATCCGCGGGTGGCCTACGTCGCCGAAGGCGCCTACTCCACCGGCGGGCAGGCGGACCTGAAGGGGATCAAGGACCTCCAGGACCGGTACGGGATGTTCGTCTACCTCGACGACTCCCACGCGCTGTCGGCCGTGGGCGAGCGCGGTGAAGGATACGCGCGCACCGTGTTCGACACCCTCGGCTCCCGCACAATCGTCGTCGCCTCGATCGCCAAGGCGTTCGGCAGCACCGGCGGCATCGCCATGGTCGGCGACCGCGAGATGTTCGAACTCCTCTACCGGTCCGGGCCGCTGGCCTGGTCCCAGGGGTTGCGGACCGCCGCGGTCGGCACCACCCTCGGGGCCCTGGAGGTCCACCGGAGCCCGGAGCTCGGCCTGCGACAGCGACGACTCGCCCAGAACATCGCCCTCTTCGACGAGCGGCTGCGCGACCACGGCCTGCGGGGCGCCGGATCGCACATCAAGTTCGTCACCGTCGGCGACAACGACCGGGCGGTACGGCTGTCGACCGAGCTCTACCGGCGCGGCTACTACTGCTCCGCGATGTTCTTCCCGATCGTGGCGCAGGGGCAGGCGGGCGTGCGGATGATGCTGCGCGGCGACATGCCGGCGGAGCTGACCGAACGTTTCGCGGCGGACCTCCTCGACGTGCTGGCGGAGCTCTCATGACCCCCGCGGGCACGGACCACGACGGGTCCGACGTGGCGGCCGTGGCCGCGCTGATGCGCGAGAGCCTGCGCAGCGGCGCGGTGCGGAGGATGGCCGTACCGCTGCGGCAGGTCGTCGACGACGGCCGCGGCACCAGATTCCTGTCCATGCCAGCCGTCAGCGCCGACCACGGGCTGTGCGTCAACAAGACCGCCACCATCACCGACGGTCCGGGCCCGACCGTGACGTCCGTGGTCCCGGTGTTCTCCACCGCGACCGGGGAGCTCCTCGGGGTGCTGGACGGCGCGGCCGTCACCAACCTCAAGTGCGCGGCCGTGACGGCGCTGGTCACCGACGCCTGCGCGGCCCCGGGCAGCGCCGTCCTCGGGATCGTCGGATCGGGGGTGCAGGCGTGGCAGCAGTACCTCGGGGTGACGGCGGTGCGCCGGATCACCGAGGTACGGGTCCACTCCCGCACCCCCGAGCACGCCGGGATCCTGTGCGAGCGCATCCGGCGCGCCGATCCGGGCGTACGCGCCCTGGTCGGCGCGTCGGCCGAGGAGGCGACCGCGGGAGCGGATGTCGTCTCGACGGCGACGACCTCCGTACGGCCGCTGCCGATCGCCGCCGAACTGCCGGAGCACGTGCACATCAACTGCATGGGCGCGCACACCACCGAGTCCCGGGAGCTGCCGCGCTCGCTCCTGGCCGCCGCCACGCTGGTCGTCGAGGACAGGGCGATCGCGGTGGCCGAGGCCGGGGAGATCCACCGTACGGCGATCGACCTGGAGTCCCTGGAGACCGGCGGGCACCACGGACTCGACCGCCGCCGGACCGTCTTCAGCTCCACCGGGCACGCCTCGCTGGACCTGATCACCTGCGCCCATCTGGTGGCGCGGCCACACCGTTGACCGAGCGGTCAGCGCTGACCGGAACGAAAGGACGGCCGTACGTGGCACACGTCGGCACGGAAGAGACCACGGGGTCGCACGAGGACGGAGAACCGGCGGGGGCGGCCGCCGACCGGGAGTTCGACGCGGCTCTCGCCCGCCTCGGCATCGAGATGCCGCCGGACCTGGCGCCCGGAGTCCTGGCCGGACACCGCTCGCTGCGCGCGATGAACCGACTGCTGCGGGACGTGGAGATCGCCGATGTCTGACACCGCCCCCGTCCGGCCGGGCCCACGGCCCGACGTAGCCGAACCGCGCGAAGCCCCGGGCCTGTCCGGGCTGTCCGTGGCGGAGGCCGGTGCGCGGCTGCGCGCCGGGACGCTCACGTCGGTGGAGCTGGTGGAGCACGCGCTGAGCCTGATCGACGCGTACGACGCCGAGCTGCACGCGTTCGTCCTGGTCACCCGTGACCTCGCGCTGCGGCGCGCGGCGCGGGCGGACCGGGAGCTGCGCGACGGCGTCGACCGCGGGCCGCTGCACGGCATCCCGTACGCGCTGAAGGACATCCTCGCCGCCGAGGGCCTGCCCACCACCAACCACTCGCGGCTGACCCTCACCGACCTCGCCACCGAGGACAGCACCGTGGAGGCCCGGCTGCGGGCCGGCGGCGCGGTGCTGCTGGGCAAGCTGGCCACCTACGAGTTCGCGTTCGGCGGACCGAGTACCGACCTGCCCTTCCCGCCGGCGGGCAACCCCTGGAACCGCGAGCACATCCCCAGCGGCTCCTCGTCGGGAGCGGGCGCCGCGGTGGCGGCCGGGTTCCTCCGCGTCGCCTTCGGGTCCGACACCGCCGGCTCGCTGCGCGGCCCGGCGTTCCACTGCGGGGCCGTCGGCCTCAAGCCCACCTACGGCAGCGTCTCGGGCCACGGCGCCACCCCGCTGGCGCCCACCATGGACCACTTCGGGCCCCTCGCCTGGACGGTGGCCGACGCCGCCGCCGCCCTCCAGGTGGTCGCGGGGCCCGACCCCAGGGACCCGCGCACCCGCGAGGCGCCGACGCCCGACTTCCTCGGCTCGCTGAGCGGGGAGGTCCGCGGCCTGCGCGTGGCGTACTCGAAGGCCTGGTACGCGTCGGACCCGGGGACCCTTCCGGAGATCACCGAGAGCATCGACCGGGCCCTGGCCCACCTCGACCGGCTCGGCGCCGTCGTCGAGGAGTGCGAGCTGCCGCCGTACGAGCTGTTCGACGCCTGCGGCCGGGTCATCCTGATGGCGGAGGGGTTCGCCGTGCACCGGGAGAACCTGCGCCGCGCGCCGCGGTCCTTCGGCCGCTACACCTACCAGAAACTGATGCCCGGCGCGGGGGTCGGCGCCGACGAGCTCCAGCGGGCCCGCCAGGTCCGCGACAGCCTCGCCGCGGCGCTCGACCGGCGGGTCTTCGCCTCCCACGACCTGCTGATCACGGCGTGCGGTCAGACCACCGCGGCCCGGATCGACGCCTTCGGCGCCGACTGGCCCCCGCCGAAGCTGGCCAACGACATGCAGACCATCCCGTTCGCCGTCACCGGACACCCCGCGATGTCCCTGCCCCTCGGGTTCGCCGGCAACGGTCTGCCCATCGGTGTGCAGCTCGTGGGGCCCGCCTACGGCGAGGCGAGCCTGTTCCGGGCCGGCCTCGCCCTGGAGGCCGAGTTCGGCCGACGGGACACCCGTCCGGTGCCGGCATGAGACGGCGGTCCCGCCCTTCGGCGACCCGTCGGCAGAAGGGCTGAGGTGAACGACCGCACTCGCCCCCCGCTCCCCGCCGGCTTCTGGTGGCTGTGGACCGCGACGCTGGTGAACCGGTTCGGCCTGTTCGTCATGCCGTTCCTGTCGCTCTACCTCGCCGTGGAGCGGGGCTACTCCGCCACGTACGCGGGCCTGGTGATCTCGTTGTACGGACTCGGCGGGATAGCCGGATCGCTGATCGGCGGGTCGCTCAGCGACCGGTGGGGCAGGCGGCCCACGCTGCTCACCGGGCAGCTGGGCGCCGCCGCGTTCACCCTGGCCCTGGGACTCGCCGAACAGCCCGTGACGATCGCGGCGTGCGTCACCGTGCTGGGCGTCGCGCTGAAGGTGTCGCAGCCCGCGATCGGGGCGATGCTCGCGGACCTGGTCCCCGAGGAGTCCCGGCCCCGGGCCTACTCGCTCAACTACTGGGCGCTCAACCTCGGATTCTCCGTCTCCGCCCTGTCGGCGGGCACCCTCGCCGCCTTCGGCTACCTGACCCTGTTCGTGGTGGACGCCGCCAGCACCCTGCTGTGCGCGGTGCTGGTCTTCTGGCGGATTCCCGAGACCCTGCCGGCGAAGCTCCGCACGGAACCGTCCGCGGCGGCGGCCCCGCGCACGTCCCTGGCCGCCGTGGTCCGCGACCGCCGGTTCATGTGTCTGGCCGGATTGAACCTCCTGGTGGTCACCGTCTTCACGCAGCGGCACCTGGCACTGCCGCTGTCCATCGCCGAATCCGGCCTGTCCACCGCGGACTACGGGATCGTGGCCGGGGTCAACGGCGTCATGATCGTCACTCTGCAGCTCGCCGTCACCCGCTTCACCCAGCACCGGCCAGCCGGTTGGGTGCTGGCCTGCGGGGCGCTGCTGATCGCGCTCAGTTCGGTGCTCAACGGACACGCCGGCACCGTGCTGCTGTACTGCTGCGCCGCCGTCGTCTACACCCTCGGTGAGATCGCCTACGTACCCACCAGCGAGGCGCAGGTGCCCGCCATGGCTCCGGAGCACGCACGTGGCCGCTACGAGGGCGTGATGGTCCTGACCTGGGCCGTCGGCGGCTTCGTGGCACCGCTGACGAGCGGTCTGATCATCGACGCCCACGGCACGGACACCCTCTGGGCGGGGTGCGCGGTGATCGGCGCGCTCGCGGCCGTCGGTTACGTCGCGTTGCTGCGGCCGCGCCGCGGGAAGGACGACGCCCCCGGACCCGCACGAGCCCTCCGGTCCACGCAGGCCCCCTAGGGCGTATTTCGAAAGTCCCGCCTGCTCGGCGACGCCTGGCACTTCCCCAAGCTCCCGGCTTCGCTCGAGCAGGGGAGGCCCCATCCCTCGCCGCGTTGTCGGGATCGCCCCGATACATCCAGTATCGGGGCGACCCTCCGCCTTGCGATCGCACGCACCAGACGCCGCCGAGCCCGCCCTCCGGGCGGACGGCGCTACTTTCGAAACACGCCCTAGGCCCTGCGGCCCCCAGTCCGCACAGCCTTCTAGCAGGAGTGGAAAGACATGGAAGACACCTCGACGACCTCGCGGGCAGCGGCCTCGCGGAGGCCGCACGTGACGGACCCCCGCAGGCTCCTCAACGCGTTCGACCACCAGTTCCGGGGCTTCAGGACCTTCTGGTTCGACCGGATCGCCCCGGCCGGTCCCGTCGTCCTGCCCGCGGCGCTGGGCGCCGAACTGGAGGACGCGATCGGCTACTTGGCCGACCTGCTGCGGCGGGCGGTGCACCACCTGGGCGACGACTGCGTCTCCCGGCACCGGGCGCTGGGCCTGGACGAGCGGCTGACGGAGTTCTACGGGGACGAGGAGTTCGAGAACGCCTACGCGACGGTCATGGGCCGACCGGACGTGATCCTCACCGACGCCGGATGGAAGTTCATCGAGTTCAACTTCTGCTCGTCCACCGGCGGTCAGGTCTACGTCCACCTCCTCAACGAGCTGTGGCGGCAGCTCCTGCCCGACGACGCCCTGAGCACCCTCACGCTCGCCGATCCGCTCAAGACACGCGGGGACATGCTGCGCACCGTCCTCGACGACCTCGGTCTGGAACCGTACGTCGCGCTCGTCGGCCATCTCCCGGACGTCTTCCTCTCCGACTCCGGGGGGAACCGGAGGTACTACGAGATCGAGGCCGACGCCCTGCGGAAGTCGGGCATCAGGGCGGAGTACTTCGAGACGGACGAGTTCATCGACGCCCTCGGCTCCCGCCGGGGCGAGTTCCCGCTGGTCCTGGAGCGGACCGTGCCACAGGAGTGGATCGACGCCGGCCGGGAGATCGGACCGCTGCTGACGATCAGGAAGTGCGGCGCCGCGGTGCTGACGCCGCAGAGTTCCTACCAGGCGGCGAACAAGCAGCTCTTCGCCCTGCTGTCCCAGGGGCAGGACTGGATGAGCGACCGGGACCGGGAGTTCGTGCGGCGGTACATCCCCTGGTCGCGCTCGGTCCGGGAGGAGACCGTCGAGTACCGGGGCACGTCCTGGAAGCTGGACGAACTGCTGCGCGGGCGCCGGGCGGACTTCGTCCTGAAGCGCTCCGACGGCGACCAGAACTTCGACGTGCACATCGGCGCGCTGACCGACGCGTCCACCTGGGAGGACGTCATCGCCAAGGCCCGCGAGGCCGGCACCTGGATAGCGCAGGAGACCGTCCACAGCACCGAGATCCACGCGGACGTCCTCGACTGCGACCGGGGCGAACACCTCGGCATCGCGACGCGCGCGGTGTTCGGCCCCCTGTTCATGGGCGGACGCATGACCGGATGCGGGGTGCGCTACGACGTACCCGCCCCGGGCGGCTCCGCACCGCGGGCGGCGGGATCGAGCATCCTGGGGTCCGTCGGCTGGCAGGCGGGCTGACCGGGACGCCCGTCCCGTGTCCGGGCCGGGACCGCCGGCGGATTCCGCCGGTGGGCCGGTCCCGGCCCGGACATCCTGCCGGACGTCCCGGTCACCGCCGCTCGGGGTGGGCGCTCTTCTGGACGAGCGCCGTCAGCTGGACCCGCGACCGCACCCCCAGCTTGCGGTAGATCCGGGTGAGCGCCGCCTCCACGGTCTTGACGCTGACGTACAGGGCGGCCGCGATGTCGCGGTTGCCGCGCCCTTCGGTGACCAGCTCGGCGATCCGCCGCTCCGCGTCCGTCAGACCGGCCGGCGAGGACCGCACCCGGTTCGGCTCCGGCTCCCACAGCGGCGCGCCCGCCCTGCGGAACACCGCGTCGGCCGCCGCCCGGAGCTCCCTGGCCCGGGCCGGGCGCCTGTGCCGCTGCTCGACGGACGAGTACGCCAGCAGCACCCGGCCGCACTGCAACGGGTATCCGAGCCGTTCGAAGGTGCGCAGGGCGCGGCCGACCAGTTCCTCGGCCGACGCGTGGTCGCCCGCCGCCGCGTGGCACAGCGCCTCGGCCCGGTCCAGCGAGGCGAGGACTCCGCGCCGTCCCAGCTCCTCGGCCCGGGACCGGGCGTCGGAGACCGTCCGCAGGGCGGCCGGCAGGTCTCCTGCGGCGACCAGCGCCTCGGCCAGATCGGCGTCGTAGCGGACCTCCGCGGGGTCCGCGATGCCCAGGTCCTGCACCAGGTCCCGGACCCTGAGCAGATCCGCCAGGGCTCCGCCCGCGTCCCGCAGCAGCAGCCGGGTCATCCCGGACAGGTGCAGACAGTGCGCGGCGAAGACGGTGTCCTCGTCCTCCTGCGAGGCCGTCAGACCGAGGTCCGCGTAGGCGAGCGCCTGCTCCAGGGTCCCGCCGGCGAGTTCGGCGACCGCCGCCGCGTACCACGGCGGGCCGGGCGAGGTACCCAGGTCACGTGTCAGCGCCAGGAGCCGGTGCGCCTCCTCGCGGGCGAGCTGGCCCTCGCCCCGGTGTGCGTGGATCCGGACGGCGCGGCTGAGCACCCAGAGCCGGTCGGCGGGGCAGTCCGGCGGGCGCATCTCGTCCAACAGCCGCCCTGCCTCGTCCAACCGGTCGTCGAGCAGGGCGAACGCGACGCCGACCCGGCGTGGCTCCCCGGGGGTCCGGCCGGCGCCGGCCGGCGTGCCCGTCGCCAGGGCACGCCGGAGCAGCTCGGCCTGGCCCGGCGAACCGCGGACCTGCTCGATCCGGGCGGTCAGGGCCAGGGCGAAGGAGTGGATCGCCGCGTCGCCGGCCCGCTCGGCCAGTTCGGCGGCCGAGCGGGCGTGCGTCAGCGCCTCCGCGTGGTAGCCCCGGTTGGCGCCCAGGCTCCGGGCGAGACGCAGGTGCGCCGCCGAGGCCAGGGCGGGATCGTCGGCGGCCAGGGCCTCGGACAGGGCCCGCGCCGCCATCCGCTCCGCCACCGCGGCGCCCCGGCCGGCGGCGTCGGCGACGGCGAGCCGCGCCTGGGCGCGGGCGGTGGGCACGGCCCGCCTGCGGTCCAGCTGCTCCAACGCCGTGCAGGCCAGGTCGAACCGCCCGGCGGCCTCGGCGTCCCGGGCGGCGGCGATCAGGAGGTCGTGCCGGGCGCCGCTGGCCCGGCCGCCCGCGAGCAGACCGAACTCGGCCGCCCGGGTGTGGTCACCGCCCTCCCGTGCGGCGGTGGCGGCGTCGGCCAGGCCGGGAACCAGCCGCGCGGGAATCTCGGCCGCGCTCAGGGCGGAGGCCTCGTGCCAGACGCGGTCGTCGTCCTCGGACGCGGCGGCGGCCAGGGCGAGATGCGCCTGGCGGACCGCCTCGCCGCTGGACTCGGCGAGGAGGCACTCGCGGACGACCGGGGCCGGGAAGCACACGGTGCCCGCCACCCGGATCAGCCCGGCGGCCTCGGCGTCGGCCAGGGCGGCGTCGGCCGACGGTCCCGCGGCCCGGCGGACGGCGTCGAGCGAGGGGTCGGCCGCCAGCGCCGCGAGGAGCAGCACCCAGTGCACGGGGGCCGCGAGCCCCGCCAGCCAGGCCCTCAGGGCCTTGCGCGCGTGCGGGGCCAGCGGCTGTACGTCCAGGACCGCCGTCGCCCCGGCCCGGGCCAGTCCGGCGGCGATGTCCGAGACCAGGCGGGGGTTGCCGCCCGTCGCCGTGTGGATGCGCGCGGCGGTCCGCAGGGGAATCCCGAAGGACCGCACCACGGCCGCCGACTCGTGCGGGGTGAGCGCGGGGACCGCGATCTCCACCGCGTCACCGCCGAGGACGTCGTGCGGCAGCGGGCCGTCGGGCCGCAGCGCCGCCAGCAGCGACACACTGCCGCGGCTGCGGCGTGCCGCGAAGCCGAAGACGTCCAGGCTGTCCGGGCCCCACCAGTGCATGTCGTCGGCGGCCAGCAGCAGCCGGGCCCGGCGCCCCCACGTCTGGAGGCACGACAGGACCGTGACCCGCAGGATCGCGGGGTCGGGCGGGGGCCCGGTGACCCGGCGCAGCACCCAGTCGATCGTCGATCGCTGGACGTCCGGCAGGTCGCCGCTCACGTCCGCCGGGCACACGGTGAACAGGTCCACCAGGGGTACGTAGGGCAGGTGTGCGTCGGCGGGCGCCGAGCTGAGCCTGACCACGGGGTCCCCGGAGGACTGCCACCCCGCGCACACCGCGTCCAGCACCGCGGACTTGCCGAAACCGGTGGGTCCGACCACCGCCACCGCACCTGCCTGCCGCAGCTCACCGGAGACCTGGTCGACCAGCGGGCGGCGCGCCCTCACCGCAACGCGTCCATCCACGCCTCGACCGCGTCCGCGTCGCGTGGCAGGCCCGACGACAGGCACAGCGCGCCGTCGGAGGTGATGACGAAGTCGTCCTCGATCCGCACGCCGATGCCGCGCAGTTCCTCGGGGATCGTCAGGTCGTCGGGCTGGAAGTACAGCCCCGGCTCGACGGTGAGCACGTGCCCCTCCTCCAGCACACCGCCCAGGTACGTCTCGCTGCGGGCGGCGGCGCAGTCGTGGCAGTCGAGGCCGAGCATGTGGCCGGTGCCGCACACGGTGTAGCGACGGTAGAGGTCGGACTCGTGCGGGATCGCGGCGCCGCCGGGCCGCAGGCCCCAGGCGTCGAGCCCCTCGGCGACGACCCGCGTCGCGGCGTCGTGGAAGGCGCCGTACGGTGCTCCGGGCCGCAGGGCGGCGATGCCCGCCGACTGGGCGGCGAACACCAGGTCGTAGACGCGGCGCTGCACATCCGTGAAGCGCCCGCCGACCGGCAGGGTCCGGGTGACGTCCCCGGTGTAGAACGAGTCGGCCTCGACGCCCGCGTCCAGCAGGAGCAGCTCCCCCTCCCGCACCGGGCCGTCGTTGTGCATCCAGTGGAGCACGCACGCGTGCGCGCCGGCCGCCGCGATGGTCTCGAACCCCAGGCCGTAACCCTCCAGCCGGGCGCGCCGGTTGAAGGTGCCCTCCACCCACCGCTCCCCGCGTGCGAGGCGTGTGGCGTGGGGCAGTTCACCGGCGACGTCGTGGAAGCCGGCGACCGTGTGCCCCACGGCGGCGCGCAGCTGCTCGATCTCCCACGCGTCCTTGACCAGCCGCGACTCGGAGAGGAAGGCGAGCAGTTCGGCGTCGGCCGGTGCGGACGGCGGGACGGTCGCGTCGACGAGCGCGTCCTCGCCGCGCACCACCCGGGTCGGGACGTCACCGGCGAGTGCCCGCTCCAGCCCGTCCCGGGAGACCGCCTCGACGCCGAGGGCTTCGGCGGTCTCCCGGAGCGTCCGGCGCCGGCCGACCCAGAACTCGCCGTGCTGCCGGTCGCTGTAGAACTCCGCGCCGGACGGACCGGCGTCGCGCGGTGACCGGGGCCGGGTGAACAGGGTGATCTCGTGCCCGCTGCCGGTGGGCTCGAAGACGAGCACACTGTCGGGCACCGCTCCCGTCCCCTGTTCGGCCGTGAGGTGGATGTACGCGGAATGCGGGCGGAAGGCGTAGTCGAAGTCGTTGCTGCGGGCCTTGAGCCCGCCCGACGGGACGACGATCCGCTCTCCGGGGAACCGCGTCGACAGCGCCGCACGCCGCTTGGCCGCGTATGCGGCTCCGGAGACGGGTGGAAGCCTCCTGTCCGTGTCCGCCCACCCCTGCCGAAAGACCTCCGCCACCGCCGCCGGTGCTCGACGATCGTGACTCCGCGCTCCGCGCGGGCCGTCCTGACGTTCCATCGCACGCCTCCCCGTCATTCCGTTCCGTGGTGCTGCGCCCTCACTCCACAGGGAGAACGCACGTGTTCGAGCCGCGGCCCCGAAGGGCCGCGGCGGCCGATGTCAGCCGCGAAGCCGGGCCATCCACTCCTCCACGTCGTCGGCCGTCCGAGGAAGGTCGGCCGAGAGGTTCTCGTTGCCCTCGTCGGTGACCAGCAGATCGTCCTCGATGCGCACGCCGATGCCGCGGAGCTCCTCGGGCACGGTCAGGTCGTCCGACTGGAAGTACAGGCCGGGCTCGACGGTGAGCACCATGCCCGCCTCCAGCGTCCCGTCCACGTACAGCTCGGTACGGGCCTTCGCGCAGTCGTGGACGTCCAGGCCGATCATGTGGCCCGTGCCGGCCAGCGTCCAGCGGCGGTACAGGCCGAGCTCGTACGCCTCGTCCACCGACCGCTCGCCGAACAGGCCCCAGGAGGCGAGGTGCTCGGTCAGCACCCGCTGGGCGGCGTGGTGGAAGTCCCGGTACTTCGCACCGGGCCGGACCGCGGCGATGCCGGCCGACTGCGCCGCGTACACCGCGTCGTACACCTTGCGCTGGACCGGTGTGAAACGGCCGTCGACCGGGAGCGTGCGGGTGACGTCGGCGGTGTAGAGGTTGCGGCTCTCCACTCCGGCGTCGATCAGCAGCAGTTCGCCCGGCCGGGTCTCGCCGTCGTTGCGGACCCAGTGCAGCGTCGTGGCGTGGGCTCCCGCGGCGCAGACCGACGCGTAACCCACGTCGTTGCCCTCGGTCCGCGCACGCATCCAGAACGTGCCCTCGATGGCCCGCTCCGCGGTCGGAGTGTCCGTACCGAGAATGCGCACCACGTCCTCGAAGCCACGCGCCGTCGCCTGACAGGCGTGGCGCAGGTCGGCGATCTCGAACTCGTCCTTGAGCAGGCGCATCTCGGACAGGGCGACGCGGAACTCGGTGTCGCGCTCGGCGGTCACCTTGTCGTTCAGGGCGGCGTCGACCCCGGAGTCGTAGTCGCGCAGCAGACGGATCGGGCCGGTGGCCTCGGCGAGCCGCTCGGTCAGCGTGCGGACATCACGGCAGGGCAGGCCCAGGAGCCGCTCGTTCTCGGTGAGGCTGTTGCGACGGCCGTCCCAGAGCTCACCGTGGTAGTCGCGCCAGAACTCCCCGTTCTCGCGGTCCGACCGGGGGAGCAGATAGGCGACCGCCACGTGCTCGCCGTCCGCACCGGGCTCCAGGACCAGTACGGAGTCCTGGGACTGGTCACCCGTCAGGTAGACGTAGTCGGAGGAGGGGCGGAACGGGTAGTCCGTGTCGTTGGCACGGACCTTCGGGTTGCCGGCCGGGACCACCAGCAGCTCACCGGGGAACTGCGCGGAGAGCGCCGCCCGGCGGCGCGCGGTGTACGCCGCCTGGGCGATGGGTTCGAGGTCGCGGCGCTCGGTGTCGGCCCAACCCTGCTTCATGTTCTCGGCCAGCTCGGCACTCACGTCCACGTACAGACCGTTCTTCCGCGTCTTGTTCTCATCCGTCTCACCAGCCACGACATCCTCCTGATGCGAATCCGTCACGCGTGTTCCTCTCGATCGCAGAAGTCGATGCCCGCCCCGGGGACCGACCGGAGAATCCTCCAGGAAGCGCGCCCGTCCCGGCAACGGCCTTTCCGGGCAAACGCCTTGAGTCGGGGCGGGGGCCGGGGCATGCGGTGGGCCCGGTTGTCCGCGCTGCTGCGGCACAGACCCGCACGATCCGGGCAGTGCCGGCCCGGCGACCCCCAACTCCCCCGGCGGTAGGGCTCCTTGCCGTGAACCGCACTCTTGCAGCCGCCTCCCCTCCCCACGTCATACACATGTATGAAATCTCGCGGATGCTCTTGCGTCATTTGTCGCTGGGCGGGCCCGGCCGCTCTCGTGGAGTCTGGGCCGGTCAGCCACCCCCGGCGGCGAGGATCCGGCGGGCGCGTTCGAGCAGGGGCTTGTCGATCATCTGTCCGTCCACCACGGTGACGGAGTCACCCGCGGCGACCACGGCCCGGGCCCACGCGCGTTCGCTCGCGGTCGGCGCGAACCGCTCCGCCACGACGGGGACTTGGGCGGGGTGGATGCACAGCTTCCCGGTGAAGCCGAGCCGGCGCCCGTGGGCGATGTCCGCGGCGAGCGCGTCGGCGTCCCGCACGCCGGTCGTGACACCGTCGACCGGAGCGCACCGCCCCGTCGCCGCCGAGGCCGAGACCAGCCGGGACCGGGCGTACGCGAGGGCCGTGTGGTCGTCGTGAGCGACTCCGAGCTGCCCGGCCAGGTCCACGTTGCCGAGGGCGACACGGACCGCGCCCGGGGTGGCGCACACCTCCACGGCCCGTTCGATCCCGGCCGCCGTCTCGATCAGCGGGATCAGGAACGGCACCCCTCCCGTCCGGGAGGCCAGGCCCGCGAGCACGAGCGGGTCCTCGGCCTTGGGCACCATCACGGGCATGCCGCGCCCGGCCGCCATCGCGAGGTCGTCGTCGCACCAGGGCGTGCCGGGCGCGTTGATCCGGACCAGGGCACTGTTGCCCGCGCCGAGCCAGGCGGCGGCGTGGTCACGCGCGCGATGCTTGTCCGGCGCCGCGACCGCGTCCTCCAGGTCGAGGATGACCACGTCCGCTCCGGTGGCGACGGCCTTGTCGAACCGGTCCGGCCGGTCCCCGGGCACGAACAACAGGCTGCGGGCCGTTTCCAGCCGGCTCACGGGCATGCTCATACGGATGGCCTCTCCTCTACGGCTGGTCCAGGAGCGCCATCATGCTCGGTGAGGGGGAGGGCCGCCCCCTCCGGGGCCCGCACGTCGGCGCGGCGCGGCGCGCCCACCGCCGAGGGGAGCCCGGGCGGTGTCCCGCCCCGGGGCTCCCCTCAGTCCTCCGGTCAGTCCTCCGGGAGCTCCACCGGGGCGATCTCGTCGAAGACGTCGCCGGGTCCCGGGTTGGTCGCGTCGGTCGCCCCGCCGAACTGGTGCATGACGCCCCACACGGCGTTCAGCGCGGTCTGCACGGCGCCCTCGGCCCAGCCGGCCGTCCAGGAGATGTCGTCGCCCGCCAGGAACAGGCCCCGCTTGTCGGCGGGCAGAGCGTCCTGCATGAAGTGGGTGAACAGCCGCCGCTGGTAGCGGTAGTGGCCGGGCAGGTTCGCCTTGAACGCGCCCATGAACCAGGGCTCGTTCTCCCAGGAGACGGTGACCGGGTTGCCGATGATGTGGCTCCGGACGTCGACGTTCGGGTAGATCTCGCCGAGCGACTTGAGCATGACCTCCATGCGCTCCTTCGGGGAGAGCGGCAGCCACTTCAGGCTGTCGTCGCACCACGTGTAGGAGAGGCAGATGACGGCGGGCCTGTCGGGGCCGTCGTCCAGGAGGTACGTGCCCCGGGTCATCCGGTCGGTGAGCGTCATCGACATGGTGTCGCGGCCGGTGGTCTCGTCCTTGTCCAGCCAGAACGGCCGGTCGACCGGGACGAAGAGCTTGGACGACTCCATGTAGTGGGTGCGCTCCATCGCCGTCCAGTGGTCGATCGGGAAGAGCGCGTCGTCGCAGTCGATCTTGGAGAGCAGCAGCCAGGACTGGCCGGTGAAGACCGCGGCCCGGAAGGTGCGGATGTCGCCGGTGGCGTCGGTGACCGTGATGCGGTTGCCCGCGGTACGGGTCAGCCGGGTCACGGCGCCCCGCGGCTCGCCGCCGTGCAGGGAGGACAGCGAGGTGCCGAGCGGCCAGTGGACGATCTTCCGCGGCTCGCGGTCCCACAGGCGCAGGGGGAGCTGCTGGCTGCCGCCGACGATGCCGCGGTGGTGGTCGTCGGCCTCGGTGTAGACGACGCGCAGGATCTCCAGGATGGAGTTGGGGAAGTCGGTGTCCCAGCCGCCGGTGCCGAAGCCGACCTGGCCGAAGATCTCGCGGTGCCGGAAGGACTTGAAGGCGTCGGAGTCGCAGAGGAAGCCGTAGAAGGTCTGGTTGTCGAACCGCTCGACGAGCTGCGACCAGATCTCCCGGATGCGCGGCACGTCGCGCGTCCGCAGCGCCCGGTTCATGTCGGAGAAGTCGGCGCCCTCCTCCAGGCAGGCGTTCCAGGCCTCGGCCACATCGCGGTAGACCTGCGGCAGGTCGTCGATGGTCTCGGCGTAGTGCGACTCGCCCTTGAGGTCCACGACGGTCGAGGGCGTGGCCGGGGAGAGCGGGTTGGGGAAGGGCCGCGTTTCGAGGCCCACCAGGTCGATGTAGTGCTGGAGCGCCGTGGAGGAGGGCGGGAAGCGCATGGCGCCCATCTCGGCCGTGAGCGAGGGGTCGCAGCCGTCGAAGCCGACGGTGCGCAGCCGGCCGCCGATCCGGTCGGCCTCGTAGACGACGGGCTTGAGGCCCATCTTCATCAGCTCGTAGGCGGCGATGATCCCGGAGAGTCCGCCGCCGATGACGGCGACCTCCTGGCCGTGCTCGGTCGCCGGTATCTGCCCGAGGCCCGCCGGGTGGGCGAGGAATTCGTCGTACGCGTAGGGGAAGTCCGGCCCGAACATGGTGATCGGCGGGGCTGCCGTGTCGGTGTGCTGGACGGCGTTGGGCACCGTGGACGTCATGGGGTACGGACTCCTTGCGCGATGACTCTGATGACTCTGGGGAGGAACGGGCTCAGGCGAGGGAGCCGTACAGGCCGGGGCGGCGGTCGTGCAGATAGGGGTTGGCGGCGCGCGAGGCCGCCAGGAACTCCGGGTCCACCTCGCCGACGACGAGTTCCTCGCCGCGTCCGGCGCGGGTGCGCACGGTGCCGTCGGGTCCGGCCAGGCAGCTGAGCCCGACGAACTCGAACTCGCCTTCCGGGCCGGTGCGGTTGACGTACGCCACGTACATCTGGCTCTCGAAGGCCCGTACGGGGATCACGGATTCGGCGACGAACTGGAAGGGGTGCATCTGCGCGGTGGGCACCAGCAGCAGATCGGTGCCGGCCAGGGCGTGCGCCCTGACGTTCTCCGGGAACTCGACGTCGTAGCAGATCAGCAGGCCGACGCGGATGCCGTCGAGGTCGGCCTGGACGACCGTCCGGTCGCCGGGGGTGAACCACTCCTGCTCGAAGCAGCCGAACAGGTGGGTCTTGCGGTAGTTCGCGAGGCGCCCGCCGTCGGGGCCGATGAGCTGGGACGCGTTGAAGATCCGCTCGCCGTCGCGCTCCGGGTAGCCGTAGAGGACGGCGAGGCCGTGGCGTGCGGCGATCTCGGCGACGGCCCCGGCGCCGGGCCCGTCGGCGGGCTCGGCCAGTTCGGGGACGGCGTCGCCGATGGCGTAGCCGGTGAGGAAGAGCTCGGGCGAGACCAGCAGCCGGGCCCCCGCGTCGGCGGCCCGTGCGGCGGCCTCGTCCAGCGCCTTCAGGTTCTCGGCGACGGCGCCCGGGCGTCCGGAGCTCTGGAGCAGGGCGGTGCGCAACGACGGCATGGCTGACCTCGGGCGGTGCGTGCGGGGTGGGGAGACGTATCGAAGGTACGTGGCCCGGATCGGCACGGACAAGGCGCGAGTGTTGCGTACCGACCGTCGATTCGTTGCGCGGGGAGGGCCTGCCGCGGCGAATCGTTGCGTGCGGCGTCATCGCAGGCCAGGGGGGTGACGTGCGCCACTGCCCGGGCAGGCCCGGGAGGGCCCTCAGGCGGGCGGGCCCTCCGCCGAATACCGCCGCAGCAGCGGCGAGAGCACCAGGACGGACTTGGTGCGCTCGACGTACGGCTCCCCCGCGATCCGCTCCAGGACCTGTTCGAAGTGGCGCATGTCGGCGGCGAAGACCTGCACCACCGCGTCCGCCTCCCCGGTCACCGTGGAGGCCGAGGCGATCTCCGGGTAGCGGGCGAGGCCCTGCTTGATGGCGTCCGGGGAGGTGTTGCGGCTGCAGTAGATCTCGATGAAGCCCTCGGTCTCCCAGCCGAGCGCCGCCGGGTCGACCCGCACGGTGAAGCCGGTGATCGCGCCTTCGGCCCGCAGCCGGTCGACGCGGCGCTTCACGGCGGGGGCGGAGAGGCCGACGATCGCGCCGATGTCGGCGTAGGAGCGCCGGGCGTCTTCGGCGAGGGCGTGGACGATGCGTTCGTCGAGGTCGTTCAGGCGCACGTCGGGCGGTTCACTTCTCTGCGGTGGGTCGGCTTGCGGGAGGCGGAGCGTGCCGCCTCCCGCAGTAGACCATGAGCCGCCGTCGCGGGCGTGCCCGGCGCGGTGGGGCCCGTCCGGCCGGGGCCGGGCGGGAGGGTGCTCAGAAGGGGAACCGCGAGCGGCCGTGCTGGATGGAGATCCACTTCTGGGTGGTGAAGGCCTCGACCATCGAGTCGCCGTTCAACCGGCCGAGGCCGGAGCTCTTCTCGCCGCCGAAGGGGACGATCGGCTCGTCGTGGACGGTGCCGTCGTTGATGTGGATCATGCCGGTGTGGATGCGCTGGCCGACCCGCACCCCGCGCTCGATGTTGCCGGTGTGGACGGCGCCGCTGAGGCCGTACGGGGTGTCGTTGGCGATGCGGACGGCCTCGTCCTCACCGTCGAAGGGCACCAGCAGGGCGACGGGTCCGAAGATCTCCTGGTGCAGGACGGGCGAGTCGGCGGCGAGGCCGGTCAGCACGGAGGGGCTGACCAGGTTGCCGTCGGCGCTGCCGTGCAGCAGGGCCGTCGCCCCGGCCGCCACGGTCTGGTCGACGAGCTTGGAGATGGACTCGGCCTGCGAGGAGTTGATCAGCGGGCCGATCTGGGTGGCCGGGTCGGCGGGGTCGCCGACGGTGAGCGAGGCGACCTTGGCGACGAACTTCTCGGTGAACTCCGCCTCCACGGCGCGGTCGACCAGGATGCGGTTGGCGGCCATGCAGACCTGGCCCTGGTGGACGTACCGGCTGAAGACCGCCGCGTCGACGGCGTAGTCCACGTCCGCGTCGTCGAGCACGATCAGGGCGCTGTTGCCGCCGAGTTCGAGGACGGCACGCTTGAGGTTGCGGGCGCAGACGGTGGCGACGTGGCGGCCGACCTTGTCCGAGCCGGTGAAGGAGATGACCTGCGGCACGGGGTGCTCCAGCAGGGTGTCGCCGATCTCCGCGATGTCGGTGATCACGACGTTCAGGAGCCCAGCGGGCAGCCCGGCGTCCTCGAAGATCCTGGCCAGCAGGGTGCCGCCGCAGATCGGGGTGTTCTGGTGCGGCTTGAGGACGACGGCGTTGCCGAGGGCCAGCGCGGGGGCGACGGACTTGAGGGAGAGCAGGAAGGGGAAGTTGAACGGGCTGATCACGCCGACGACCCCGACGGGCACGCGGTAGACGCGGTTCTCCTTGCCCTCGGTCGGCGAGGGGAGGATCTGTCCGGCGGGGCGCAGCGCCAGCTGGATCGCCTCGCGGAGGAACTCCTTGGCCAGGTGCAGTTCGAAGGCGGCCTTCAGCCGGGTGCCGCCGAGCTCGGCGACGATCGCGTCGCTGATCTCCGGCTCGCGCTCCTCGACGAGGTGCAGCGCCTTCTCCAGGACCGTCCGCCTGCTGTACGGGTTGGTGTCCGCCCACGCCTGCTGGGCGCGCTCGGCGGCGCGGTAGGCCTGGTCGACCTCGTCGGCGGTGGCGACCGGGATCGAGGCGAGCTTCTCCCCGTCGAACGGGTTGAAGTCGATGATGTCCCAGGACCCCTTCCCCGGCCTCCACTCGCCGTCGATGTACTGGTGGGCCAGGTCAGTGAAGAAGGACATGAGATCCCTTACCGCTAAGAGGCGGGCAGCTGAGTGGGCTTCATATTACTTTCCATGCAACGAAGTTGAAGCGCTCCCCCGACCTGCCTCAAAACGGCCGGAAACGACCCTGCCCCCTCCGGCGCGAAGTACCGTAGGGGGCAGGGTCGTTGTGCTGATCGCAGGATCAACTCCAGCTGGCGTGGAGCGGCTTGCCCTCGGCGTAACCGGCGGCGCTCTGGACGCCCACGACCGCCTTCTCGGCGAATTCCGCGAGGGAGCCGGCGCCGGCGTAGGTGCAGGAGGAGCGGACACCCGCGATGATCGAGTCGACGAGGTCCTCGACTCCCGGGCGTGTCGGGTCGAGGAACATCCGCGAGGTGGAGATGCCCTCCTCGAAGAGCGCCTTGCGGGCGCGGTCGTACGCGGACTCGTCCGAGGTGCGGTTCTTCACGGCGCGGGCCGAGGCCATCCCGAAGGACTCCTTGTAGAAGCGGCCGTCGGCGGACTGCTGGAGGTCGCCGGGCGACTCGTACGTCCCCGCGAACCAGGAGCCGATCATCACGTTGGACGCGCCGGCGGCGAGCGCCATCGCGACGTCGCGCGGGTGGCGGACGCCGCCGTCCGCCCAGACGTGCTTGCCGTGCTTCTTCGCCTCGGCGGCGCACTCCAGGACGGCGGAGAACTGCGGGCGGCCGACGCCGGTCATCATCCGGGTGGTGCACATGGCGCCGGGGCCGACGCCGACCTTGATGATGTCCGCGCCCGCCTCGATCAGATCGCGCACGCCCTCGGCGGCGACGATGTTGCCCGCGACGATCGGCACCCGGGGGTCGAGGGCCCGGACGGCCTTCACCGCGCTGATCATGGACTCCTGGTGGCCGTGGGCCGTGTCCACGACGAGGACGTCGGCGCCCGCGTCCAGGAGCTGCTTGGCCTTGCCGGCCACGTCACCGTTGATGCCGACGGCGGCCGCGATGCGCAGCTTGCCCTGGGCGTCGGTGGCGGGGGTGTAGAGCGTGGCGCGCAGGGCGGCCTTGCGGGTGAGTATGCCGACGAGGCGCCCTTCCGCGTCGACCGCGGGGGCGAGCTTGCGGTTGGCGCCGTCGAGCTTGTTGAAAGCGTCGCGCGGGTCGATGTCCGCGTCGAGCAGGACCAGGTCCTTGGACATGACCTCGGAGAGCTGGGTGAAGCGGTCGACGCCCGTGAGGTCGTGGTCGGTGACGACGCCCACCGGACGGCGGTCGGCGTCGACGACGACGCCCGCGCCGTGGGCCCGCTTGGGCAGCAGGGACAGCGCGTCGGCGACGGTCTGTCCGGGGGCCAGCTCGATCGGGGTGTCGAGGACGAGGTGGCGGGTCTTGACCCAGGAGATGACGTCGGTGACGACCTCGATCGGGATGTCCTGGGGGATGACGACGAGGCCGCCCCGGCGGGCGATGGTTTCGGCCATCCGGCGGCCCGCGATGGCGGTCATGTTGGCGACCACGAGCGGAATGGTGGTGCCGGTTCCGTCGGGCGACGAGAGGTCCACACCCTGCCGGGAACCGACCGCGGAACGGCCCGGGACCATGAAGACGTCGTCGTACGTGAGGTCGTACGGGACCGCGGGGGACTCTGTGTAGCGACCGGTGCCCGGCTCAAGAAAACGCATAACACTCATTTTTTCATACGAAACGGTGCAGGTCGTTTCCACGAAGACACAACAAAAGACCCCCGCGTTCGTCTCTTCCTCCGAAGAGGCCCGATGAGGCGGCCGGGGGCTCCGGGCAAGTGGAACCTGCCTTACCCACGGACCCTACCCGAACGGGATGCGAATCATTCGTGATCACCATCCCTGGACCGGGTGACAAGGGGTCAGGTAGCTTCAAACCCGCAGGTCTCGGGGGTGTCCGAAACGTCGATCCGGCTCGTCGGCGCCCCTGGGCACACCGTTTGACCGGAGAGGATCCCGATCCGCCTGTGGACAGCGAACTGCCGGACATCTACTGCCCGTTCCCGCAGCGGACCAACCCGCACGTGGCCCACACCCGCGGGCATCTGGACAGCTGGACCAGATGGACGGGTCTGGTCCACCGCGAGTCCGCGAGGGACCGATTCGAACAGGCCGATTTCGGGTCGTTCGTCGGCATGGTCTATCCGACCGCCGACGAGGAGAACCTCGATCTGGTGGCCGACTGGTTCGTCTGGCTCTTCCTCGTCGACGACCAGCTCGACGACGGCCACCTCGGGCGCTCACCCGACCGGGTGAGGGACGTCGTCGAACGGATGCGGGCGGTGGTCGACGGCTCCGCCCCCGAGCCGCTGCCGGGCGAGAACGCCCCGGCCGCCGTGACGGCCCTGGCCGACCTGTGGAAACGTACGACGCCGAACGCCGCCCCGCACTGGCGGACCCGGTTCGCCTGGCACCTGGTCACCTACCTCACGACCGCCACGACCTGGGAGGCGGGGAACCGCGCCGAGGAGGTGGTGCCCTCGGAGGACACGTACATAGCCAAGCGGCGGCACACCGGGGCCATCCACGTCTGTATGGACCTCATAGAGATCGTGGCGGGCATCGACGCCCCGGAGTCGATCCACAACGACCCCCGCTTCATCACCGCCCTGGAAGCCGCGTGCAACCACGTGTGCTGGGCGAATGACGTGTACTCCTTCGAGAAGGAGCAGGTGCTCGGCGAGATCCACAACCTCGTCCACCTGGTCCGCCACCACCGGGGCCTCGGGGAGCAGCAGGCGCTGGACCACGTCGCGGAGCGCCTCGCGAGGGAGACCGAGCGGTTCCTGACCGCCGAGGACGAGCTGCTGGAGCTGTATCCGGAGCTGTCCGGGCTGCTGGTGCCCTACCTCGACGGGATGCGGAGCTGGATGCGCGGCAACCTGGACTGGTCCCGCCGGACGCCGCGCTACAACCCCGCCGACGTGGGTCAGTACGAGGAGCCCGAGGAGTATCTGGAGGAGACCGTGCTGGGCGTTCCGTCCGCGCGCGCCGAGGCCGCCGCCCCCGCCCCGTGCGCGGCCGAGGCCCCGCCGGGCGGCTGAAAGCGGGTCAGGACGGGCCGAGGGCCGTGCACCGGATGCGGTGCACGGCCCTCGGTGTGTTCCGCTCGGTTCACTCCCCGTCGGGGTCGGCCCGCTCCAGCGCCGGACGGGTGCCCGCGGGGGACTCGGTGAGCAGGAAGTCGGCCGCGGCGGTGTCCGTCACCAGGCTGGTGACGAGGCCGGAGCGCAGCACCGCGCCGATCGCCGCCGCCTTGCGCTGACCGCCCGCGATCGCGACCACCTCGGGGATCCGGCGCAGCCGGTCCGCCTCCACGGTGATGCAGCGCTCCCCCAGGTCACGGCCGACCCGGCGGCCCTCGGAGTCGAAGAGGTGCGCGGACATCTCGGCGGCGACACCGAGCGAGGCGTAGTGGGCGCGCTCGGCGTCCGAGAGCATGTCGTGGACCGTCGAGATGCCCGGCTCCCAGGAGCCGATGGAGACGGCGGCGACCGTCACCTTGTCGAAGTACTCGAAGGCGCGGGCGATACCGGTCTGCTCGCGCAGCGCGGCGGCCGTCGCGGGGTCGGGCAGCAGCATCGGGGCGTAGATGGGATGCGCCTCGCCGCCGGAGACCTGCGCCGCCCGGCGGACCGCCTCGACCGAGCCGCGCTCGGCGGTGCCCGCGTCGTACACGCCGGTCAGCTGGACGACCGTGCACGGAGGGAGCCGGTCGAGGGCGGCCGCCATGTGGATGGTGGAGCGGCCCCAGGCCAGGCCGAGCACATCACCCTCGGCGACCAGCTCGCCGAGGAGGTCGGCCGCGACCTCGCCGAGGTTCTCCGGGTCGGGGGCGTCCTCCTGCTCCTCGGCCGGGGACTCGACGACCACCGCGTGCCGCAGCCCGTAACGGGCCCGCAGGGCGTCGGAGCGTTCGGCGTCCAGCTCGGCCGGCACCCGGATCTCGATGCGTACGAGATCGCGTTCGAGGGCCGTCTCCAGGACCCGGGCCACCTTGAAGCGGCTCACGCCGAACTCCTCGGCGATCTGGATCTTGGACTTGCCCTCCAGGTAGAACCGGCGGGCCATGGCCGCCGCCTGCACCAGCTCCGCGGGTCCCATCCGCATGGCTGACCGACCCGCCGAGATGCCAGACACCGCGATCTCCTCACTGCTGTTCACACGCCCGATACGCCGTTCATCCTGTCAGATCCGGCGATCCTTGATCGGCCCTGTCGGACCGCGTTCATCTGCCCTTGGTTCAGTGTCCGCATGCCCAGGGGGCGACGGCCGTGGCCGCGTCCGCCTGCGCCCGCAGCTCCCGCACCGCCGCGGCCGGGTCCTGCGCGCCGTAGACCGCCGAGCCCGCCACGAAGACGTCGGCGCCGGCCTCGGCGCAGCGCTCGATGGTGGTGGCCGAGATGCCGCCGTCGACCTGGAGCCACAGTTCGAGGCCGTGCTTGCTGATCAGCTCCCGGGTGCGGCGGATCTTCGGCAGCATGATGTCCAGGAAGGACTGGCCGCCGAAGCCCGGCTCGACCGTCATGATCAGCAGCATGTCCAGCTCGGGCAGCAGGTCCTCGTACGGCTCGATGGGCGTCGCGGGCTTGAGCGCCATCGAGGCGCGCGCCCCCTTCGCCCGGATCTCCCGCGCCAGGCGCACCGGGGCCGCCGCGGCCTCCGCGTGGAAGGTGACGGACCCGGCCCCCGCCTCCACGTACTGGGGGGCCCAGCGGTCCGCGTCCTCGATCATGAGGTGGCAGTCCAGCGGGGTGTCCGTGGCCTTGCTGAGCGCCTCGACGATCGGCACGCCGAGGGTCAGGTTGGGCACGAAGTGGTTGTCCATGACATCGACGTGGAGCCAGTCCGCGCCTTCGACGGCCTTCGCCTCCTCGGCGAGACGCGCGAAATCGGCGGACAGGATGCTGGGGTTGATCTGCGCCATGACCCAAGCCTGCCACGTCTCCCGCCCGTTCCCCGCCTCGATGCGCTCCGAAGCCCCACAGGGCCATCACACTTCGCACATTCTGCGCATTTTGCCAGCGCTTTACCGTTCCTTTGCCGCCCTCGGGGCGAGACCGGCAGACGCGGGGCCGAACGGCCGGACACGGCCGCCAGCCCGCGTGCGGGAGGCTCAGCCGGTCCGGCGCAGCAGCGCCAGGTACATCGCGTCCGTGCCGTGCAGATGCGGCCACAGCTGGACGTCGGGGCCGTCCCCCAGCGCGGGCACCCCGGGCATCAGCGGGCGGGCGTCGATCCACTCCGCCTCCACCGGCTCCCCGCCCCGGCCCCTGAGGACGTCCTCGACCACCACGCGGGTCTCCGCGAGATGCGGCGAACAGGTCGCGTAGCCGACCACGCCGCCGACCCGTACGGCCTTCAACGCCTCGCGCAGCAGGCCGCGTTGGAGCGGGGCGAAGGCTTCCAGGTCCTCGGCGCGGCGCCGCCAGCGGGACTCCGGGCGGCGCCGCAGAGCGCCCAGGCCGGAGCAGGGCACGTCCATCAGGATCCGGTCGAAACTGCCGGGCAGCCACGGCGGACGGGTGCCGTCCGCGGTGATCACCTGATACGGGCCGGGGTTACCGGCGAGCGCCCGCTCGACCAGCCGGGCGCGGTGCGGCTGCTTCTCGGCCGCGAGCAGGGCGGCGCCCCGTCCGGCGGCGAGGGCGGCCAGCAGGGCGGCCTTGCCGCCGGGGCCGGCGCAGCCGTCCAGCCAGCGGGTGTCGCGGCCCTCGACGGGTGCGGCGGCCAGGGCCGCGGCGACGAGCTGGCTGCCCTCGTCCTGGACGCCCGCCCGGCCCTCCTGGACGGCCTCCAGCGCTCCGGGCTCGCCGCCCTCGGCCATCCGGACCGCGTACGGGGACCAGCGGCCCGGCAGGGAGTTGTCCTCGCCGAGCGCCTTGGCCAGCTCATCGGTGGTGGAGCGGCCGGGGCGGGCCGCCAGCGTCACCTCGGGCCGCTCGTTGTCGGCTTCCAGCAGGTCCTCGATGCCCGCCCGGCCGCCGCCCAGCGCGTCCCAGAGGGCGGAGACGATCCAGCGGGGGTGCGAGTGCACGACGGACAGGTGGTCCTCGGCGTCCTCGTCGTACGGCGGGGCGACCTTCTCCACCCAGCCGTCGAGGTCGTGCGCGGTGACCTTGCGCAGCACCGCGTTGACGAACTTCGCACGCCCCTCCCCCAGCACCACCCGGGCCAGCTCCACACTGGCGGAGACGGCCGCGTGGGTGGGGATGCGGGTGCCGAGCAGCTGGTGGACGCCCATGTTCAGGACGTCGAGGACCGGCGGGTCCACCTCGCGCAGCGGCCGGTCGACGCAGGCCGCCACGATCGCGTCGTACGTGCCCTGGCGGCGCAGCGTCCCGTAGACCAGCTCGGTCGCCAGCGCCGCGTCCCGGCCGTCGAAGTCGCCCTTGGCGCGGGCCTTCTTCAGCAGCGGGGGCAGCACGAGGTTGGCGTACGCGTCGCGCTCGTCGACGGCCCGGAGCGCCTCGAAGGCGAGGAACCGCACGGGGTCCTTCTGCGGACGGCGGTGGGGCTTGGCGGGACGGCGACGCGGCTGGTCGTTCACGTGAAAGGTGCTCCGCTGATGGTGAGAGGGGCGAACCCTCCCAGCGTACGTCGCCGTCCCCGGGCGCCCGAACGGCAGCCCGGGCCCGTCGAACACCACCCGGGGCCCGGCGCGCCCCTGCCGCGCTCGGGCGTCCCGCTACAGGCCGAGCAGCTCGCCGTGGACGATGCGGACGCCGCGCGCCCAGTCGGCGCCCTTCATCGGCTTCTTGCCCTGCGGCTGGACCCAGAGCAGCTCGACCGCGTGCGATCCGGTGCCCACGTACACGTTGTTCTTGGCGGCCGACAGCTCGCCGGGGGCCAGGTCGGTGCGGTCCAGCACCGGCGTGGCCTGGATCAGCTTGAGCCGCTCGCCGCGGAAGAGGGTCCAGGCGCCGGGGGCCGGGGTGCAGCCGCGCACCACCCGGTCGACCCGCAGGGCGGGCGCGGACCACTGGACCTGGGCGTCCTCGACGGTGATCTTCGGGGCCAGGGTGACGCCGTCATGGGGCTGGGGCACGGCGTGCAGCGTGCCGTCCTCGATGCCGTCCATGGTGGCGGCGAGCAGCCCGGCGCCCGCGAAGGCGAGCCGAGTGAGCAGGTCGCCGCTGGTGTCGGTGGGCCGGACCTCCTCGGTGAGGACGCCGTAGACCGGGCCGGAGTCCAGGCCCTCCTCGATCAGGAAGGTCGACGCTCCGGTCACCTCGTCCCCGGCCATCACCGCGTGCTGGACCGGCGCCGCGCCGCGCCAGGCGGGCAGCAGCGAGAAGTGCAGGTTGACCCAGCCCCGGGCGGGCACGTCGAGGGCGACCCTGGGCAGCAGGGCCCCGTAGGCGACGACCGGGCAGCAGTCCGGGGCGATCTCGCGCAGCCGGGCGAGGAACTCCTCGTCGCGGGGGATCGCGGGCTTGAGCACCTCGATCCCGGCCTCCTCCGCCCGCTCGGCCACCGGACTCGCGACGAGCCGGCGGCCCCGCCCTGCGTGGGCGTCAGGACGGGTCACGACGGCGGCCACCTCGTGGCGGCCGGAGGCGATCAGGGCGTCCAGTGCGGGGACGGCGACTTCGGGGGTGCCGGCGAAGACGAGCTTCATGGGTGGCTGACTGCCTCTCGGGCCAAGACGTACGGTGACGAGCAGCACACCAGTCTAAGGGCTGTCCCGTAATCCCTGGCGGGCGCGCGACGACAGCTACGGCACCTCGCCGCGTTGTCGGAACATCCCCATACATCCCGTATGCGGACGTCCCTCCGCCTTGCGATGCACCGCATCCGACGCCGCACGCTGATCCACCAGGGATGACGGGACAGCCCTTAGGGTCTCCGTCCGGGCGGGGTCCGGCCCGGCTACCGCGAGCGAGCGCCGCGCAGGGGGCGTACGCGCGCCGCGCACGCCCCGTGGATATGCACATACGCCCCGATAGCGTGACCACATACCCGGCTCGGGCGTTGGTCAAAGGAGATTGACCGAAGCGGGCCGCCCCGATGCGGCCCGATCCCTTTCAACGCCGGTTCGAGAGGCTTCTTCATGGCCGACCACGCAACGCACGACGCCCAAGCGCGGGCCAGTCTGCATCTTCTGGTGCGGGACATCGAGCGGGTCCGGCGGCAGGTGGACGCGCTGCGCACCCTCACCGCCCAGCTGGGCAACGTCTACCGTCCGCGCCGCTCCGGCCCGTCCGCGGGCTTCGTCGTCTACGGCAGGGCCCCGGCCCCCACCGTCCGCCTCGCGCAGGAACTGCGGGACAGCGTCGAGACGCTGGTCACGGCCGCGGTGGACTTCGACCGCTCCCTGGGCTTCTCCTGGGACGCGGTGGGCTCCGCCCTCGGCGTCACCAAGCAGGCCGTGCACCGCCGTTACGGAACGCGCCGGGCGACGCCGCAGCCCACCGCCGAGACGGGCGGCGAGACCGCGGCCGTGTCCCGCCCGGTCTCCGTCGGGCCCGGGCTGTCCGGCTCCTCCGCCGCAGGACCCGGCTCCCCGGTGCCCTCGGTCCCGGCGGCCCGCTCGATGCCGCCGCAGTCCCTCGCGGACCGGCCGGTCCGCGAGGAGCTGCGTCCCGGCGCCTTCCCGGGGCCCCGCAACGGCTGACCGCACGCCGACCCTCTGCCCCACCGTGCCGGTCGCACGGCGGGGCAGCCCCGCGTCCGTGGCCACCGGCTGTCCGGCGACCACGGACCGCCGCAGAGCTCTCCCCCGCGGCCTCAGCCGATGTCGGGCGGGTCGATCCTGATGCGCACCGGGTCGGCCGCTCCCTTGGCCGTGCGGGCCGCGAGCGCCGTCTTCAGGGCGCGGGCGAGCGCCGCCCCCCGTCCCGGGACCACCCGGATCAGGACCCGCTCCCAGGTCTCGCCCGGCGGGACGTCCCCCGGTCGGCGGGGCCTGCCGGGCTCGGCGGACGGGACCGGCACCGGCCCCAGGATCTCGGCCTCCGGCGGCAGCCCGGCGGCCTGGAGAAACGCGGCCAGGGCCTCGGCGGGGCCGGTCGCGGAGGCCATCCGGGAGACCGGCGGGAAGCCCAGCTCGGCCCGTTCCGCCAGCTCCCGCCGGGCGAATCCCGCCGGGTCCCAGCGGACCAGCGCCTGCACCGCGCGCTCCGTCGGCTCGGCCACGATCACCACCGTGCCCCCCTCGTCCTGGCCCCGCACCAGCGCCCCCGCCGCCGTCCACCGGCGC
The DNA here is from genome assembly GCF_041435495.1 of Streptomyces sp. NBC_01116. NCBI lineage: Bacteria > Bacillati > Actinomycetota > Actinomycetes > Kitasatosporales > Streptomycetaceae > Streptomyces > Streptomyces sp. NBC_01116. The sequence goes on from NZ_CP108644.1 coordinate 1,294,588, forward strand.
AGCGCCTCCTCCCCCGCCCGCAGATCGGGCCGGCCGAGCATGGCCCAGCCGTCCAGGAGCAGGGCCGCCGCGTAGCCGCCCTCGGCGACGGGCTCCGCGCCCGGCGTGCTGACGACGAGCGACGGGGTGCCGGGCACCGCGTCCAGGATGTGGTCGCGCCCCGAGGTGCGGACGGGCACGGCGGGGAAGGCCCGGCCCAGCTCCTCCGCCGTGCGGCGGGCGCCGACGATCCGGGCGCGCAGCCGGGTCGAGCCGCACTCCGCGCAGTGCCAGGCCCGCTCGGCCCGCCCGCACCAGGCGCAGTTCAGATCCTGCTGGTCCGGGGCCTGGAGGGGGCCCGCGCAGTGGCGGCAGCGGGCGGGGGCGCGGCAGCGTTCGCAGGCGAGGCGGGGGGCGTAACCGCGGCGGGGCACCTGGACCAGCACCGGACCGCTGCGCAGACCGTCGCGCACGGCCCCCCAGGCCAGGCTGGGCAGCCGGGCGGAACGGGCGGCGCCGTCCCGGGCCAGCTCGCCGTCCCCGACCGTACGGATGAGGGGCGCGGCCCGGCGCAGCCGCTCGCGGTCCGCGAGGAGCGGCAGCGCCCAGCCGCTCTCCACGAGCTGGGCGGCCTCGACGGTGCAGCTGGTCCCGCCGAGGAGGAAGCCGCAGCGGCCCTGTGCCGCCCGCAGCTCCAGGACCTCGCGGACATGCGGGAAGGGGGCGTTGTCGTCGCTGTGGCTGGAGTCCCCGTCGTCCCAGACGACGACCAGGCCGAGGTCCTGGACGGGGGCGAACATGGCGGCCCTGGTCCCCACGACCGCCCGGACCGAGCCCCGGCGCACCGCGAGCCATTGGCGGTAGCGCTTCTCGGGGCCGGAGTCTGCGGTCAGCAGGGCGTGCCGGCCCGCGCCGAGCGCCTCGGTCAGGGCCGCGTCGACCCGTGCGGCGGCCCGTCCGTCCGGGACGACGACCAGCGCGCCGCGCCCGGAGGAGAGCGTCGCGGCGACGGCCCCGGCGATCTCGGCGGGCCAGTGGGGGCCGGGCAGGGCGGTCCACACCGCGCGCGGCGCACCGCTCTCGGCCAGCGCGCGCAGGAAGGCCGGGCCCTGGCCGTACCGCTCCCAGGTGCCCGGCTCCGGGGCGGGGGGCGGGGGCAGCGGGTCCGGGGAGGGCTTGGACTCGGCGCGGCCGTTGCGGGGCGGGACGGCGAGCTGGAGGACGTCGGCGAGGCTGCCCGCGTACCGGTCGGCGACGGCGCGGCAGAGGCCGAGCAGTTCGGGCCCGAGGACCGGCTCCGGGGAGACCACGGAGGCGAGGGCGGCCAGCGCCCCCGGGTAGTCGGAGTCGGCGCGGCGCTCGACGATGAAGCCGTCGATCAGCCCGCCGCCCTCGCGCCGCCCGCCCTGGATGTTGCGCCCTCCGGCCCCGAACCGGACGCGCACCCGGACGCCCGGACGCGCGTCGTCGTCCAGCTCCTCGGGGACCGCGTAGTCGAAGTACTGGTCGAGGTGGAGGACGCCCTTGTTGACCAGGACGCGGGCGACGGGCAGCTCCTCGGCGAGGGCCGCGCCGCGCCAGGTCCGCGGCTTGGCGCGCGGCACCTTCGCCCGGCGCACGGTCTCCCGGATCAGCGCAAGCTGCTCCGGCGCCCCGGCACCGGGTTCGGCGGACTGCTCGTTCTCGCTGCTCACAGCTGAATTCCTACCAGAGAGCACTGACAGCGGCGGGGGCACGGCAGCGGGGCCCGGCCACCGCGTTCGGTGTCCGGGCCCCGCTGTCGTGCTCGATGACGCCCGCCCCGCTGTCGTACGCGGGCGGGTCTCGCTACAGACCGGCGGCGGCGCGCAGGGCGTCGACGCGGTCGGTGCGCTCCCAGGTGAAGTCGGGCAGCTCACGGCCGAAGTGGCCGTAGGCGGCGGTCTGGGCGTAGATCGGGCGGAGCAGGTCGAGGTCCCGGATGATCGCGGCCGGGCGGAGGTCGAAGACCTCGCCGATCGCGTTCTCGATCTTCTCGGTGTCGACCGCGGCGGTGCCGAAGGTCTCCACGAACAGTCCGACGGGCTCGGCCTTGCCGATCGCGTACGCGACCTGGACCTCGCAGCGCGCGGCGAGACCGGCGGCCACCACGTTCTTGGCGACCCAGCGCATCGCGTACGCGGCGGAGCGGTCGACCTTGGACGGGTCCTTGCCCGAGAAGGCGCCGCCGCCGTGCCGGGCCATGCCGCCGTAGGTGTCGATGATGATCTTGCGGCCGGTGAGGCCGGCGTCGCCCATCGGGCCACCGATCTCGAAGCGGCCGGTCGGGTTCACCAGGAGGCGGTAGCCCTCGGTGTCCAGCTTGATGCCGTCCTCGACGAGCTGCGCGAGCACGTGCTCGACGACGAACTCGCGGATGTCGGGCGCGAGCAGCGAGTCCAGGTCGATGTCGGAGGCGTGCTGCGAGGAGACGACCACCGTGTCCAGCCGGACCGCCTTGTCACCGTCGTACTCGATGGTGACCTGGGTCTTGCCGTCGGGGCGCAGGTAGGGGATGGTCCCGTTCTTGCGCACTTCGGACAGTCGCCGGGAGAGGCGGTGCGCGACGTGGATCGGGAGCGGCATCAGCTCCGGGGTCTCGTCGCAGGCGTAGCCGAACATCAGGCCCTGGTCGCCCGCGCCCTGCTTGTCGAGCTCGTCCTCATCGCCCTCGACCCGCTTCTCGTACGCGGTGTCGACGCCCTGTGCGATGTCCGGCGACTGCGCGCCGATCGACACCGAGACGCCACAGGAAGCACCGTCGAAGCCCTTTTTGGAGGAGTCGTATCCGATCTCCAGAACCTTGTTGCGCACGAGGTTGGGGATGTCGGCGTAGGCCTTGGTGGTGACCTCGCCCGCGACATGCACCAGACCTGTGGTGATCAAGGTCTCGACGGCGACGCGCGAGGTGGGGTCCTCGCGCAGGAGCGCGTCGAGAATCGTGTCGCTGATCTGGTCAGCGATCTTGTCGGGGTGACCCTCGGTCACGGATTCCGAGGTGAAGAGACGGCGGGACACATCGCTCCCTGGGGTTGCAGCGGCTGCTGGCTGATCATGGGTGGCACGTCCGAGAGCTGCGCTCGGCGCGTACCGTCGGCCAGTTTATCGGTCGCATCCGGCGAGCGGGGCAGGTGTCTCGCCCTTTGGGAGGTTCGTGACGTGCGCCACGCGGGTCACCAGTAGGACAATCCACCCTTCCCGACCTTCTTTTTGCGCGTTATGGGGTGATTTCGCTCGCCCGGAGGATTGATTATGAAATCGGCTGGAACCTTCCCGCGACCAGGTCCCAGACCGTGTCGGCGAGCGCTTCCTTGGGGCCGTACGGCACCGGCGTCTCCTGCCCGTCGGCGGCGAGGACGACCGCTTCGTTCTCCTCCGAACCGAAGGTCTTGCGCTCCCCCACCTCGTTGACCACGAGGAGGTCGCAGCCCTTGCGGCGGAGCTTCGCGCGGCCGTTGACCAGCACGTCGTCGGTCTCGGCGGCGAATCCGACCACGATCTGGCCCGGCCGGGCCCGCTCGCCGGAGACCTCGGCCAGGATGTCGGGGTTACGGACCAGGGTGACGGCGGGCGCCTCCTCGCCGTCCTTCTTCTTGATCTTGCCGGAGGCGTACACGGCGGGGCGGAAGTCGGCCACCGCGGCCGCCATCACGACGACGTCCGCGTCGGGGGCGGCCTTCAGCACGGCCTCGCGCAGCTGGACGGCCGTGCCGACGCGGAGGACATCGGCCCCGGACGGGTCGGGCAGCCCGGTGTTGGCCTCGATCAGGGTGACCCGCGCCCCCCGGGCCACGGCGGTGCGCGCCAGCGCGTATCCCTGCTTGCCGGAGGAGCGGTTGCCCAGAAAGCGCACCGGGTCGAGCGGCTCGCGCGTGCCGCCGGCGCTGATCACCACATGACGGCCCGCGAGGTCGGGCCCGGTGACCCCGCGCGCCAGCACCCGGCGGCAGACCTCGTAGATCTCGCCGGGGTCGGGGAGCCGGCCCTTGCCGGTGTCGACGCCGGTGAGCCGCCCGACAGCGGGCTCGATGACGACGGCTCCCCGGCGGCGCAGGGTGGCGACGTTCTCCTGGGTGGCCGGGTGCTCCCACATCTCGGTGTGCATGGCGGGGGCGAAGACCACCGGACAGCGGGCGGTCAGGAGGGTGTTGGTGAGCAGGTCGTCGGCGAGCCCGTGGGCGGCCTTGGCCAGCATGTCCGCGGTGGCCGGCGCGACCACCACGAGGTCGGCCTCCTGCCCGATCCGCACGTGCGGGACCTCGTGGACGTCGCTCCAGACCTCGTCGGAGACCGGGTGGCCGGAGAGCGCCGACCAGGTGGCGGCCCCCACGAAGTGCAGCGAGGCGGCGGTCGGGACGACCCGTACGTCGTGGCCGGACTCGGTCAGCCGGCGCAGCAGCTCGCACGCCTTGTAGGCGGCGATGCCCCCGCTGACCCCCAGGACCACCTTCGGCTTGTCCACTGCGTCTCCCCGCACTCGGCAACGTAAGGCAACGTGTGCGTCCCATGCTGCCTCACCGCGCGGAACGCGTTCACCCGGCCCCGGACACACCTCAGGCCCGGCGGACGGGCCGCCGGGCCTGGAGTGAAGGTGCTGTGGTGCTCCTGCGTTACTGCGCGGGGCCCTCGATGGCCTCGGAGGTCAGCAGGCCCGCGTTGATCTCGCGGAGTGCGATCGAGAGCGGCTTCTCGTGCACGTGGGTGTCGACGAGCGGACCGACGTACTCGAGGAGGCCTTCACCGAGCTGCGAGTAGTACGCGTTGATCTGACGGGCGCGCTTGGCCGCGTAGATCACCAGGCTGTACTTCGAGTCGGTGGCTTCGAGGAGCTCATCAATCGGCGGGTTGATGATGCCCTCGGGCGTGGTGATGGAAGAGGACACTCTCTGCCTTCCGAAGGGGATGTAGATCAAAGATCAACAGGATCTGACACGATCATGGAGATCTAGGCCTGAAGCATCAACGTTAGCAGCTCACGCGCCACGTCCTCGACGGAGGTGTTGACGAGCGTCGTATCGAACTCGGCCTCGGCGGCCAGTTCCACCTTCGCGGCGGCGAGCCGGCGCTCGATGACCTCGGGCGCCTCGGTGCCCCGGCCGGTGAGCCGGCGCACCAGCTCGTCCCAGCTCGGCGGGGCCAGGAAGACCAGCCGCGCGTCGCCCATCGACTGGCGGACCAGCCGGGCGCCCTGGAGGTCGATCTCCAGCAGGACCGGTTCACCGGCCTCCAGGCGGTCGAGCACGGCGCGGCGGGGCGTGCCGTAACGGTTGCCCGCGAACTCGGCCCACTCCAGCAGTTCGCCGTTGGCGACGAGCTTGTCGAACTCCTCGTCGTCCACGAAGAAGTAGTGCACACCGTTGCGCTCCCCGGGGCGCGGCTTGCGTGTCGTCGCCGACACGGAGAGCCAGACCTCGGGGTGCACGGTGCGCATATGAGCGACGACCGTGCTCTTGCCGACCCCTGAGGGGCCGGAGAGCACGGTCAGCCGCGGACGTACGTCCGGGGGTACGGGGGACGTCCCCCGGGATGTTGCAGCCATGGGGCGATTATCCCCGCTCTCAGGAGTGCCTGAGAACGTCAGGCGGGGCTGCCGCCGAACTCACGCTCCAGGGATGCGATCTGATTGGAGCCAAGACCCCTGACCCGGCGGCTCTCGGAGATGCCGAGACGCTCCATGATCTGCTTGGCGCGGACCTTGCCGACGCCCGGAAGGGATTCCAGCAGTGCGGAGACCTTCATCTTCCCGATGACGTCGTTCTCCTGGCCCTGCTTGATGACCTCGTGGAGGGAAGCGCCGGAGTGCTTGAGTCGATTCTTGACCTCGGCCCGCTCCCGGCGAGCCGCGGCGGCCTTTTCGAGCGCGGCTGCGCGCTGTTCAGGGGTAAGGGGCGGAAGAGCCACGCCTACGTCACCTCGGATGTCGATCTGTCGGATACGGACCGGCGGGGAAGCTGGACGCCACCCCACCAGGTGAGAGCCGAGCACACTGTGCTCGGCCGCTCTTCGACGGAGACTAGCGCCAAGGGCCGCTGTAGTCAGCGAGAACAGACGAAAAGTCCTGGTCAGCTGTGGCCGACCAGGATTTTCCCGACATATCGACCAGGTTTCTGGTCAGTAATTCGTCAACGCGCTGTAAACGTGTCAGGGTCAACTGCCGGATACGGCGCCGCGGACCTCGTCCGCGAACCGTTCGGCCGCTTCGCGCAGCCCGGACACGTCCGGGCCGTGGCGCAGCACGCCCCGGCTCACGCTGGGCACCACGTTGCCCACCGCCTCGCCGAACACCGCCGGAAGATCCGCCGGGGTCGCCCCCTGGGCGCCGATGCCGGGGGCGAGGAGCGGTCCGTTGATCGCCAGGTCCACCCCGGCGTCGCCGAGCGTCGCGCCGACCACCGCGCCGACCGAGCCGAGCGGAGCGGCCCCCGCGTTCTCGGCGGCCATGTGGTCGAGCATCAGCTGGGCGAGCGAGCGGCCGTCGGCCGCCGTGGCCCGCTGGACCTCGGCGCCCTCCGGGTTGGAGGTGAGGGCGAGGACGAAGACGCCCGCGCCGGACGCGGCGGCGGCGTCGAGTGCCGGGCGCAGCGAGCCGAAGCCCAGGTACGGGGAGACGGTGACCGCGTCCGAGAAGAGCGGCGAGTCCTGGTCCAGGTAGGTCGCCGCGTAGGCGCCCATGGTGGAGCCGATGTCGCCGCGCTTGGCGTCCATCAGGACGAGCGCCCCGGCGGACCGTGCCTCCGCGACGGCCTTCTCCAGGACGGCGACGCCGCGCGAGCCGAAGCGCTCGAAGAACGCGGACTGCGGCTTGAGGACGGCGACCCGGTCGGCCAGCGCCTCCACGACGGTCCGGGTGAAGCGCTCCAGGCCGGCGATGTCGTCGTCGAGGCCCCAGGAGGTGAGCAGGGAGGCGTGCGGGTCGATGCCGACGCAGAGCGGCCCGCGGGTGTCCATGGCACGGCGCAGCCGGGCGCCGAAGGGTTCGGGGGTCACAGGGCGGCCTTCTTCCGGGTCTCGGCGCCGACGGCCTCGGCGAGGGTGGCGTACGGGGAGGCGGCGAGCCGGGCGGCGAGGCCCTTGTGGATCGCGCGGGCGTAGCAGGGGCCTTCGTAGATGAAGGCGCTGTAGCCCTGGACGAGGGTGGCTCCGGCGAGGATGCGCTGCCAGGCGTCCTCCGCGTTCTCGACGCCCCCGACGCCCACCAGCGTGATCCGGTCCCCCACGCGGGCGTACAGGCGGCTCAGGACCTCCAGCGAGCGCTCCTTGAGCGGCGCGCCGGACAGTCCGCCGGTCTCCGCCACCAGGTCGCGGGCCGACCTCAGGCCCAGGCCCTCGCGGGCGATGGTGGTGTTGGTGGCGATGATGCCGTCCAGGCCCAGCTCCACGGCGAGGTCGGCGACGGCGTCGACGTCCTCGTCCGCGAGGTCCGGGGCGATCTTGACGAGCAGCGGGACGCGCCGGGTGGTGACGGTGCGGTCGGCGGCCTCGCGCACCGCGGTGAGCAGCGGGCGCAGCGACTCGGTGGCCTGGAGGTTGCGCAGGCCGGGGGTGTTGGGCGAGGAGACGTTGACGACCAGGTAGTCGGCGTGGCCGGCGAGGGCTTCGGTGGACTTCACGTAGTCGGCGGCGGCCTCGGCCTCCGGGACGGCCTTGGTCTTGCCGATGTTGACGCCGACCGTGGTGCGGAAGACGGGGTTGCGGGCGGCCAGACGGGCGGCGACGGCGGCGGAGCCCTCGTTGTTGAAGCCCATGCGGTTGATCAGCGCGCGGTCCGCGACCAGCCGGAAGAGGCGCTTCTTGGGGTTGCCGGGCTGCGGCTCGCCGGTGACGGTGCCGATCTCGATGTGGTCGAAGCCGAGCATCGCCATGCCGTCGATCGCGATCGCGTTCTTGTCGAAGCCGGCGGCGAGACCGAAGGGGCCGTGCATCCGCAGGCCGAGGGCCTCCGTGCGCAGCTCCTCGAAGCGCGGGGCGAGGGCGGCGGCGACGAAGGTGCGCAGGACCGGGACGCGGGCGGCGAGGCGGATCCAGCGGAAGGCGGCGTAGTGGGCCTGCTCGGGGTCCATCCGCTTGAAGACCAGCCGGAAGAAGAGCTTGTACATGGGGTGGTGTCCTTGGTGCTCGGTGGGCTCGACAGGGCTCGACGGGGCTCGCAAAGAGGGGGACACCGTTCGACGGTGTCCCCCTCTCCGGGCCCTAGTCGCGGGCCGCGATCAAGTGTTCCGCGTGTTCCTGGAGGGAACGGACCCCGACGTCGCCGTGGTTGAGGGCGTCGATGCCCTGGACGGCGGCGGCGAGCGCCTGGACCGTGGTCAGGCACGGTACGGCGCGGGCGACGGCCGCGGTGCGGATCTCGTAGCCGTCGAGCCGGCCGCCGGTGCCGTACGGCGTGTTGACGATGAGGTCGACCTCGCCGTCGTGGATGAGCTGGACGATGGTCTTCTCGCCGTTCGGGCCGGTGCCCTCGGACTGCTTGCGCACGACGGTGGCGTTGATGCCGTTGCGCTTGAGGACCTCGGCGGTGCCGGAGGTGGCCATCAGCTCGAAGCCGTGGGCGACCAGCTCGCGGGCCGGGAAGATCATCGAGCGCTTGTCGCGGTTGGCGACCGAGATGAACGCGCGGCCCTCGGTGGGCAGCGGGCCGTACGCGCCGGCCTGCGACTTGGCGTACGCCGTGCCGAAGACCGAGTCGATGCCCATGACCTCGCCGGTGGAGCGCATCTCCGGGCCGAGGACCGTGTCGACGCCCCGGCCGTGGATGTCGCGGAAGCGGGACCACGGCATCACGGCCTCCTTGACGGAGATCGGCGCGTCCAGCGGCAGGGTGCCGCCGTCTCCGGTCCTCGGCAGCAGGCCCTCCGCGCGCAGCTCGGCGATGGTCGCGCCCAGCGAGATGCGGGCGGCGGCCTTGGCGAGCGGTACGGCGGTCGCCTTGGAGGTGAAGGGGACCGTGCGGGAGGCGCGCGGGTTGGCCTCCAGGACGTAGAGGATGTCGCCGGAGAGCGCGAACTGGATGTTGATCAGTCCGAGCACGCCGACACCCTTGGCGATGCCCTCGGTGGAGGCGCGCAGCCGCTTGATGTCGTAGCCGCCGAGGGTGATCGGGGGCAGGGCGCAGGCCGAGTCGCCGGAGTGGATGCCGGCCTCCTCGATGTGCTCCATGACGCCGCCGAGGTACAGCTCGGTGCCGTCGTAGAGGGCGTCCACGTCGATCTCGATGGCGTCGTCGAGGAAGCGGTCGACCAGGACCGGCCGGGTGGGGCTGATCTCGGTGGACTCGGAGATGTACGAGGCGAGGCGCGTCTCGTCGTACACGATCTCCATGCCGCGCCCGCCGAGCACGTAGCTCGGGCGGACCAGGACCGGGTAGCCGATCTCGTCGGCGATGGCCTTGGCCTCGCCGAAGGTGGTGGCGGTGCCGTGCTTGGGCGCGGGCAGTCCGGCCTCGGCCAGGACCCGGCCGAAGGCGCCGCGGTCCTCGGCGGCGTGGATGGCCTCCGGGGAGGTGCCGACGACGGGCACGCCGTTGTCCTTGAGCGCCTGCGAGAGGCCGAGCGGGGTCTGGCCGCCGAGCTGCACGATGACACCGGCGATCGGGCCCGCCAGCGATTCGGCGTGCACGATCTCCAGGACGTCCTCCAGGGTGAGCGGCTCGAAGTAGAGCCGGTCGGAGGTGTCGTAGTCGGTGGAGACGGTCTCCGGGTTGCAGTTGACCATGACGGTCTCGTAGCCCGCGTCGCTCAGGGCGAAGGAGGCGTGCACACAGGAGTAGTCGAACTCGATGCCCTGGCCGATGCGGTTGGGCCCCGAGCCGAGGATGATCACGGCCGGCTTGGTGCGGCTCGCGACCTCGCTCTCCTCGTCGTAGGAGGAGTAGAAGTACGGCGTGTTCGCGGCGAACTCGGCGGCGCAGGTGTCGACCGTCTTGTAGACCGGGCGGATGCCGAGCGCGTGCCGGACCTCGCGGACGACGTCCTCGCGCAGCCCGCGGATCTCGCCGATCTGGGCGTCGGAGAAGCCGTGCCGCTTGGCCTCGGCGATCAGGTCGGCGTCCAGGCGTTCGGCGGAGGCCAGCTCGTCGGCGATCTCCTTGATCAGGAAGAGCTGGTCGACGAACCAGGGGTCGATCTTCGTGGAGTCGAAGACCTCCTCCTGGGTGGCTCCGGCCCGGATCGCCTGCATGACGGTGTTGATGCGGCCGTCGGTGGGGCGGACCGCTTCCGCGAGCAGCTCGGCCTTGTCGCCGACCGGGCCGGTGAAGGCGAACTGCGAGCCCTTCTTCTCCAGGGAGCGCAGGGCCTTCTGGAGGGCCTCGGTGAAGTTCCGGCCGATCGCCATGGCCTCGCCCACCGACTTCATGGTGGTGGTGAGGGTGGAGTCGGCGGAGGGGAACTTCTCGAAGGCGAAGCGCGGGGCCTTGACGACGACGTAGTCGAGGGTCGGCTCGAAGGAGGCCGGCGTCTTCTCGGTGATGTCGTTGGGGATCTCGTCCAGGGTGTAGCCGACGGCCAGCTTGGCGGCGATCTTGGCGATCGGGAAGCCGGTGGCCTTGGAGGCGAGCGCCGAGGAGCGGGAGACGCGCGGGTTCATCTCGATGACGATGACCCGGCCGTCGGTGGGGTCGATGGCGAACTGGATGTTGCAGCCGCCGGTGTCGACGCCGACCTCGCGGATGATCGCGATGCCGACGTCGCGCAGCCGCTGGTACTCGCGGTCGGTGAGCGTCATCGCCGGGGCGACGGTGATGGAGTCGCCGGTGTGGACGCCCATCGGGTCGAAGTTCTCGATGGAGCAGACGACCACGACGTTGTCGTTCCGGTCGCGCATCAGCTCCAGCTCGTACTCCTTCCAGCCGAGGATGGACTCCTCCAGGAGGACCTCGGTGGTCGGGGAGAGCGTGAGGCCCTGTCCGGCGATGCGGCGCAGCTCCTCCTCGTCGTGGGCGAAGCCGGAGCCGGCGCCGCCCATGGTGAAGGAGGGGCGGACGACGACGGGGTAGCCGCCGAGGGTGTCGACGCCGGCGATGACGTCGTCCATGGTGTGGCAGATGACGGAGCGGGCGGACTCGCCGTATCCGATCTTCTGCTTGACGGCCTCGACGACGCCCTTGAAGAGGTCGCGGTCCTCGCCCTTGTTGATCGCCTCGACGTTGGCGCCGATCAGCTCGACGCCGTACTTCTCCAGGACACCGTTCTCGTGCATGGAGATCGCGGTGTTCAGCGCGGTCTGGCCGCCGAGGGTGGGCAGGAGCGCGTCGGGGCGCTCCTTGGCGATGATCTTCTCGACGAACTCGGGGGTGATCGGCTCGACGTAGGTGGCGTCGGCGATCTCCGGGTCGGTCATGATCGTCGCCGGGTTGGAGTTCACCAGGATGACGCGCAGGCCCTCGGCCTTGAGGACGCGGCAGGCCTGGGTGCCGGAGTAGTCGAACTCGGCGGCCTGGCCGATGACGATCGGACCGGAGCCGATGACCAGGACGGACTGGATATCGGAGCGCTTAGGCACGCTGGCCCTCCATCAGGGAAACGAAGCGGTCGAAGAGGTACGCGGCGTCGTGCGGGCCCGCGGCCGCCTCGGGGTGGTACTGGACGCTGAAGGCGGGCCGGTCCAGGAGCTGGAGTCCCTCGACCACCTGGTCGTTCAGGCAGACGTGGGAGACCTCGGCGCGGCCGAACTCCGTGTCGGAGACCTTGTCCAGCGGGGCGTCGACGGCGAAGCCGTGGTTGTGCGCGGTGACCTCGACCTTGCCGGTGGTGCGGTCCTGCACCGGCTGGTTGATGCCGCGGTGGCCGTACTTCAGCTTGTAGGTGCCGAAGCCGAGCGCGCGGCCGAGGATCTGGTTGCCGAAGCAGATGCCGAAGAGCGGCGTGGACCGCTCCAGGACGCCGCGCATGAGGGCGACCGGGTGGTCGGCGGTGGACGGGTCGCCGGGGCCGTTGGAGAAGAAGACGCCGTCGGGCCGGACCGCGTACACCTCTTCCAGGGTGGCGGTGGCGGGCAGCACGTGCACCTCGATGCCGCGTTCGGCCATCCGGTGCGGGGTCATGCCCTTGATGCCGAGGTCGATCGCGGCGACGGTGAACTTCTTCGTGCCGATCGCGGGGACGACGTACGCCTCCTTGGTGGCGACCTCGGCGGAGAGGTCGGCGCCGGTCATCTCGGGGGCCTGGCGGACCCGGGCGAGGAGCGTGCCCTCGTCGGGGATCGCGTGGCCGGAGAAGATCCCGACGCGCATCGCGCCGCGCTCGCGCAGGTGGCGGGTGAGGGCGCGGGTGTCGACGCCGCTGATGCCGACGACGCCCTGCGCCGCCAGCTCCTCGTCCAGCGAGCGCTGCGAGCGCCAGTTGGAGGGCTTGCGGGCGGGGTCGCGGACGACGTAGCCGGAGACCCAGATGCGGCCGGACTCGGGGTCCTCGTCGTTCACGCCGGTGTTGCCGACGTGCGGGGCCGTCATGACGACGACCTGGCGGTGGTACGAGGGGTCGGTCAGCGTCTCCTGGTAGCCGGTCATGCCGGTGGAGAACACCGCTTCGCCGAAGGTCTCCCCCACGGCCCCGTAGGCACGGCCGCGGAAGGCGCGACCGTCCTCCAGGACGAGTACGGCGGGGGTCTGGGCCCCCCGGGTGGAGATCGTCATCGTGCGGTGCCTTCCGTAGTGGTGCTGGTGAGTTCGGTGGTGGCCGGTGCGCCGGTGAGCCGGCTGACGGCGTCGACCCAGGCCTGGTGCTCGGCGGCGTGGTCGGAGCGGAAGCCGGAGTCGATCAGCGTCTCGCCGTGCGCCCAGGTGATGATCAGCAGGCCGCCCTCGGGGAGGACCTTGCCCGCGAGCGCCTTGTCGAGGCGGGCCTCGCGCAGGGCGTCGGCCGGGATGAAGAAGTCGGCCGCGCCGGGGCGTACGACGTCCAGGCCGCGGGCGGTGAGCGTGAGCTCGGTGCGGCTGCGGGTGCCGAGGCCGTGCGCGACGATCCGGTCGAGCCACTGTCCGGCGGTGGTGGAGGCGTGGTAGCGCCCCTGAAGCGTCAGCAGCGTCTCGTCGTCGGCGAAGCCCTCGGGAGTGGCCGGGAGCTCCGGCAGGTCCGACTGGAGGCTGGCGCGCCACTTCCAGCCCTGGCGCATCAGCCAGTAGACGAGGGCGATGAAGACGAACAGGCCGATCACCCACGCGATGCGGGCGGCCCAGTCCGTCACTTCCGCCGACTTCTGCTCGGCGGCCAGGTGGTACAGGGGGGTCAGAGTTGTCACGCGAGCTTCCCGTCGACGACCGTGGCACGGCCCCGCAGGAAGGTGTGGGTGACGCGGCCCGGCAGCTCACGGCCCTCGTAGGGGGTGTTGCGGCTGCGGGACGCGAAGCCCGCGGGGTCCACGGCTCCACGGTATGCCGGATCGACCAGCGTGAGGTTGGCGGGCTCACCCGCCGAGACGGGGCGGCCGTGTCCTTCGAGCCGTCCGATGGCCGCGGGGCGGAAGGACATGCGGTCGGCGACGCCCGCCCAGTCCATCAGGCCGGTGTCCACCATCGTCTGCTGGACGACCGAGAGCGCGGTCTCCAGGCCCACCATGCCCATGGCGGCCGCGGCCCACTCGCAGTCCTTGTCCTCGTGCGGGTGCGGGGCGTGGTCGGTGGCGACGCAGTCGATCGTGCCGTCGGCGAGCGCCTCGCGCAGGGCCAGCACGTCGGCCTCGGTGCGCAGCGGCGGGTTCACCTTGTAGACCGGGTTGTAGGTGCGGACCAGCTCGTCGGTGAGGAGGAGGTGGTGCGGGGTGACCTCGGCGGTGACGTCCCAGCCCTTGGACTTGGCCCAGCGGACGATCTCCACGGAGCCGGCGGTGGAGAGGTGGCAGATGTGGACGCGGGAGCCGACGTGGGCGGCGAGGAGGACGTCGCGGGCGATGATCGACTCCTCGGCGACGGCGGGCCAGCCGCCGAGCCCGAGTTCGGCGGAGACGATGCCCTCGTTCATCTGGGCGCCCTCGGTGAGGCGGGGCTCCTGGGCGTGCTGGGCGACGACGCCGTCGAAGGCCTTCACGTACTCCAGGGCGCGGCGCATGATCACCGCGTCGTCGACGCACTTGCCGTCGTCGGAGAAGACCTTCACCCCGGCGGCGGAGTCGTGCATCGCGCCGAGCTCGGCGAGCTGCTTGCCCTCCAGGCCGACGGTGACGGCGCCCACGGGCTGCACGTCGCAGTAGCCGGACTCCTTGCCGAGGCGCCAGACCTGCTCGACGACGCCGGCGGTGTCGGCGACGGGGAAGGTGTTGGCCATCGCGTGCACGGCGGTGAAGCCGCCGACGGCCGCGGCCCTGGTGCCGGTGAGGACGGTCTCGGAGTCCTCGCGGCCGGGCTCGCGCAGGTGGGTGTGCAGGTCGACCAGGCCGGGCAGCAGGATCTGTCCCTCGGCCTCGATCACGGTGGCGCCGGCGGCGTCGAGGCCGGTGCCGACCTCGGTGACGGTCTCGCCGTCGATCAGTACGTCCCCGGGCTCGCCGCCGAGGATCCGCGCGCCGCGAATAAGGATCTTGCTCATGGTTACTTGTTCTCCTCGGTACGGGCGGGGGCGGCGGACAGTGCGGTGTCGGAGCCGCCGAGCAGCAGGTAGAGCACGGCCATGCGGATGGAGACCCCGTTGGCGACCTGCTCGACGACCGTGCAGCGGTCGGAGTCGGCGACCTCGGCGGTGATCTCCATGCCGCGGACCATCGGGCCGGGGTGCATGACGATGGCGTGCTCGGGCATCTTCGCCATGCGCTCGCCGTCCAGGCCGTAGCGGCGGGAGTACTCGCGCTCGGTCGGGAAGTACGCGGCGTTCATCCGTTCACGCTGCACACGCAGCATCATCACCGCGTCCGACTTCGCCAGCACGTCGTCGAGGCTGTAGCTGACGTCGCAGGGCCACTTCTCGACGCCGACGGGGACCAGGGTCGGCGGGGCCACCAGGGTGACGTGCGCGCCGAGCGTGGTGAGCAGGTGGACGTTGGAGCGGGCGACGCGGCTGTGCAGGATGTCGCCGACGATCGTGATGCGGCGGCCGTCCAGGTCGCGGCCGAGCCCGGCGTCGGCGCCGACGAGCCGGCGGCGCATCGTGAAGGCGTCCAGCAGGGCCTGGGTGGGGTGCTCGTGGGTGCCGTCCCCGGCGTTGACCACGGCCCCGTCGATCCAGCCGGAGGTGGCGAGCCGGTAGGGGGCTCCGGAGGCGCCGTGCCGGATGACGACGGCGTCGGCGCCCATCGCCTCCAGGGTCAGCGCGGTGTCCTTCAGGGACTCGCCCTTGGAGACGGACGAGCCCTTGGCGGAGAAGTTGATGACGTCGGCGGACAGCCGCTTGGCGGCCGCCTCGAAGGAGATGCGGGTGCGGGTCGAGTCCTCGAAGAAGAGGTTGACGACGGTACGGCCGCGGAGGGTGGGGAGCTTCTTGATCGGCCGGTCCGCGACCCGGGCCATCTCCTCGGCGGTGTCGAGGATCAGGACGGCGTCGTCGCGGGTGAGGTCGGCGGCCGAGATGAGGTGACGCTTCATCTGGGGGTTCTCCGGGTTGCTGGAGGGAGTTTCAGGCATGCGGGCGCGCGGACGAGCAGCCGTACGTCCCCGAAAGGCCGTACGGGAGGGCTCGGGCTACTGCGAGTCCGCGGGGGCGGCCTGCTTGACGCCCAGCAGCACGGCGTCGCGGCCGTCCTCCTCGGCGAGCTGGACCTTGACCGTCTCCCGCAGCGACGTGGGGAGGTTCTTGCCGACGTAGTCCGCGCGGATCGGGAGTTCCCGGTGGCCGCGGTCGACGAGGACCGCGAGCTGCACCGCGCGCGGGCGGCCGATGTCGCCGAGCGCGTCGAGGGCGGCGCGGATCGTGCGGCCGGAGAAGAGCACGTCGTCGACCAGGACGACCAGGCTGCCCTCGATCCCCTCGCCGGGGATGTCGGTGCGGGCCAGGGCGCGCGCCGGGCGCATCCGCAGGTCGTCGCGGTACATCGTGATGTCGAGCGATCCGACCGGCGTCTTCCGGCCGGTGATCTCCTGGAGTTTCTCGGCCAGCCGGCGGGCGAGGAAGACGCCCCGGGTCGGGATGCCGAGCAGCACCACGTCGTCGGCGCCCTTGGCGCGTTCGACGATCTCGTGGGCGATACGGGTCAGCACACGGGCGATGTCGGGAGCCTCGAGAACGGGGCGTGCCGCGTTGCCGGTGTGGTCGTGCTGTGCGTCCATAAGAAACGGACCTCCTTCTCCGCCTCACGGGACGGATCGTTAAAGGACGTCGAAATTGCGTCATCCACGCTACCAGGGCTTGTGCTCGGCCCTGGCCCCGCCCCCGGGAGGTGCCGGTCCGGACCATTCGGCTTGACGCATCCAAGTAACGCTGCGTAACCTCACAGTGAGTTACCAGCCACGCGGCGGAGCCGCACACTGTTCCAGCGTCCGGGGAGCCATATGTCCAGCGAATACGCAAAACAGCTCGGGGCCAAACTCCGTGCCATCCGCACCCAGCAGGGCCTTTCCCTCCACGGCGTGGAGGAGAAGTCCCAGGGTCGCTGGAAGGCCGTCGTGGTCGGTTCGTACGAGCGCGGCGACCGTGCCGTGACCGTACAGCGCCTCGCCGAGCTGGCGGATTTCTACGGGGTCCCCGTGCAGGAGCTGCTGCCCGGTACGACTCCGGGCGGGGCCGCCGAGCCGCCGCCGAAGCTCGTCCTGGACCTGGAGCGCCTCGCCCACGTCCCGCCGGAGAAGGCCGGTCCGCTCCAGCGCTACGCGGCGACCATCCAGAGCCAGCGCGGTGACTACAACGGCAAGGTGCTCTCGATCCGCCAGGACGACCTGCGCACGCTCGCCGTGATCTACGACCAGTCGCCGTCCGTGCTGACGGAGCAGCTCATCAGCTGGGGCGTGCTGGACGCGGACGCGCGCCGCGCGGTCTCCCACGACGAGGGCTGAGCGAGCGGGGCGGGACCCCACAGCAGAAACGTGCCGCCGGGTGGGCGGGGACCTTCGGGCCCCCGCCCACCCGGCGTTTCCGTGCCCGCGCCCGCGGCCTGGTACGTAGCCGGGTACGGCGTGCCCGGCGCGCGCTCCGGGCACGCCGAAGGGCCCGCGGTCGGCTGACCGCGGGCCCTTCGTGGTGTGTGCGACCGAACCGTCGCGGCCGGGGCTACTGCTCCCGGCGGAGGTTCGGCTTGAGGTCCTTGAAACGGGCCAGCAGGCCGTTCACGAAGGACGGGGAGTCATCGGTGGAGAACTCCTTGGCGAGCTGGACGGCCTCGTCGATCACCACGGCGTCCGGGGTCTCGTCCATCCAGATCAGCTCGTAGGCACCGAGCCGCAGGATGCTCCGGTCGACGACCGGCATGCGGTCGATCTCCCAGTCCACGGCGTAGGTGACGATGAGGTCGTCGATCCGGTCCGCGTACTGCGCGTACCCCTCGACGAGCTCCATCGTGAACTCCCCGACCGGCGGCTGACGGTCGTCGGTCCGCGAGAGCCGAACCCAGTCCGCGAGCACGCTCTGCACGGACTCACCGCGCTGGTCGGCCTCGAAGAGGATCTGGAAGGCGCGCTTGCGGGCCTTGTTCCGGGCAGCCACGGTTAGCTGTTCACCCGGCCGAGGTAGTCGCCCGAGCGGGTGTCGACCTTGATCTTCTCGCCGGTGCTGATGAAGAGCGGCACGCCGATCTCGTAACCGGTCTCCAGCGTGGCGGGCTTGGTGCCGCCGGTGGAGCGGTCGCCCTGGACGCCCGGGTCGGTGTGCTGGATCGTCAGCTCGACGGCGGCGGGCAGCTCGACGTAGAGCACCTCGCCCTCGTGCTGGGCGACGGAGGCGGTGAAGCCCTCGATCAGGAAGTTGGCGGCGTCGCCGACGGCCTTGCGGTCGACCATGAGCTGGTCGTAGGTGTCCATGTCCATGAAGACGAAGTACTCGCCGTCCATGTACGAGAACTGCATGTCGCGGCGGTCAATGGTGGCCGTCTCGACCTTCACGCCGGCGTTGAACGTCTTGTCGACGACCTTGCCGGAGAGCACGTTCTTGAGCTTGGTGCGCACGAAGGCGGGGCCCTTGCCGGGCTTGACGTGCTGGAACTCGACGACGGACCAGAGCTGGCCTCCGTCGAGCTTGAGCACCAGGCCGTTCTTGAGGTCGTTCGTGGAAGCCACGGTTGCGGAATCTCCTGGACTGAAGCTGGTGGAACGACCGCGGATGCGCGCTAGAGCGCGAGCAGCTCCTTGGTCGTCATGGTGAGTAGCTCGGGTCCGCCGTCCGCCTCGGGGCGCACGACGAGCGTGTCATCGATCCGGACACCGCCCCGGCCCGGGAGGTGGACCCCCGGTTCGACGGTGACCGGCACACAAGCGTCCAGTTTACCCATGGCTGTCGGTGCCAGTTGCGGGTCCTCCTCGATTTCGAGCCCCACACCATGCCCGGTCCTCGGCTGAAGGCCCTCTCCGTACCCCGCCGACTCCAGCCGATGCCGGGCGGCGTGGTCCACCTCCCGGTAGGCGGCCCCCGGCGCCAGGGCCTCCCGACCGGCCCGCTGAGCGGCGAAAACGAGGTCGTAGAGCTCGATCTGCCACTCGGCGGGGGCGGTGCCGATGACGAAGGTCCGGCCGATCTCGCAGCGGTAGCCGTGGTAGCTCGCCCCGAGGCGGACGGAGAGGAAATCCCCCTCCTCCACCCTGCGGTCCGAGGGCCGGTGCCGTCCCTGACCGGAGTTGGGGCCGGTGGCCACGGAGGTGGCGAAGGCGGGCCCGTCCGCCCCGTGGTCGACCAGGCGGCGCTCCAGTTCGAGCGCGAGGTGCCGCTCGGTGCGGCCGACCAGGATCGATTCGAGGAGTTCCCCGAGGGCCTGGTCGGTGATCTCGGCGGCGATCCGGAGGCAGCCGATCTCCTCCTCGTCCTTGACGATCCGCTGCTGTTCCACGGTGAGGCCCAGATCGGCCAGCCTCAGGCGCGGGGCGGCCTTGCCCATGGCACGGTGCCGGGCCACGGTCAGGTCGTGCTCCTCCACGGCGAGCGAATCCGCGCCCGCCGTGGCGGCGAGCCCCGCGGCGGCGACCACCGGGTCCCCGTCCGGGGCGGGCAGGAGGTCGACCCGCAGCGCCTCGTCGGGCCGCCCGTGGGCGGGTTCGCCGGTCGGAGCGCGGGGGCAGAGCAGAACGTCCTCGCCGGGGCCGAGCAGCAGCACGGCGCCGGGCGGCGCTCCGCCCGCGAGATAGCGGACGTTGGCGGGGCGGGAGACCAGGGCGGCCGCGGAGCCCGCGGCGGCGCACCGGTCGCGGAGCAGCCCGCGTCGGACGGCGTGCACCTCTGACATGGTTCGAGCGTACGAGCGGGGGCGGCTCGCCGCCCGGTCAGCGCATCCGACCGGGGGCCGCGCGCGGTCGGCCGCCGCCGGGAGGGCCTTCCGCCCGGACGGGGCTCCCGACGGCTACCAGGCGGGCGGGCTCGCGATCGAGCGGGCCAGCACGTCGTCCAGGACCCGGGCGGTGGTCTCGACGTCGTACGTGGAGTTGTCGATGATCGGGAGGCCGGAGCCGTACCAGCCGGCCATCCGGCCGTGGATGCGGGCGACCTCCTCGTCGGAGAGCCTGCGGTTGCCGCTGCGGGCGGCGTTGCGCTCCAGGACGATCTCCAGGCCGGGCAGCAGGACCACGGGCAGCAGGCCGGGGCCGACGTGGCGCTTCCAGCCGCCGAGGCCGACGACCGGGCGGTCGGGGAAGACGGCGTCGTCGAGGATGCAGGAGATGCCGTTGGCGAGGAAGTTGCGGGCGGCGAAGCCGCAGGTGCGGCGGGCCAGCCGGTACTGGGCCTCGGAGTGGTCGTTCCAGCCGGCCTGCGGATCGGCGAAGCCGGAGCGGACCCATTCGCGGACGTCGTCGAGGGAGACGTGGGCGGTGGGCACCCGGCGGCGGGCCGCCCAGAGCTTGGCGACCGTGGTCTTGCCCGCCCCGGCGGGGCCGATGAGCAGGACGGCGAGCGTGGCGCCGCCGGTGCCGGCCTCGGCGGGCGGTGCGGGCAGCGGAACGGGGCCGCCCGGGGGCAGCTGGACGTGCCCGGTGTGCCCGGTGGCCTGCCCGGCGGGCGGCGGCGTGGGTCCGGTGCCGCTCCAGCCGGGCTGCGGGGCCTGGCCGGGGGCGGGCGGCTGCTGCGGGCGGCCCTGGGCCGGCGGAGGCGGGGCCTGGCCGGGAGCCGGGAGCGCCTGCCCGGGCGGAGGCGGGGCCTGGCCGGGCGGCGGGGATATCGGGGGCGGGCCGGGGTGCTGGGCCTGGTACGGCCGGCCGACGTGCCCGATGCCGGGGCCGTGGGGCGGCGGCAGCGGGGCCCCCACTGCGTGCTGCATCCGGTGCCACTCCGTCTCGTAACTGCAACTGACGCTGATGGGACGGCCACCGTACCTTCCCGGGCCGTCTCGGGGTGAACGGCCCGGGAGGGTGCGAAGTGCCCGTCGGCCGCGCGGAGGGCGGACGGGCATCGCGTGTGGTGTCAGTCCGTCAGTTCGTCGGCCAGGGCGCGCAGGGCGAGCCGGTAGGAGCCGATGCCGAACCCGGCCACCGTGCCCGTGGCCACCGCGGCGACCACGGACGTGTGCCGGAACTCCTCGCGGGTGTACGGGTTGGAGATGTGCACCTCGATCAGCGGGGCGGTGCGCTGGGCGGCCGCGTCCCGCATGCCGTACGAGTAGTGCGTGAAGGCGCCCGGGTTGAGAACGACCGGAATCGATCCGTCCGCCGCCTCGTGGAGCCAGCGGATCAGCTCGCCCTCGTCGTTGGTCTCCCGCACCTCCACGTCGAAGCCGAGCTCCTTGCCGAGGGTCGTGCAGCTCTCGACGAGTCCGGCGTAGGAGGTGGCCCCGTAGACGTCGGGCTCGCGCGACCCGAGCCGTCCGAGGTTGGGGCCGTTCAGGACGAAGACCCTGCGGGTCACGCGGAGACCTCCCCGTAGGCGGCGAGCAGCACGGCCGGGTCGGGGCCCTCCAGGACGGTGGGCTTGCCGATGCCGTCGAGGACGATGAAGCGCAGCAGGTCACCCCGCGACTTCTTGTCGACCTTCATGTTCTCCAGCAGCTTGGGCCACTGGTCGCCGCGGTAGGCGAGCGGCAGGCCCACCGACGCGAGGACGCTGCGGTGCCGGTCGGCGGTGGCGTCGTCGAGGCGTCCGGCGAGCCTGCCCAGCTCGGCGGCGAAGACCATGCCGATGGAGACGGCCGCGCCGTGGCGCCACTTGTAGCGCTCGTTCTTCTCGATGGCGTGGGCCAGGGTGTGACCGTAGTTGAGGATCTCGCGGAGTCCGGACTCCTTGAGGTCGCTGGAGACGACCTCGGCCTTGACCCGGATGGAGCGCTCGATCAGCTCGGCGGTGTGCGGCCCGGCCGGGGTGCGCGCACCCTCGGGGTCGGCCTCGACCAGGTCCAGGATGACCGGGTCGGCGATGAACCCGGCCTTGATGATCTCGGCCATGCCGGAGACGTAGTCGTTGACCGGCAGCGAGTCCAGCGCGGCGAGGTCGCAGAGGACCCCGGTGGGCGGATGGAAGGCGCCGACGAGGTTCTTGCCCTCGGCGGTGTTGATGCCGGTCTTGCCGCCGACGGCCGCGTCGACCATGCCGAGCACGGTGGTCGGGATCGCGATCCAGCGCACCCCGCGCAGCCAGCTGGCCGCGACGAACCCGGCGACGTCCGTGGTGGCGCCGCCGCCGATGCCGACGATGACGTCGGTGCGGGTGAAGCCGGTCTGGCCGAGCGCCTTCCAGCAGTAGGCGGCGACCTCGACGGTCTTGGCCTCCTCGGCGTTCGGCAGCTGGATGGCGATGGCCTCGTACCCCTGGGCCGCGAGGTCCTCGCGGACCGCCTCACCGGTCTCGGCCAGCGCCTCCGGGTGCAGTACGGCGACGCGTCGCGCGCGGTCGCCGATCAGCTGGGGCAGCTCGCCCAGGAGCTGGTGGCCGACGAGGACCTCGTACGGGTCGGAGCCCGCGGAGCCTGCGACCTGGATGCGGGTGGGACCCTGCTGCGTCATGCCGGTGTTCTCCACGCCGGGGGCGGCGTGGCCCTCCGGCAGTTCCAGTGCGTCGATGATCGCCTGGGCGACCTCTTCGGGGGTGTGCTCGTCGGTGGCGACGACGGTCCGGGCGACCTCTTCGTAGAGGGGGCGGCGGGCGTCCATCAGCTCGCGCCACTGCCGGCGCGGGTTGACCGCGAGCAGCGGGCGGGCGGCACCGAGACCGACGCGGCGGACGGCCTCGTCCACGTCCATGGAGAGGTAGGCGACCGGCCGGCCGGCCAGCAGCTTCCTGGTCGCCGCGTCCAGGACGGCCCCGCCGCCCAGGGCGAGGACGCCCGGATGCCCGGCGACGGCCGCCTCGACGGCCCGGCGCTCCAGGGCGCGGAAGTGCTCCTCGCCCTCGTCGTAGAAGATCTCCGCGATCGGCTTGCCCGCCTCGGCGACGACGTCCGCGTCGGTGTCCCGGTAGGTGGTGCCGAGCCGGGCGGCGAGCAGCTCGCCGACGGTGGACTTGCCGGCGCCCATCGGTCCGACGAGGACGACCAGGGGGCCGCTCATCGGATCTGGAGGTGGTCGAGGTACGACCGGACGTTGCGGTGGGTCTCGGGGACGCTGTCGCCGCCGAACTTCTCCGCGACCGCGTCGGCCAGGACGAGGGCGACCATGGCCTCCGCGACGATGCCCGCGGCCGGGACGGCGCAGACGTCGGAGCGCTGGTGGTGGGCCTTGGTGGCCTCGCCGGTGACGACGTCCACGGTGGCCAGGGCGCGCGGCACGGTCGCGATGGGCTTCATCGCGGCGCGGACGCGCAGCAGCTCACCGGTGGTGAGACCGCCCTCGGTACCGCCGGAACGGCCCGAGGTGCGCCTGATGCCGTCCTCGGTGGCGACGATCTCGTCGTGCGCCTTGGAGCCGGGGACCCGGGCCAGCTCGAAGCCGTCGCCGACCTCGACACCCTTGATGGCCTGGATGCCCATGAGGGCCGCGGCGAGCCGGGCGTCCAGGCGCCGGTCCCAGTGCACGTGCGAGCCGAGCCCGACGGGCACGCCGTACGCCAGCACCTCGACGACTCCGCCGAGGGTGTCGCCGTCCTTGTGGGCCTGGTCGATCTCGGCCACCATCGCCTTGGACGCGTCGGCGTCCAGGCAGCGGACCGGGTCGGCGTCCAGCTTCTCGACGTCGGCGGGGACGGGAACGACCCCGTACGGCGCCTTGGCGGCGGCCAGCTCGACGACATGGCTGACGATCTCGATGCCCGCGGTCTCCTTGAGGTAGGAGCGGGCGACGGCCCCGAGGGCCACGCGCGCGGCGGTCTCCCGGGCGCTGGCGCGCTCCAGGACCGGGCGGGCCTCGTCGAAGCCGTACTTCTGCATCCCCGCGAGGTCGGCGTGGCCGGGCCGGGGGCGGGTCAGCGGAGCGTTGCGGGCCAGCTGGGACAGCTCGTCGGGGTCGACCGGGTCGGCCGACATGACCTGCTCCCACTTGGGCCACTCGGTGTTGCCGACCATGACGGCGACCGGGGAGCCCATGGTGAGGCCGTGGCGTACGCCGCCGAGGAAGGTGACCTCGTCCTTCTCGAACTTCATCCGCGCGCCGCGGCCGTAACCGAGCCGTCGCCGGGCCAGCGCCTCCGCCACCATCTCCGTGGTGATCGGGACGCCGGCGGGAAGGCCCTCCAGCGTCGCCACCAGTGCGGGGCCGTGCGACTCCCCCGCGGTCAGCCAGCGCAACCTGCTCAACGGTGCTCCTCATGCTCGCGCCTGAAATCCAACGGCGCCACCGGGTGCGCGGCCCTGGCCCGCCGCCTTTGATCCTCCCACGACCGGGGGCACGATCCGGCCGCCGGTCCAGCAGACGGACGGGCGGCGCCGGTCGGCGGGCCCGTCAGCGGGCCGCGAGCGCGGCTTCTCCGGCCTGGCGTATGGCGGCCAGCGGTGCCGGGACACGGCCGGTCATCTGCTCGACCTGGAGCAGCGCCTGGTGCACGAGGAGGTCGAGTCCGCCGACGACGGCCCCGCCGTGCGCCGACCAGGCGGCGGCGAGCGCGGTGGGCCACGGCTCGTACAGCACGTCGAAGAGGATGCCCGGGGCCGTCGGCACCGATCCGGCCAGGGCGTCGGTGGCGCCGGCCGGGGTGGTGGCGACGACGAGCGGCGCGGCCAGTGCCGCTGCGGCGTCCGCCCAGTCGGCGATCACCACGTCGACGCCGAGCCGCTCTCCCCAGGCCCGCATCTCCTCCGCGCGCCCGGGGCCGCGCACGTACGCCGTCACGGGTCCGGCGCAGACCGCGGAGAGTGCGGCGAGCGCGGAGGAGGCGGTGGCTCCGGCGCCGAGGACCGCCGCGGAGTCGACCTTGTCGATGCCGCGCTCCCGGAGGGCGGCGATCATGCCGGGGATGTCGGTGTTGTCGCCGACCCGCCGGCCGTCCTCGGTGAACACGACCGTGTTGACGGCCTCCACCGATGCGGCCGTCGCGCTGATCTCGTCGAGCAGCGGGATGACCGCCCGCTTGAGCGGCATGGTCAGCGACAGCCCGGCCCAGGAGGCGTCCAGCCCCGCGACGAAGCCCGGCAACGCCGCCTCGTCGACCTCGAACCGGTCGTAGGACCAGTCGTCGAGGCCCAGCTCGGCATACGCGGCGCGGTGCAGGACCGGGGAGAGGGAGTGGGTGATGGGCGAGCCGAGGACGGCGGCCCGGCGAGGCTCACTCACTGGCCGGACTTCCCTTCTTCGTACTCCCGCCGGTTCTTCTCGTGCTCCTCGTTGGTCTCGGCGAAGACCGTCTTGTCCTCGTTGATCGAGACGAAGTAGTACCAGGGGCCCGGCTCGGGGTTCATCGCCGAGTGCAGGGCGTCCGCGCCGGGATTGCTGATCGGGCCCGAGGGCAGGCCGATGATCTTGTACGTGTTGTACGGGTCGTCGATCTTCCGGACCTCGTCGACCGCACCGATGTCCAGGGTGCTCTGACCTCTGATGTAGTTGACCGTGGAGTCGAATTCGAGCCGCCCGACCGTCTCCATGTTGCCCGGCTTGAGACGGTTGTAGACGACGCGTGAGACCTTGTCGAAGTCGTGCTTGTACTTGCCCTCGACCTGTACGAGGCTCGCGACGGTGATCAGTTCCCACGGGTTCTTGAGACCGAGCTTCTTCGCACTCGCGGGCAGGTCCAGCTTCTTGTACTCCTTGTTCGCCCGCGTGACCATCCGCTTGAGCGCGTCCTCGGGCTTCGACCCCTTGGAGACCGGATAGGCGGCCGGGTACAGGAAGCCTTCCAGCGGGTCCTTCACGTCCGGATTGTCATCCGCCCAGTCGGGCAGTCCGAAACTCTCCGCCTTGGTCTTGGCGATGTCGGCCGTCGTGCCTTCCTTGAGCTCGAGCCGCTTGTCGATCATCTCGTAGATCGTGACGTTGCGGGTCCCCTCGGGGATCACGAAGGCGTTCTGGCTCTTGGGGTCGAGCATCAGGTCGATCGCGCTGGCGGCGGACATCTCCTTCTTCAGGAGGTAGACGCCGGCCTGGAGCAACTTGCCCTTGGGGTTGTCGTTCTGCGCCGCGACGAACGCGTCGGAGGACTTGATGACGCCCTTCTTGCGCAGGATGTTGGCGATGTCGTAGCCGTAGGACCCTTCGGGGATCTCGACCTCGACCTGGTCGGTGCCCGCCCCCGCGTAGTCGGCCGGAGCGCCGAACTGCTTCTTCCAGAAGGTGTAGCCGACGTAGGTGACTCCGCCCAGGCCGCCGACCAGGACGACGGTGACCACCAGACAGGCGACGCCACTGCGGCCCTTCTTCTTGCCCTTGCCGCCCCGGCGGTCACTGCCGCCGCGATCGCGGCGCGAGGCGCGCGATCCGTCGTCGTCCGGGTCATCGTCGTCGCGCGGCTCGCGGCCGGCCGATTCGTCCGCACCGGTGAAGAAGGGGTGCGTCTCCTCCTGCGGCGCGTCCGGGTCCCAGTCCGTCGACGACTGTCGCTGCTGGTGTTGCTGCTGTTCGGCTGCGGCGTCACGGCGGCCCGGAGGCTGCGGCGGAGGGTAGGCCTCAGGGGTGCCGTAGTAGTCCTGCGATCCGTCGTAGCCGCCGGGCTGCTGGGCGTACGGGTCCTGGGGCTCGGCCCCGTACGGCACGGCGGCCTGCTGTCCGGAGTCCCAACCGCCGTCGTACTGCGGCTGGGCATCCGGCTGCTGGGCGTACGGGTCCTGCTGGGGTGTGCCGTACTGCTGCTGATGACTCTGCTGCTGCCCGTACTGCTGATGCTGGTCGTACGGCTGCTGCTGCGGGTACTGCTGGTGGTTCTGATGCTGCTGGGCATAAGGGTCCTGCTGGTGCTGCTGGGCGTACGGGTCCTGCGGAAAAGACTGCTGCTGGTCGCCGTACTGGCCCTGGCCGTGGGCGGCCTGCCGGCCTCCCCATCCCTGGTCCCCGTACAAGGGGTCCTCGGGATGCCACGGTTCGGAGCCGGGGCCCCGGCCATACTCAGTCATCGATCCCCTTGAGCCGCGAGACGACGTTCCGTCTCTTCGCTTCGCTGTGCGGTGTTTGTTCGAACACCGCCGCATCGCGCGGAACGTTACCGTATCGCGATCAGACAACCACTTCGACGCCCTCGCCCGGGGGATTGCCTGACGCCCGTTCGGACTCCAGAGCGTTCTGAAGGATCACCACAGCGGCAGCCTGGTCGATGACAGACCGGCCCTTCTTGGACTTCACGCCCGAGGCGCGCATCCCCTGAGCGGCCGTCACTGTGGTCATCCTCTCGTCCACCAGCCGCACCGGAACGGGTGCGATCGAGCGGGCGAACACCTGGGCGAACTCCCGGACCTTGACGGCCGCCGGTCCTTCGCCGCCGCCGAGGGAGCGCGGCAGGCCGAGGATGACCTCGATCGGCTCGTACTCGTCGACGATCTGGCGGAGCCGCCGGTGGGCGGCCGGGACATCGCGTCCCGGCACGGTCTCCACCGGCGTGGCCAGGATCCCGTCGGGGTCGCACGAGGCGACCCCGATCCGGGCGTCCCCGACGTCGACGGCGAGCCGTCGGCCCCGGCGCATCGGCGTCATCCCGCTCGTCACGCCGTCTCGGTGACGAGGCGTTCGACCGCGGCCACGGCATCGCCGATGGCGGCCGGGTTCGTGCCGCCGCCCTGGGCGACGTCCGGCTTGCCGCCGCCACCGCCACCGAGGGTCTTGGCGGCGGTGCGCACCAGGTCACCGGCCTTGAGGCCGCGCTCGCGGGCGGCCTCGTTGGTGGCGATGACGGTGAGCGGGCGGCCGTTGGCCGTGGTGAACAGGGCCACGACGGCCGGCCGGCCGCCCTGGATGCGGCCGCGCACGTCCAGGACCAGCTTGCGCAGGTCGTCGGCGGAGGTGCCGTCGGGGACCTGGCCGGTGACCAGCGCGGTGCCACGGACGTCCTTGGCGGACTCGACGAGTCCGGCGGCGGCCGCGAGGACCTTCTCCGCGCGGAACTTCTCGATCTCCTTCTCGGCGTCCTTGAGCTTGCCGAGCATGCCCGCGATCTTCTCGGGGAGCTCCTCGGGACGGCCCTTGACCAGCTCCTGGAGCTGGGCGACGACCGTGTGCTCCCGGGCGAGGAAGTTGTACGCGTCCACGCCGACGAGGGCCTCGATACGGCGCACGCCGGAGCCGATGGAGGACTCGCCGAGCAGCTTCACCAGCCCCAGCTGGGCGGTGTTGTGGACGTGGGTGCCGCCGCACAGCTCCTTGGAGAAGTCGCCGATGGTGACGACGCGGACCCGCTCGCCGTACTTCTCGCCGAACTCGGCGATGGCGCCCTGCTTCTTGGCCTCGTCGATGGACATGACCTCGGCCTGGACGTCGAGCTCCCGGGAGAGGACCTCGTTGATCCGCTGCTCGACGTCGGTGAGGACCGTGCCGGGGACGGCGGCGGGCGAACCGAAGTCGAAGCGGAAGCGGCCCGGGGAGTTCTCCGAGCCGGCCTGGGCGGCCGTCGGGCCGAGCGCGTCGCGCAGCGCCTGGTGCGTGAGGTGGGTGGCGCTGTGGGCGCGGGCGATGGCGCGGCGGCGGGTGTTGTCGATGGAGGCGAAGACGGGGGCCCCGACCGTCACCTCGCCGACCTGGACGACGCCCTTGTGGACGTGGACGCCGGGGACGGGCTTCTGTACGTCGCGGACCTCGATCACGGCGCCGGTGTCGAGCCGGATGCGGCCGGTGTCGGCCAGCTGGCCGCCGCCCTCGGCGTAGAAGGGGGTGCGGTCGAGGACGACCTCAACCTCGTCGCCCTCGGTGGCGGCGGGCGAGGGCACGCCGTCGACCAGCAGACCCACGATGGTGGACTCGCCGGCGGTGGAGGTGTAGCCGGTGAACTCGGTGGCGCCGGAGGTGTCGGCGACCTCGCGGTAGGCGGAGAGGTCGGCATGGCCGGTCTTCTTGGCGCGGGCGTCGGCCTTGGCCTTGTCGCGCTGCTCCTGCATGAGGCGGCGGAAGCCGTCCTCGTCCACGGAGAGCCCCTGCTCCGCGGCCATCTCCAGGGTGAGGTCGATCGGGAAGCCCCAGGTGTCGTGGAGCAGGAACGCCTTGTCGCCGGCGAGGACCTGGCCGCCGGCGGCCTTGGTCTCGGTGACGGCGGTCTCCAGGATGTTGGTGCCGCCCTTGAGGGCCTTGAGGAAGGCGGCTTCCTCGGCGAGCGCGACCGTCTCGATGCGCTTGCGGTCGGTGATCAGCTCCGGGTACTGGAGGCCCATCGTGTCGATCACGACGTCGACCAGGTCCTTCACGACCGAGCCGGTGGCGCCCATGAGGCGCATGTTGCGGATGGCGCGGCGCATGATGCGGCGCAGCACGTAGCCGCGGCCCTCGTTGCCGGGGGTGACGCCGTCGCCGATGAGCATCACCGACGTACGGATGTGGTCGGCGACGACGCGGAGCGAGACGTCGGTGCCCTGCTCGGCGCCGTAGCGGACGCCGGTCAGCTCGGTGGCCCTGTCCATGACGACGCGCAGGGTGTCGGTCTCGTACATGTTCTGTACGCCCTGGAGGATCATGGCGAGGCGTTCGAGGCCGAGACCGGTGTCGATGTTCTTCGACGGCAGGTCCCCGAGGATCGGGAAGTCCTCCTTGCCGTCGCCGGCGCCGCGCTCGTACTGCATGAAGACCAGGTTCCAGATCTCCACGTAGCGCTCGTCGTTGACGGCCGGGCCGCCCTCGACGCCGAACTCGGGGCCGCGGTCGTAGTTGATCTCCGAGCAGGGGCCGCAGGGTCCGGGGACCCCCATGGACCAGAAGTTGTCCTTCTTGCCCAGGCGCTGGATGCGCTCGGCGGGAACGCCGATCCTGTCGCGCCAGATCTGCTCGGCCTCGTCGTCGTCGAGGTAGACCGTGATCCAGAGCTTCTCGGGGTCGAGGCCGTAGCCGCCGTCCTCGACGGAGTTGGTCAACGCCTCCCAGGCGAGCTGGATGGCGCCTTCCTTGAAGTAGTCCCCGAAGGAGAAGTTGCCGCACATCTGGAAGAAGGTGCCGTGGCGGGTGGTCTTGCCGACCTCTTCGATGTCCGGCGTACGGACGCACTTCTGCACGCTGGTGACGCGCGGTGCGGGCGGCTTGACCTCGCCGAGGAAGTACGGCTTGAAGGGGACCATGCCAGCGGGGACCAGCAGCAGAGTCGGGTCGTCCGCGATGAGCGACGCCGAAGGCACGGCGGTGTGACCGCGCTCCTCGAAGAAGCTCAGCCAGCGGCGGCGAATTTCAGCCGACTCCATCAGTGGTCCTCATTCCGGTTGTTCGAGTTGTAGGGGAGCTTGCGGTACGTGTTCGCGTTCGCGGGCGGTTCGGCCGCTTCGACGGCGAAGTGCCGCTGTACGGGAAGTTCGGGGTCGACCGGCGCCTGGAGGCCCAGGGCGCCGCCCAGTTCGGCTTCGCGCCGGACCATGCCGTCGCGTACGTCGAGGGCGAAGTCCTTGAGCTTGTGACCGGTCTCGATCGCCTTGTCGGCGGCCTGCGCCGCGAGGCTCTCGGGGGTCAGCTGCTTGAGCTTGCGGTTGACCTTGGTGGTGGCCCACACACCGGCGGCTGCGCCGGCGGTGAACCAGAACGTGCGGCGGAACATCGCTCGATCAGTCCTTCTGTCCGCGGGCGTTTCGGCGTTCGCGCCTGCGTCCGCGCGCCGAGGGTACGGTCCTGCCGACGATCACCGTGCGGCGGGCCGAGCCACGGCCCCGCGCCGGTTCCGGTTCGGGCTCGGGTGCGGTGCGGCGGCCGAGGGCCTGCCGTACGCCGTAGCCGAACGCGGCGACCTTGACGAGGGGGCCGCCGAAGGTGGAGGCGACCGTCGTGGAGAGCGCGGAGGCGTTGGAGGTGACCTCCTGGACGTCGCTCGCGATGGCGTCGACCTTGTCCAGCTGGGTCTGCGCGGAACGCACCGTCGCCGACGCGTCGGCCAGCAACGGAACGGCCTGGTCGGTCACGTCCGCCACGAGCTTGGTGGTCGCCCTGAGCGTCTGGGCGAGCCTCACCAGCACCACGGCGAGGAACGAGACCAGGATCGCCCAGAAGACGGCCACGAGGATCCCGGCCACCTCTCCACCGGACACAGTGCACCGCTCTCTGCTCGTCGCTCGGGCCCTGCCGGGCCTTGTCTGCGTCGGTCGCGTACGGGCCTCGGCCCGCAACGCCCGATCGTCGTCACACGAGCCTATCGCGCCGCGCATCTCCTCCCCTACCGCATTCTCCGCGGGCCGGGCGGGAGTTGCCATAACGAGATTGTACGGAGAGCTTTCAAGCCAGTACGCTCCGTGTTTCATGCGACGCCTGCACGACCCCTGCCCGAATCCCGACGATCCGGACGCGCACCCCGCACCGGCGCCCGGCAACCTCCCGGCCGAGCTGAACCCCTTCGTGGGGCGCGAGGACGAACTGGCCGGGCTGGGCGGGCTGCTGGAGGAGTCCCGGCTCGTCACCGTCGCCGGAGTGGCGGGCGTGGGCAAGACCCGGTGCGTCATCCGGGTCGCGGCACTCTGGGAGAAACGGTACTGCGACGGGGTCCTGCTGGCCGAGCTGTCCGCCGTCCGCCACCCCGATCTGCTGGAACACGCCCTGGTCGACGCGCTGGGCCTGACCGATCACACCAGCAGGCCCCCGCGCGCCGTCCTCGTCGACCATCTCTCCGAGCGCCGGACGCTGCTGGTGATCGACGGCTTCGAGCACCTCGTCGACGCCTGCGCCGACCTCGTCACGGAGCTCCTGCGCCGGGCCCCGCGCCTCCAGGTGCTCGCGGCCGGACGCTGCCCCCTCCGGGTGGACGGGGAACGGACGTTCCCGCTGGCCCCGATGTCCGACCGGGACGCGGTGGAGCTCTTCACCGAACGGGCACGCGGGGTGCGGCCGGGCTGGGAGCCGACGGCGGGCGAGCGGGCGGCCGTCCTGGAGCTCTGCCGCCGTCTCGACGGGATTCCGCTGGCCCTGGAGCTGGCGGCCGGGCGGCTGCGGGCGCTCTCGGTGGAACAGGTGCTCCTGCGCCTGGACGACCGGTTCCGGCTGCTGACCGGGGGCCGCCGCGGGGCGCCGCCCCGCCACCAGACGCTGCGAACGGCGATCGGCTGGAGCCATGAGCTGTGCACCCCCGAGCAACGGCTGCTCTGGGCACGGCTCTCGGTGTTCGCAGGGCAGTTCGACCTGGAGGCCGCCGAGTACATCTGCGGCGGGACGGACCTCCCCGCCGACTCGGTGCTCGATGTGCTGGACGAGTTGCTCGCCCAGTCGGTGGTGGAGCGCGAGGACGGCCCGGCCGGCGCCCGCTACCGGATGCTGGACATGGTCGGCGAGTACGGGGCGCAGTGGCTGGCGGCCGCCGGGGACGCCCCGCGGCTGCGCCGGCGGCACCGGGACTGGTTCCTGGGGCTCGCGACCTGGTGCGAGCTGGACTGGTTCAGTCCGCGCCAGGCGGAGGTGGCGGCGCGGATCGACAGCGAGCTGCCCAATCTCCGGCGGGCGATGGAGTGTTCGATGGAGAGCCCCGCGGAGGTGCATCTGGCGCAGCATCTGGCGGGCACCCTGTGGTTCTACTGGGCCGGTTGCGGACGGCTGTCCGAGGGGCGGCACTGGCTGGACCACGTCCTGGAGGAGCCGACCCCGCACGATGCCGCCCGGCTGAAGGTGCTGTGGGTGCTGGGCTATGTGGCCGTGCTGCAGGGCGACGCGGTCGGCGCGATCTCGGCGCTCCAGGAGTGCCGGGAGGAGGCCGAGCGCTCCGGTGACGCGACGGCACTGGCGTACGCGGTGCACCGCACGGGGTGCCTGGCGATCGTGACGGACGACATGCCGCGCGCCGAGGTCCTGCTCCGCGACGCGCTCGACCGGTACCGCGAGGTCGGCGAGCTGAACAGCAATGTGCTCATGGCGCAGGTGGAGCTGGCCATGGCGGTGGCGTTCCTCGGCGATCTGGACGCGGCGGCGTCGATCTGCGACGAGGTCCGGGAGATCTGCGAGGACCACGGGGAGCGGTGGGCGCTGGCTTACGCGCTGTACGTCCTGGCGTACGCGGCACTGCGGCGCGGGCGGCCGGCCGGGGCGCGGCAGATGCTCGGGGAGTGCCTGACGATCGGCCGGACGTTCAACGATCTGCTGGGCACCGTGCTGTCGCTGGAGCTGTTGGCCCTGGTGACGGCGGTGGAGGGGGACGCCGGGGAGGCCGCCGTGCTCCAGGGAGCGGCGGAGGGCATCTGGCCGTCGGTGGGGTTGCAGCTGTTCGGCTCGGCGTTCTACGGGCGGCCGCGGGCGGAGTGCGAGGAGCAGGCGCGCCGGGTGCTGGGGAACGCGGCGTACGAGGAGGGGCTGCGGGCGGGCCGGCGGCTGGATCCGGGCGCCGCGGTCGACCGGGCGCTGGCCGGCGGCGGACCGGGCGCGGCGATGGACGGGCCGGGCGCGGGCGGGGCGCCGACGGCCGGCGGACCCGGGGGAACGCGAAGGCCCGCCGCCTCCCGGATGACAGGGAGGGGCGGGCCGGAGCGCTGGTGAGAGCGGCTACGCCTGGATCAGCGGGCGTAGTACTCGACGACGAGCTGCTCGTCGCAGATCACCGGGATCTCCTTGCGGTTCGGGTCCCGGTCCAGGCGGAAGGCCAGGGCCTTCAGGTTCACCTGGAGGTAGCGCGGGGTCTCACCGTCGGTGTCGTAGCCACCCTCGCGGGCCACCTGGAAGGGGACCTTGGTGCGGCTGCGCTCGCGGACCTGGACGATGTCGTCGGGGCGCACGCGGAAGGACGGCTTGTCGACCTTGCCACCGTTGACCTCGATGTGGCCGTGGACGACCATCTGACGGGCCTGGTAGATGGTGCGGGCGATGCCCGAACGCAGGACCAGGGCGTCGAGGCGGCGCTCGAGCTCGACGACCAGCGCCTCGCCCGTCTTGCCCTCGGCCTTCTTGGCACGGTCGTAGGCGCGCGCCATCTGGCGCTCGCTGATGTCGTACTGCGCGCGCAGGCGCTGCTTCTCCAGCAGACGGACCTTGTAGTCCGAGTTCTGCTTGCGGCCACGGCCGTGCTCGCCCGGCGGGTACGGACGAGCTTCGAAGTACTTGACAGCCTTGGGCGTCAGAGCGATGCCGAGGGCACGCGACTTCTTGACCTTGGGACGCGACTGGTTAGGCACGTTCTCCAGACCTCCGTTGTAGGTTAGGTTAGGCTTACCTTACTCAAGGAGATCGCATGTCTCGCCCTGGGAACACCACTCACGTCACGGACAGCACAGACAGCGGCAGCACCTCGGAAGAGGGTGCTGCTACGACGGAAGGCCGATCAGATCGTGGTCAGCCGCGTCCCAGCGGGCTAGAAAACACTCGGATGCCGTCAGCAGCCGAGCGCACACGAACTCTCGTACAGAGTACCTGCTCCGCGCTGCTCGTCGTACCGGGGCTCGATCTGGCCCGCGCCGAGGCCCTGATCCCGGACAGCAGGAGCGTGGGCCCCGAGGGGGACCTGTTCCTCGAGTTCCCCGCGGATTCCCCGGCCGTCCGGGCCGCGACGCACGCTCAGGGCGACGACCTGACCGCCGTGCTGGAGATCACGGACGTCGCCCCGGTCTCCGTACCGCACCGGATCCGCGGCCGCGCCTGGGTCTCCGGCTGGCTCACCTCCGTGCCCGGCCTGGCCCGGCCCGGCCGGATGATGCTGCGCCTGGAGTTCGGCGAGGCGTACGTGGACGACCTCTGGGGCGCCGAGGACATCGAGCCGGAGGACTTCCGGGACGCGGCCCCCGATCCGCTGGCCTTCCACGAGCCGGAGCTGCTCCAGCATCTGCACTCCGCCCATGACGAGCAGATGCGCACCCTGTGCGGTCTGCTGGGCGAGCGCACCGCCCGCGCCTGCTCCTCCCACCAGCCCAGGGCCGTGCCGGTCGCGCTCGACCGCTTCGGGCTGCGGGTCCGCTTCGTCGAGGACCGGGGCTCCTGCTTCGACGCCCGCTTCGAGTTCCCCGAGCCGGTCCGCGACGTCACCGAGCTGCGCCGCGCCATGCACACGCTCTTCGAGGCGGCCGCCTCCTGATCCCGGGGGCCGCTTCCCCTAGGACGGCTCCGCGCTCCCGCCGGAACGGCCCAGGCGCTCGCGGACGCGCTCGACGACGTCCGCGTACCTCGCCTCGGCGCCGTAGCGGGTCGGGGTGTAGTACCGCCGGTCGAGGACCGCGTCCGGGGCGTACTGCTGGGCGGCGATGCCGCCCTGCACGTCGTGCGGATAGACATAGCCCTGGGCGTGGCCGAGCTTGGCCGCGCCCTTGTAGTGGCCGTCGCGCAGATGGGCCGGGACCGGCCCCGCGAGCCCCTTGCGCACATCCTCCTGCGCGGCGGAGATCGCCAGGGTCGCCGCGTTGGACTTGGGGGCGAGCGCCAGTGCGATCGTGGCGTGGCTGAGGGTGAGCGCCGCCTCCGGGAATCCGATCATGGCGACCGCCTGGGCGGCCGCCACGGCGGTCGGGAGCGCGGTGGGGTCGGCCAGGCCGATGTCCTCGCTGGCCGAGATCATCAGCCGGCGGGCGATGAACCGCGGGTCCTCCCCCGCCTCGATCATGCGGGCCAGGTAGTGCAGGGCGGCGTCCACGTCGGAGCCGCGGATCGACTTGATGAGCGCGCTGGCCACGTCGTAGTGCTGGTCGCCGTCCCGGTCGTACTTCACGGCGGCACGGTCGACGGTCGCCTCCAGCGTCGCCAGGGTGATCTCCGCCTCGCCCGTGGCGATGGCCGCGCCCGCCGCGGCCTCCAGCGCCGTCAGGGCCCTGCGCGCGTCGCCGCCCGCGATGCGCAGCAGATGGCCCTCGGCGTCCTCGGGCAGGGTGACCGCCCCGCCCAGGCCCCGCTCGTCGGTCAGCGCCCGGCGCAGCAGATCACGCAGGTCGTCGTCGGTCAGCGATTCCAGGGTGAGCAGCAGGGACCGCGACAGCAGCGGAGAGATGATCGAGAAGTACGGATTCTCCGTGGTGGCGGCGATCAGGGTCACCCAGCGGTTCTCCACGGCGGGGAGCAGGGAGTCCTGCTGGGCCTTGGAGAAGCGGTGGATCTCGTCCAGGAAGAGGACGGTCTCCTTGCCGTACCCACCGGTGGCGCGGCGCGCGCTCTCGATGACGGCCCGGACCTCCTTGACCCCGGCGGTGATCGCGGAGAGCTCGACGAAGCGCTTGTTGGTCGCCTTGCTGACCACGTACGCCAGGGTCGTCTTCCCGGTGCCGGGCGGGCCCCACAAGATCACCGACGACGCACCGGCCGGACCGCCGCTCCCCTCGACGAGCCGGCGCAGCGGCGAGCCCGGCTTCAGCAGATGCTGCTGGCCGACGACCTCGTCGAGGATGCGCGGACGCATCCGGACAGCGAGGGGGCTGCTGGACGGGTCCTTCTCCTGGCGGTCTTCGGCGGCTGCGGTAAAGAGGTCGGGCTCCACGTCATGAAGCCTATGCGACCCCACTGACAGCGCCGCCGGTCACCTCCGGAGATCCGTAGGTGCTCAGCTGGTCCAGAAGTCCCACCAGCGGGTCAGGATCAGCATCCCGATGATCCCGATCCACATCACCGGCAGCACCCAGGGGAACTCGGTGAGCCCGCTGCGCAGCCAGGCCGGGGCCGGGAGGATGCGGTGCTTGACGTTGTGCGTGGTCACGTAGCAGAACATGACGATGGTGGCGACCCAGGCCAGGCAGCACCAGAGGCAGAGCGAGTTGATGTTGTACAGCGACTGGTACTGGAGCCAGGTGCAGAAGCCGACGCCGAACAGCGTCCCGGCGTTCAGCCCGAGCCAGAACCAGCTGCGGAAGCGCGCGCCGGCCAGGAGGCCGATCCCGATCGCGATGACCATGCCGTACGTGACGAGGCCCAGCATCGGGTTGGGGAACCCGAACACGGAGGCCTGCTCGCTCTTCATGATGTTGCCGCACGCGACGACGGGGTTGAGGCTGCACCCGGGGGTGAAGGAGGGGTCCTCCAGCAGCTTGAACTTGTCGATCGTGATGACCCAGGCGGCCAGCAGTCCGGCCGCGCCGGTGATCACCAGGAGCAGGGCGAGACCGCGTCCGGCCCCGAAGGTGCGCTTGCGGCCACCCTCGTCCTGATCGGAGGAGAGTTCGTGGTCTACCGCTGCAGTCGTCATATCGCCGTTCCGTCACCGAGTGGTCAGCCGGGCATGGTTATTGTGCCGCACCCCCGTACGGATCAACCGTTCGATGGGCATAAAGGTGTGCGCCCGCGAGCACTCCCCCGGGCGGGGTCACCGGGCGACGGGGCCGGGACGACGGAAGATGCACGTGTCCCCCGCGCCCGTCCGGCGACGCCGGCCGCGCGGGCGGCTCCAAGCCGGGGTCACCGGCCGGGATGAATCCCCGCTCACCGGGTTGACGGCGGACGGGAAAGGCGCGGGCGGCAGGACCGAGGTCCCGCCGCCCGCGCCCCGCTCACGCCCCGGTCAGCCGAGGCGCTTCGTCAGCTCCGCCGCGACCTCGGCCAGCTCCACCGGGCCCTGCTCGCCGGACTCCATGTCCTTGAGCTGGACGACGCCCTCGGCGAGATCGCGCTCGCCCGCGACCAGGGTGTAACGCGCGCCCGAGCGGTTGGCGCTCTTCATCGCGCCCTTCAGCCCGCGGCCGCCGAACGCGAAGTCGGCGGCGATCCCCGCGCGGCGCAGTTCGGTGACGACGCCGAACAGCACCCGGCGGGCCTCCTCGCCGAGCGGGACCGCGTACACACTGGTGGTGTAGGGCAGGTCGAGCTCGATGCCCTCGGCCTCCAGCGCGAGGACCGTGCGGTCCACGCCGAGCGCCCAGCCGACGGACGGCAGCTCGGGGCCGCCGATCATCTCGGACAGTCCGTCGTAGCGGCCGCCGCCGCCCACCGCGGACTGGGCGCCGAGACCGTCGTGGACGAACTCGAAGGTCGTACGGGTGTAGTAGTCGAGGCCGCGCACCAGCTTCTCGTCGTCCTCGAAGGCGACCCCGGCGGTCGTGAGCAGCGCCCGGACCTCCTCGTGGTACGCCTTGCACGCGTCGCAGAGGTAGTCCCGGAGCTTCGGGGCGTCCGTGAGCTGCTTCTGTACGTCGGCCCGCTTGTCGTCCAGGACGCGCAGCGGGTTGATCTCGATGCGGCGGCGGGTCTCCTCGTCGAGGTCCAGGTCGCGCAGGAAGGTCTGGAGCGCCTCGCGGTAGACCGGGCGGCACTCCTTGTCGCCCAGCGAGTTCAGCAGGATGCGGAACTGCCGCAGGCCCAGCGAGCGGTACGCCTGGTCGGCGAGGATGATCAGCTCGGCGTCCAGGACCGGGTCCTCGGTGCCGATGGCCTCGGCGCCGACCTGCGAGAAGTGGCGGTAGCGGCCCGCCTGCGGGCGCTCGTAGCGGTAGTACGAGCCGGAGTACCAGAGCTTGACGGGGAGGTTGCCCGCCTTGTGGAGGTTGGCCTCCAGGGCGGCGCGGAGCACCGACGCGGTGCCCTCGGGGCGCAGGGCGAGCTGGTCGCCGCCCTTGGTGGTGAGGGTGTACATCTCCTTGGTGACGATGTCGGTGGACTCACCCACACCGCGTGCGAAGAGCTCGACGTTCTCGAAGCCGGGCGTCTCGATGTAGCCGTAGCCCGAGTCGCGCAGCGGGGCGGCGATGGCCTCGCGCACGGCGAGGAACGTCGCGGAACGGGGCGGGGTCAGGTCGTACGTGCCCTTGGGGGCCTGGAAGGTGCTCACGATTACGTCTCTCGTCTACATTCCTCGGCGCGGCGCCGCGTCCAGCCCGTTCAGGAACGGGTTGGAGGCGCGCTCGCGGCCGATGGTCGTCTGGGGTCCGTGGCCGGACAGCACCACGGTCGAGTCGTCGAGCGGCAGGCACACGCGGGCCAGCGACTTCAACAGCTCGGCGTGGTCGCCGCCGGGCAGGTCGGTGCGTCCGACGGAGCCGGCGAAGAGCAGGTCGCCCGAGAAGAAGACCGGCGGAATGTCCGCGGCCTCGGGCATCCCGAACGTCACCGACCCCTTGGTATGGCCGGGCGCGTGCGAGACACCGAACTCCAGACCGGCCAGGGTCAGCTTCGAGCCGTCGGTCAGCTCCTTGACGTCGTCCGGCTCGCCCACGGTCAGCTCGCCCATGAGCGGCATCCCGATCGAGCGGCCGAGCGCCTTCTCCGGGTCGCTCATCATGTAGCGGTCCTCGGGATGGATCCAGGCGGGGACGTCATGGGCACCGCAGACGGGGACGACCGAGGCGACATGGTCGATATGGCCGTGGGTGAGCACGACGGCGACGGGCTTGAGCCGATGCTTCTTCAGCGTTTCCTCGACGCCCTGGGCGGCCTGGTGGCCCGGGTCGATGATCACGCACTCCTCACCGGCGGCGGGGGCGACCAGATAGCAATTGGTCCCCCAGGCCCCGGCGGGGAACCCGGCAATGAGCACGATCGTCCTTAATGTTCGTCCGGAGGATGCGGCAACGGCGGAGGATGCGGCAGATCAGAGCCTACCGGCGCTCCTCATGACACAGGTAACCCATATACGGTACGGGCAACTCAGGCCCCCATCCCACGACGTAACAAGGAGCCCAACCGGTGTCCAGCAGCGAACAGCGGCGGCGGCAGCTCGCCCGGGAAAAGTTCGAGCGCCAGCAGAAGCGCCGGGAGGAGGCCCGCAGCAGGACGAGGCGCGTCACCGCGATCGTCGCGGCCTCGGTGGCCGTGGTCGCCGTCGTGGGCGT
Source organism: Streptomyces sp. NBC_01116 (assembly GCF_041435495.1). Classification (NCBI taxonomy): domain Bacteria; kingdom Bacillati; phylum Actinomycetota; class Actinomycetes; order Kitasatosporales; family Streptomycetaceae; genus Streptomyces; species Streptomyces sp. NBC_01116. Next base: position 1,333,729 of record NZ_CP108644.1, read on the forward strand.
GAGCGCGTTCGTCGTGGCGGGCAAGGACGACGACAAGGACAAGAAGAGCGACGCGGCGTCGAGCCAGAGCCCCGCTCCGGAGCCGTCGAAGAGCGAGAGCAAGGCTCCCACGCCGCCGATGAAGATCGACAAAAAGGCGAAGTACACGATGTCGCTCGACACGAGCCAGGGCGACATAGCGTTCTCGATGGACGCGGCGAAGACTCCGGAGACGGTGAACTCCTTCAAGGCACTCGCCGACAAGGGCTACTTCGACGACACCAAGTGCCACCGGCTGACCACCCAGGGCATCTTCGTGCTCCAGTGCGGCGACCCGAAGGGCGACGGCACGGGCGGTCCGGGCTACAACATCCCGGACGAGAACCTGGACGCGCTCGGCAAGGCGGGCGCCGACGGCACGGTCGTCTACCCGCCGGGAACCGTGGCGATGGCCAACACCGGCCAGCCCGACTCCGGTGGCAGCCAGTACTTCCTGGTCTACAAGGAGACGAAGCTCCCGCCCACCTACACCCCGTTCGGCACGATGGACGACGCCTCGCTGAAGGCCGTCCAGAAGGTCGGCGAGGCCGGTGTCGAGGGCGGTGCGGGCGACGGCGCCCCGAAGAAGGCCGTGACGGTCGAGAAGGCCGCGGTCGAGAAGGACTGAACCGGCGGACGGGACGAGCGGTACGGCGACCGGCCGGGCGGCTGCCGGCGGGGCGGAGCGCCGCCGGCAGCCGGAGCGAAGAATTTCGGCCGTGCTGAGTGCGGACAGCCGGGTGGCCGGTCGCCTAGATTGGCGTTGTGCAGGGCGGGCGATGCCCGCCCCAGGAAACTGTGGACGATGCCCGGGGGGCGAACCCCCTCGCAGGCATCAGGTGGAGGAGGCGCTGTGAGCAGCGACCCGTGGGGCCGCGTCGATGAGACGGGCACCGTGTACGTGCGTACGGCCGAGGGCGAGCAGGTCGTCGGATCGTGGCAGGCCGGTTCGCCCGAGGAGGCTCTGGCCTATTTCGAGCGCAAGTACGACGGCATTGTGGTCGAGATCGGCCTCCTCGAACGGCGGGTGAAGACCACCGATCTGTCGGCGAAGGACGCGACGACCGCGATCGACCACCTGCGGCAGCAGGTCGACGAGCACCACGCGGTGGGCGACCTCGACGCGCTGCGCAAGCGGCTGGACGCGCTCGTCGCGACGGTCGAGGCGCGGCGCGAGGAGCGCAAGGCGCTGAAGGCCAAGCAGACCGACGAGGCGAAGCACGCCAAGGAGGCGCTGGTCGTCGAGGCGGAGGAGCTGGCGCAGAGCGAGCAGTGGCGCTCGGCCGGCGAGCGGCTGCGGGCGCTGGTGGACACCTGGAAGGGTCTCCCCCGTCTCGACCGCAAGTCGGACGACGAGCTGTGGCACCGCTTCTCGCACGCCCGCTCGGCGTTCTCCAAGCGGCGCAAGGCCCACTTCGCCGCGCTGGACGCCCAGCGCGAGGACGCCCGCAAGGCCAAGGAGAAGCTGGTCACCGAGGCCGAGGCGCTGTCCGGCTCCACGGACTGGGTGACCACGGCCGCGCGCTACCGCGACCTGATGACCGAGTGGAAGGCGGCGGGCCGCGCCCAGCGCGAGTCCGAGGACGACCTGTGGAATCGTTTCCGCGGCGCCCAGGACATCTTCTTCGCCGCCCGCAGCGGGGTCTTCGCGGAGCGGGACGCCGAGCAGGGCGAGAACCTCAAGCTGAAGGAGGAGCTCGCCGCGGAGGCCGAGAAGCTGGTGCCGGTGAAGGACCTCAAGGCCGCCCGGGCCGCGTTCCGGTCCATCAACGAGCGCTGGGAGGCCATCGGCCACGTACCGCGTGACGCCCGCCCGAAGGTCGAGGGCCGGATGCAGGCGGTGGAGCGGGCGCTCCAGGAGTCCGAGGAGTCGGAGTGGCGCCGGACGAACCCGGAGGCGCGGGCCCGCGCCGCGGGTCTGACCGGTCAGCTCCAGGCCGCCGTGGACAAGCTGCGCGGCCAGATCGACACCGCGCGCGCCCAGGGCAACAACGCCCGTGCGGACAAGCTGGCCAAGGAGCTGGAGGGCCGCCAGGCGCTGCTGGACCAGGCGCTCAAGGGCCTGGAGGAGTTCGGCGGCTGAGAAGAAGAGCCAGGTAAGCGGGAAGCCCCGGTACGCGATGCGTACCGGGGCCTCCTCGTTTCTCCGCTACGGCCTGCGGGCCGAGGTGACGCGGTAGACGTCGTAGACGCCCTCCACGCCGCGTACGGCCTTCAGGACGTGGCCCAGGTGCTTGGGGTCGCCCATCTCGAAGGTGAAGCGTGAGGTGGCCACCCGGTCGCGGGACGTCTGGACGGCCGCGGACAGGATGTTGACGTGCTGGTCGGAGAGGATCCGGGTGACGTCGGAGAGCAGCCGGGAGCGGTCCAGCGCCTCGACCTGGATGGCGACCAGGAAGACCGAGGACTGGGTGGGGGCCCACTCGACCTCCAGGATCCGTTCGGGCTGCTGCGAGAGCGACTCCACGTTGACGCAGTCGGCGCGGTGCACGGAGACGCCGCTGCCCCGGGTGACGAAGCCGATGATCGGGTCGCCGGGGACGGGCGTACAGCAGCGGGCCAGCTTGACCCAGACGTCCTCGACGCCCTTGACGACGACTCCGGGGTCCGCGTTGGCGCGGCGCTTGCCGCGGCCTCCGTGCGAGGGCGGCGTGGACTCGGCGAGGTCCTCGTTGGCCTCGTCGTGGCCGCCGAGTGCCTGCACCAGCTTCTGCACGACGCCCGCCGCGGCGACATGGCCCTCGCCGATGGCCGCGTACAGCGAGGAGATGTCCGGGTAGCGCATCTCGTGGGCGAGGGTGACCAGGGAGTCACCGGTCAGGATGCGCTGGATCGGCAGGTTCTGCTTGCGCATGGCGCGCGCGATGGCGTCCTTGCCCTGCTCGATGGCCTCGTCGCGGCGCTCCTTGGAGAACCAGGCGCGGATCTTGTTGCGGGCGCGCGGCGACTTGACGAAGCCGAGCCAGTCCCGGGAGGGTCCGGCGCCGGCCGCCTTGGAGGTGAAGACCTCGACCAGGTCGCCGTTGTCGAGCGTCGATTCGAGCGGGACGAGCCGCCCGTTGACGCGTGCTCCTATGGTCCGGTGGCCGACCTCGGTGTGGACGGCGTACGCGAAGTCGACGGGGGTCGCGCCGGCCGGTAGCGCTATCACGTCGCCCTTCGGCGTGAAGACGAAGACCTCGTTGCGCGAGAGGTCGAAGCGCAGGGACTCCAGGAACTCGCTGGGGTCCTCGGTCTCCTTCTGCCAGTCCAGGAGCTGGCGCAGCCAGGCCATGTCGTTGACGGTGTCCTGGCCGCGCCCGGTGTGCTTGGGGACGTCGGTACGCACCTTGGAGGCGCCCGCGACGGCCTCCTGCTTGTACTTCCAGTGGGCGGCGATGCCGTACTCGGCGCGGCGGTGCATGTCGAAGGTGCGGATCTGGAGCTCGACGGGCTTGCCGCTGGGACCGATCACCGTGGTGTGCAGTGACTGGTACATGTTGAACTTGGGCATCGCGATGTAGTCCTTGAACCGCCCGGGCACCGGGTTCCACCGGGCGTGGACGGTGCCGAGCGCCGCGTAGCAGTCGCGGACCGTGTCGACGAGCACCCTGATGCCCACCAGGTCGTAGATCTCGGCGAAGTCGCGTCCTCGCACGATCATCTTCTGGTAGACGCTGTAGTAGTGCTTGGGGCGGCCGGTGACGGTGGCCTTGATGCGGGCGGCGCGCAGGTCGGCCTGGACCTCGTCGGTCACTATGGCGAGGTATTCGTCGCGCTTGGGGGCCCGCTCGGCGACGAGCCGGACGATCTCGTCGTACATCTTGGGGTAGAGGATCGCGAAGGCGAGGTCCTCCAGCTCCCACTTGATGGTGTTCATGCCCAGCCGGTGTGCCAGCGGGGCGTAGATCTCCAGCGTCTCGCGGGCCTTCTTCTCCTGCTTCTCCCGCTTGAGGTAGCGCATGGTGCGCATGTTGTGCAGGCGGTCGGCGAGCTTGATGACCAGGACCCGGGGGTCCTTGGCCATGGCGACGACCATCTTGCGTACGGTCTCGGCCTGCGCGGCCTCGCCGAACTTGACCTTGTCGAGCTTGGTGACGCCGTCGACGAGCAGGGCGACCTGGTCGCCGAAGTCCCGTCGCAGGGTGTCCAGGCCGTACTCGGTGTCCTCGACGGTGTCGTGGAGCAGGCCCGCCATCAGCGTCGCCGGGTCCATGCCCAGCTCGGCGAGGATCGTGGTGACGGCCAGCGGGTGGGTGATGTAGGGGTCGCCGCTCTTGCGCTTCTGGCCCCGGTGCCAGCGCTCGGCGACCTGGTAGGCCTTCTCGATCTGGCGGAGCGTGGCCGTCTCGATCTTGGGGTCGTTGCCCCGGACCGTACGCAGGAGGGGTTCCAGGACCGGGTTGTACGGGCTGGAGCGCTGTACGCCCAGTCGGGCGAGGCGGGCCCGCACGCGGTTGGATGAGCCGCCGGTGCGGGAGGCGGACCCGGCGCTGGCCCCGGTCTTCGCGGGGGGTCCGGGAGCCGGGGGCTTGGGCGCCTCGGGGGCCGGCTTCCTCGCCGGTGGCTGCGCGGGCCCGGTCGTCCCGGCCGGATTCGGCGGCGTCTCGGGGCCCGCGGGTTTCGCGGGAGGGGCGGCCGGCCCGGTGGGCTTCGCGGCGGCCGGGGGGCGCGCGGCGTCGGCGGGCGCGGGCTCCGGCGCGTTCGAGGGCGCGGCCTTCCGCGGCGTGGCGGGGGCCGCCACGGGCTTGTCGGGCTGCGGGGCGGCGGCTGACTGGGCCTCGTCTGGCAAGAGCGCTCCTCGTGCGGATCCGGGGTACCCGGAGAGCCCATGGTATCGATCCCCCGGCGGGACCTCGCCCGGGGACGGCGGGAGCCCGCACGACGACGGATGGGCACCCGGTGTTCCCGGGTGCCCATCCGTCGTGCTCGGTGTCCGCCGCAGGTCGCCGACCGGCGGATCAGACCGTGATCAGGGCCTCCAGGGGTGCGCCTGCGAGGCCCGGCTCCAGGCGGGCCCGGCCCGCGAGGAAGCCGAGCTCCATGAGGACCGCGACGCCCGCGACCCGGGCGCCGGCCCGCCGGATGAGCTCCAGCGAGGCCTCGGCGGTGCCGCCGGTGGCGAGGACGTCGTCGATGATCATGACCCGGTCCTCGGCGTCGAGGTCCTCGGCGTGGATCTCGATCTCCGCGCTGCCGTACTCCAGCTCGTAGGACTGGCTCAGCGTGGCGCCGGGGAGCTTCCCGGCCTTGCGGACCGGGATGAAGCCGATGCCCGCCCGGACCGCGACGGGCGCGGCCAGGATGAAGCCGCGCGCCTCCAGGCCGACGATCTTCGTGGCGCCGTGCCGTACGCACAGCTCCGCGAGGGCGTCGGTCAGCGCCGTGAAGGCCACCGGGTCCGCGAGCAGCGGGGTGATGTCCTTGAACATCACGCCGGGCTTCGGGTAGTCCGCGACATCGCGGATCCGGCTGAGCAGCAGCTCCTTGATGGGTTCGGTGGTGCTCGTCATCGCTCAGCGCTTCCCGGGGGTACGGCCGTGCGACCGGGGGCGGCCGATCGTCGTGCCCGCCGTCTCGGTGTCGTCGCGCGGGTCCTCGGGGCCGTCGTCGTCGGGGGACTCGCCCTTGGCGGCAGCGGCGGCCCGCTTGGCGAGGATCCGCTTCTTCAGCGCCTTCATCTGCGGCTCGCGTTCCTTGAGGTCGGCGACGAGCGGCGTGGCGATGAAGATCGAGGAGTAGGCGCCGGCGGCGAGACCGACGAACAGCGACAGCGAGATGTCGTTCAGCATGCCCGCGCCGAAGACGCCGCCGCCGATGAACAGCAGACCGGCCACCGGCAGCAGCGCCACCACCGTGGTGTTGATGGAGCGGACCAGGGTGCTGTTGATCGACCGGTTGGCGATCTCGCTGTACGTGAAGCGGGTCTGCTTCGTGATGTCCTTCTGGCCCTCCTTGAGGCTGTCGAAGACCACCACCGTGTCGTACAGGGAGTAACCGAGAATGGTCAGCAGACCGATCACCGTGCCCGGCGTGACCTCGAAGCCGACCAGGGCGTAGACGCCGACCGTGATGGTGATGTCGTGGATCAGCGCGATGAGGGCGGCGACGGCCATCCGCCACTCGAAGGCGATGGCCAGGTAGATCACCACCAGGATCATGAAGACCCCGAGGCCGGTCCACGCCTTGTTCGCGATCTGCTCGCCCCAGCTGGGGCCGACCAGGTCCGCGTTGATGTCGTTGGCGGGAATGCCGAGCTCGTCGGAGAGCGTCTCCTTGATCTCGTTGGCCTTGGCGGTGTCGACCTCGGTGATCTGGATGCGCAGACCGCCGTTGCCCAGCTCCTGGACGATCGCCATGTGACCGGAGGCCTCGGTCGCCACGTCGGTGGCCTGGGCGGTCGAGATCTGGGCCTTGGTGTCGGTCGTGAAGACCGCGCCGCCCTTGAACTCGATGCCCATGCGCAGACCGCCGACCGCCACGCCGATGATGGCCGTGATGGTGATCAGGATCGAGATCCCGTACCAGATCTTGCGGTTGCGGATGAAGTCGTAGCCGACCTCGCCACGGTAGAGCCGGGCGCCGAGATTGCCGAGTCGCGACATCTCACGCCTCCTTCGGTTCGGTGGGGGCGTTGACACGGCGCGAGCGGCGCAGCGGCGGCTGGGCGCCGAGCCGCTTCGGGTCCAGCCCGGACCACGGGCCGCCCCTGGAGAAGAACTTCGTCCGTCCCATGAGCGTCATGAGGGGCTTCGTGAAGAAGAAGACCACGACGACGTCGAGGAGCGTGGTGAGGCCGAGCGTGAAGGCGAAGCCCTGCACCTTGCCGACGGTGACGATGAAGAGCACCGCGGCGGCCAGGAACGACACGAAGTCGGAGACCAGGATGGTGCGCCGGGCGCGCGGCCAGGCGCGCTCGATGGCGGGACGGAGCGTGCGTCCCTCGCGGATCTCGTCTCTGACCCGTTCGAAGTAGACGATGAACGAGTCCGCTGTGATGCCGATGGCGACGATGGCGCCGCAGACCGCCGGCAGGTTCAGCGCGAAGCCGATGGCCGGCCCCAGCAAGGCCATGATCGTGTACGTCAGTAGGCCGGAGACCAGGAGGCTCAGGAGTGCGATGAACGCGAGGCCCCGGTAGTAGACGACCAGGTAGACGACGACCAGTGCCAGACCGATGGCGCCGGCGATCAGACCGCCCTTGAGCTGCTCGCTGCCGAGCGCGGCGGTCACCGTGGTGACGCTGACCTCCTTGAAGGTCAGCGGCAGTGCGCCGTAGGACAGGATGTTGCCGAGGTCCTCGGCCGACTGCTGGTCGAAGCTGCCGGAGATCTGGGCGTTCTTGCTGAGCGCGGTGCGCACCGAGGGAGCGGAGACGACCTCGCCGTCGAGGACGATCGCGAACTGGTTCATCGGCGGCTGCTGCTGCGAGAGCCGGCTGGTGATCGTCTGGAACTTCTTGGCGCCGGCGGAGGTGAACTCCATCGACACGATCCACTCGCCGGTCTGCTGCTCGATGGCGCCCTTGGCGTCGTCGACGTCGCTGCCGGAGACCTCGGCCGGGCCGAGGACGTACTTCTCGTAGCTGCCGGGGACGTTCGATCCGCAGGCGACGATCGAGTCGGTGGGCTTGGCGTTCTGGCCGGCCTCCGAGCGCTGCTTGGGGTCGGTGCAGTCGAGCTTGGCGAACTCCTCCTGGAGCTTGGCCGTGGCCGGGTCCGCGGAGGGCGAGGCCTCGGGGGAGTCGGACGGCTTCGGCTTGTCGGAGGCCCCGGGGGTCGGGTCGTCCTTCGTCAGGGCGCCGGTCACCGCGCGGCCCTGGGTGGTGGCGCTCGCCGAGGGGGTGGCCTCCGAACCTGTGGCCTCCTCGCCCTTGGGCTTGTCCGCGCCTTCGGCGGACTCACCGGGCTTCGGGGTGGCGCTGCCCGAGGGCGTCGCGGAACCGGAGGGCGTGGGCTCCGCTGGACCGCTCGCCTGCACCGTCAGAACGGGCCGGAAGTAGAGCTGGGCGGTGGTGCCGACCTGCTTCTGGGCCTGCTCGGAGTTGGTTCCCTTGGGGATGTTGACGATGATGTTCTTCGAGCCCTGGGTCTGGACCTCGGCCTCGGAGACGCCCAGCCCGTTGACTCGCCGTTCGATGATCCCGACCGCGGTGTTCATGTTGGTCGGGTTGATCGCGTTCGGCTTGCCGGGCTGGTTCTGCGCCTCCAGCGTGATCGACGTCCCGCCGGCCAGGTCGATGCCCAGCCGGGGCGTGGTGTGCCCCGAGAGGAACATCCCGCCTGCGAGCGCGACCATGGCGATGAGGATCAGAGCCAGGGCACGCCCCGGCCTGCCATGACCGCCGGACGGCCCTCGGCCCTTCTTGGGTGCTGCCACCTTCTCGTTTCTCCCTGTCCAACCGCCCCGCGCCGGGTACGCGCCCGAGCGGCCACGAAGTGTAGTGGGGACCCTGCCCCCGCAGACGACCGCACGGTCCCGGGGACGCCGCGCGCCGGTGGGCGCGCGACGTCCCCGGGATCGTGAGAACTACTTGGAGTCGGCCTCGCCGTCGGTCTTGCTCTCGTCCTTGGCGTCCTTGACGTCCTTGACTTCCTTGGCGTCCTTGACCGCGGCGTCCTCGGGCTCGGCGTCGTCGGCAGCGTCGTCCTTGGCCAGGTCGATCTTGGCGACCTCGGCGGAGTCGGACTCGCCGGTCAGCGAGGAGGCGTCGTCGGGAACGACGGTGCCGTCCGCGTCCAGCTCCGGGTCGTCACCGTGCACGATGCGGTTGTACTCCGCGTCGTCCAGGACGGCGCCGATGGAGTTCTTCGCGTAGATGGCGTGCACGCCGGGAGCGACCTCGAGGAGAACCGTGTCGTCGTGGACTTCCTTGACGGTGGCGTACATGCCCCCGATCGTCCGGACGCCGGTGCCGGGCTGCATGTCATTGCGCATCTGCGCGGCCGCCGCCTGCTTCTTCTTGGCGGAGCGGGTCATCAGGAACATGGCCCCGATGAGCACGATGAAGGGGAGGAGAGTCAAGATATCCACGGGACGGGAATTCCTTCGCACGACCGCGCTGGCATGCGGCCTGTATATACGGGGGTGGGTACACCGACCGGTAAGGGCGGCATCGGCGGAGTCTAGATGAGTCCGCATCGATGGAACAACGCCCAGCATGGCACCGGGGTTCCTGTGCACGCGAACCTGTGACGCGTCACGCCCCGAACAGGCCCTGTTGTCCCTTTGCTCCGTGCTGCGGCGGGACCAGTCCCAGATGTGCCCAGGCCGCCGGGGTGGCGACACGGCCGCGCGGCGTCCTGGCCAGCAGTCCTTCCCGTACGAGGAAGGGCTCCGCGACCTCCTCGACGGTCTCCCGCTCCTCCCCCACCGCGACCGCCAGCGTGGACAGCCCCACCGGGCCGCCGCCGAAGAGCTTCAGCAGGGCGCCGAGGACGGCACGGTCCAGCCGGTCGAGTCCGCGGGCGTCAACCTCGTACACCTTGAGGGCGGCCATCGCGATCTCCCGGTCGATCGTGCCCTCCGCCTTGACCTGGGCGTAGTCGCGGACGCGGCGCAGCAGGCGGTTGGCGATACGGGGGGTGCCGCGGGAGCGTCCGGCGATCTCGGCGGCGCCCTCCACGTCGATGCCGACGTCGAGGAGGCGGGCGGAGCGGTGGATGACGCGCTCCAGCTCGGCGGGGGCGTAGAACTCCATGTGCCCGGTGAAGCCGAAGCGGTCGCGCAGCGGGGGCGGGAGCAGTCCGGCCCTGGTGGTGGCCCCGACCAGGGTGAAGGGGGGCAGTTCCAGCGGGATGGCGGTGGCGCCGGGGCCCTTGCCGACGATGACGTCGACCCGGAAGTCCTCCATCGCCATGTAGAGCATCTCCTCGGCGGGCCGGGACATGCGGTGGATCTCGTCGAGGAAGAGGACCTCGCCCTCCTGGAGGGAGGAGAGGATCGCCGCGAGGTCGCCGGCGTGCTGGATGGCGGGGCCCGAGGTGATCCTGATCGGGGCGTTCATCTCCGCCGCGATGATCATCGAAAGAGTGGTCTTGCCGAGGCCGGGCGCGCCGGAGAGCAGGACGTGGTCGGCGGTGGCGCCGCGGGCGCGGGCGGCCTTGAGGACCAGGTCGAGCTGTTCGCGGACCTTCTCCTGGCCGACGAACTCCTCCAGGTCCTTGGGGCGCAGCGCCGCCTCGACCGCGGTGTCCTCGCCGTCGAGATGGCCGGCGTCGACCAGCCGGTCGTCGAGGACCGGGCCGGTCGGCTCGTCGGTCTCGGGTCCGGTCTCGTCCCAGTTCATCAAGGGCCTCTTCGGTGGTTCGTTGCCGGTCAGCGTGCGCGGTTGAGAGTCTGCAGGGCGGCCCGCAGCAGCTGCGGCACGGGGGGCGCCGCGCCCTCGGCGACGGCGGCCTCGGCCTGCGGGGCGACGGCGTTGACGGCCTCGTCGGCCTCGCGGCTCGCGTAGCCGAGGCCGATCAGGGCGGCCTGGAGCTGGTCGCGCCAGCCGGAGGTGACCGGGGTGCCGATGCCCTGCGCGCCGATGTGCGCGCCGACCGGTTCGCCGAGCCGGTCCTTGAGCTCCAGGAGCAGCTTCTGCGCGCCCTTCTTGCCGATGCCGGAGACGGCGGTCAGCGCCTTCTCGTCGCCGGTGGAGACCGCGAGGCGCAGGGCGTCGGGGCTGTGGGTGGCGAGCATCGCCTGGGCGAGGCGGGGGCCGACGCCGCTGGCGGTCTGGAGGAGCTCGAACACCTGCCGCTCGTCGTCGTCCCGGAAGCCGTAGAGGGTGAGGGAGTCCTCGCGGACGACCAGCGAGGTGGCGAGCCGGGCCTCCTTGCCGACGCGCAGGTCGGCGAGGGTGTGCGGGGTGCACTGGACCGCCATGCCGATGCCGCCGACCTTGATGACGGCCGTGGTCGGGGCGAGGGCGGCCACCGGGCCGGAGACGAAGGCGATCATGCGGTGCGGCCTTTCAGCGGGCGAGGCGTGCCGGGCGTACGGGAGACGCCGGGCGTGCGGGATGTGCCGGGAGCCCCGGGTGTGCGGGACGTGCCGGACGTGCGGTGGGCGGCGACGGCCTGCTGGAGCCGGTTCTGCGCGGGGGCGCGCCAGATGTGGCAGATGGCGAGCGCCAGGGCGTCGGCGGCGTCGGCGGGCTTGGGCGGTGCGTCCAGCCGTAGCAGCCGGGTCACCATGGCTCCCACCTGGTCCTTGTCGGCGCGGCCCGATCCGGTGACGGCCGCCTTGACCTCGCTGGGGGTGTGCAGGGCGACGGGGATGCCGCGGCGGGCGGCGCAGAGCATGGCGACCGCGCTGGCCTGGGCGGTGCCCATCACGGTGCGGACGTTGTGCTGGGCGAAGACGCGCTCGACCGCGACGAAGCCCGGGGAGTGTTCGTCGAGCCACTGCTCGATGCCGCGCTCGACGGCGACGAGCCGGTCGCCGAGCTCCGCGTCGGAGGAGGTGCGCACGACGCCGACGCCGATCATGGTCAGAGGTCTTCCCGCGACTCCCTCGACCACCCCGACGCCGCATCGGGTCAGCCCCGGGTCGATGCCCAGAACCCGCATGGAGCCCCCTGTCCTCAGCCCGTCGCCGACGCGCGCCGCGCCCGCTCGATCATCTGTTCCCGCAGGCTATCGGCTCGCACTGACAATCCGTCGCAACCACAGGACGACGGGCCGACGGGGAGTGCCCCGTCGGCCCGTCGCACGGGACCGTGTCCGCCCTGCCGACCGTGCCGTCAGGCCGCGTCGACCTTCTCCATGACCTCGTCGGACACGTCGAAGTTGGCGAAGACGTTCTGCACGTCGTCGCTGTCCTCCAGCGCGTCGATGAGCTTGAAGATCTTGCGCGCGCCCTCTTCGTCCAGCTCGACCTGCATGGTCGGCAGGAAGTTGGCCTCGGCGGAGTCGTAGTCGATGCCCGCCTCCTGGAGCGCGGTGCGCACCGCGACCATGTCGGTGGCCTCGCTGACCACCTCGAAGGTGTCGCCGAGGTCGTTGACCTCCTCGGCGCCCGCGTCGAGGACCGCGCCGAGGACGTCGTCCTCGGTCAGCTCGCCCTTGGGCACGATCACGACGCCCTTGCGGTTGAACAGGTACGAGACGGAGCCCGGGTCGGCCATGGAGCCGCCGTTCCGGGTCATCGCGACACGTACGTCGGACGCGGCACGGTTGCGGTTGTCGGTGAGGCACTCGATGAGCACCGCGACACCGTTGGGGCCGTATCCCTCGTACATGATCGTCTCGTAGTCGGCGCCGCCCGCTTCGAGACCGCCACCGCGCTTGACCGCGGAGTCGATGTTCTTGTTCGGGACGGAGCTCTTCTTCGCCTTCTGGATGGCGTCGACGAGCGTGGGGTTGCCGTCGGGGTCCACGCCGCCGGAGCGCGCCGCGACCTCGATGTTCTTGATCAGCTTCGCGAAGAGCTTGCCGCGCTTGGCGTCAATCACGGCCTTCTTGTGCTTCGTCGTAGCCCATTTAGAGTGGCCGGACATCTGCCTTCTCCTTCGCGTCACCAAAATCGAGTCGAACCCGAGAGATCCTACCGGGGTCAGCTCAGTTCACCGCGCGCACCATGTCCACGAACAGAGCGTGTACGCGATGGTCGCCTGTCAGTTCGGGGTGGAACGAGGTGGCGAGGGCGTTTTCCTGCCGGACGGCCACGATATGCCCGCCGTGTTCGGCGATGACCTCGGTCTCGGCCCCGACGGACTCGACCCACGGAGCGCGGATGAACACACCGTCCACCGGGCCGCCTTCGACGCCGCCGACCTCGACAGCGGCCTCGAACGACTCGTTCTGCCGGCCGAAGGCGTTGCGCCGCACGATCATGTCGATGCCGCCGACGGTCTCCTGACCCGAACGGGGGTCGAGGATCTTCTCGGCCAGCAGGATCATCCCGGCGCAGGTGCCGTAGACCGGCATCCCGGCCCGGACCCGCTCGCGGAGCGGCTCCATCATGCCGAAGAGCACGGCCAGTTTGGACATGGTGGTGGACTCGCCGCCCGGTATGACCAGGCCGTCGACCTCGGCGAGTTCCTCGGGGCGCCGGACCGGCCTGGCCAGGGCGTCCGCCGAGGCCAGGGCGATCAGGTGCTCCCGTACGTCGCCCTGGAGAGCCAGCACGCCGATCAGGGGGGTCTCGCTCATCAGTGGTTACCAGCCGCGGTTGGCGTAGCGCTCGGACTCGGGCAGGGTGTCGCAGTTGATGCCGACCATGGCCTCGCCCAGGTTGCGGGAGGCGTCCGCGATGACCTTCGGGTCGTCGTAGAAGGTGGTGGCCTTCACGATGGCGGCGGCGCGCTTGGCCGGGTCGCCGGACTTGAAGATGCCGGAGCCGACGAAGACGCCCTCGGCGCCGAGCTGGCGCATCAGCGCGGCGTCGGCCGGGGTGGCGACGCCACCGGCGGAGAACAGCACGACGGGCAGCTTGCCGAGCTCCGCGACCTCCTTGACCAGCTCGTAGGGGGCGCGGAGGTCCTTGGCGGCGGCGTACAGCTCGTTGTTGTCGAAGCCGCGCAGCCGGGCGATCTCGTTCTTGATCTGGCGCAGGTGGCGGACGGCCTCGACGACGTTGCCGGTGCCGGCCTCGCCCTTCGAGCGGATCATGGCCGCGCCCTCGGCGATGCGGCGCAGGGCCTCGCCCAGGTTGGTGGCGCCGCAGACGAAGGGGGTGGTGAAGGCGAACTTGTCGCTGTGGTTGACCTCGTCGGCCGGGGTGAGGACCTCGGACTCGTCGATGTAGTCGACGCCGAGGGACTGGAGCACCTGGGCCTCGACGAAGTGGCCGATGCGGGACTTGGCCATGACGGGGATGGAGACGGCCCCGATGATCTCCTCGATCATGTTGGGGTCGGACATCCGGGCCACTCCGCCGTCCTTGCGGATGTCGGCCGGGACGCGCTCCAGGGCCATGACGGCCACGGCGCCCGCGTCCTCGGCGATCTTCGCCTGCTCGGCGTCGACGACGTCCATGATCACGCCGCCCTTGAGCTGCTCGGCCATGCCGCGCTTGACGCGGGCGGTGCCGGTGGCGGGGTACTCGGCGGACTGCGGGGTGCTGGGAAGCGTGGACACGGGACCTCACTCGGTGAAAGACGCTGGATGCTGCAACGCCGAGCAAACGCCCCGGGACCAGTCCACAGCAAGGGCCAATGAACAGGCCGTGGATCGTTTTGGCCCTGGATCGATCCCCTCATCGGTCCCTGAACCGGTCCCGGTTCGGAGGCTGTCAGGTGCCGGGCCGGTCCGCGAGGGCCACCGGTGGGGCGTCGTCCATCTCGAAGGCGAGCGGGAACGGCGCGTGCCCGGCCAGCCGGAGGAGCCGGACGGTACGGTGCCGGCGCAGGGCGCGGGCGGCGCGTACGGCGTCGTTGTGGAAGCGCCGGGCCATGGGGACGCGGCGTACGGCGGCGGCCAGTTCGGTGGCCGCCTCCTCCCCGCCGGGGATCTCCTTCACCGCGTCGACCTGTGCCGGTTCGCCGAATACGGCGCGCAGGGCGGTGCTCAGTTCGCTCTCGGCGACCTCGCGGTGGTCCTCCTCGGCCTGCCGGGCGGCGTGCGCGGCCTCGTACAGGACGATCGAGGCGGCCGGGTCCAGGACGCCGGAGGTGGCCAGCTCCTGGGTGACCGAGGCGCGGCGCAGCAGTTGGGCGTCGAGGGCGGCACGGGCGGCGTCGATCCGGGAGTGCAGGCGGTCGAGCCGGCCGGCGGTCCAGCTGAGGTACACGCCGACCGCGATGAGGGCGACGACGATCCAGACGATGAGGGTTACGGTCACGGGCCCACACGCTACCGTCGCCGGGGGCCCCCGCTTCAACAGGAGGCCCCGGGAGCGGCCGGGTGCCCGGTCCACCGGGGCCGGCCCGTGCTCAGTCCCGGGCCAGCCCGAACCGGGCCCGCAGCCCCGAGCGTTCGTCCGCCGCGACCGAGGCGGCCCCGTCGGTCACCGTCTCGTACACCGCGAGGACGTCGGCCCCCACCGTCGCCCAGTCGAACCGCCGGACGTGGGCCTCGCCGCGCTCGCGCAGTCCGGCCCGGCGCTCCGGGTCGCCCAGCAGCCGGATCGCCGCGGCGGCCAGCGCCTCGGCGTCCTCGCCTGCGAACAGGTCGCCCGCCGCGCCCTGGTCCAGCACCTGCGCGAAGGCGTCCAGATCGCTGGCCAGCACCGGCGCACCGGCCGACAGCGCCTCGACCAGGATGATGCCGAAGCTCTCGCCGCCGGTGTTCGGGGCCACGTACACATCGACGCTGCGCAGCAGCCGGGCCTTGTCCTCGTCGCTGACCATGCCGAGGAACTCGACGCGCTCGCGCAGTTCCTTCGGCAGCGTGGCCACCGCCTCCTCCTCGTCGCCGCGTCCGGCGACCAGCAGCCGGGCCTCGGGGTGCGCGGCGAGGATCGCGGGCAGCGCCTTCATCAGGACGGGCAGGCCCTTGCGGGGTTCGTCGATGCGGCCGATGAAGCCGAGGGTCCCGCCCTGCCACTCGGCCTTCGGCTCGGCCCGGGCGAAGAAGCCGACGTCGACGCCGTTGGGGATGACGACGGCGTCCCCGCCGAGGTGCTCGACCAGGGTGCGCCGGGCGTACTCGCTGACGGCGATCCGGGCGCTGATCTTCTCGAGCGCGGGCTGGAGGATCGGGTACGCGGCGATCATCGCCCGGGAGCGCGGGTTGGAGGTGTGGAAGGTGGCCACGATCGGCCCCTGCGCCGCCCAGCAGGCCAGCAGGCCGAGCGACGGGGAGGTCGGCTCGTGGATGTGGATGACGTCGAACGTGCCGTCGTGGAGCCAGCGCCGCACCCGGGCCGCCGACAGGAAGCCGAAGTTCAGCCGGGCGACGGAGCCGTTGTACGGGACGGGGACGGCCCGGCCCGCCGAGACGACGTACGGCGGCAGCGGGGTCTCGTCGTCGGCGGGGGCCAGGACGGAGACCTCGTGGCCGAGCCGGATCAGGTGTTCTGCGAGGTCCCGGATGTGGAACTGCACACCGCCCGGTACGTCCCAGGAGTACGGGCAGACGATGCCGATCTTCACGTGGGTTCCCCCCGGGGGTCCAGGTCGTCCAGCCAGAGCCGCTGGAGCATGTGCCAGTCCTCCGGGTGCTCGGCGATACCGCCGGCGAAGGCGTCGGCCAGCGCCTGGGTCATGGCGGTGGTCTTCTCGACGCGGGTGCCCTCCGGCGGCACGTCGACCGCCGGATGGATACGCCCGCGCATCACCGGCCCGTCGTACCAGAGGGTCACCGGCAGCAGCTTCGCGCCCGTCTGCTGGGCGAGCAGTGCCGGGCCCGCGGGCATCCGGGCGGTGGCGCCGAAGAACGACACCTCGACGCCGGACGCGGACAGGTCCCGGTCCGCGACCAGGCAGATCAGACCGCCGGCGCGCAGCCGCCGGGCCAGGGTGCCGAAGGCGGACCCGCCGCTGTGCGGGAGGACCTCCATGCCCAGGCCCTCGCGGTAGGCGACGAACCGGTCGTAGAGCGTCGCGGGCTCCAGGCGTTCGGCGACGGTGGTGAAGGGGACCTTCAGGTCGGTGGTGACCCAGGCCCCCGCGAGGTCCCAGTTGGCCAGGTGCGGCAGGGCGACGACCACGCCCTTCCCGGCGTCCAGGCCTTCGGCCAGGTGGTGGGTGCCGGCGATGTCGATGCCTGCCTCGATGCGCTCCGGGCTCCACGTCGGCAGCCGGAACGACTCCATCCAGTAGCGCATGTAGGAGCGCATCCCGGCCCGCGACAGCTCCGCCAGTCGCTCAGGACCCGCGTCGGGGACGACCCGGGCCAGGTTCGACTCCAGCCGCAGCACGCTCTTGCCGCGCCGCTTCCACACCTGGTCGGCGATGGTGCGGAAGAGGCGGGCGGCGGCCGGCTCGGGCAGCCTCTTGACCGCGCCCCAGCCCAGTCCGTACAGCCCGTCGGTGAGTCGGCCCTTCAGATCGGACGTACCGCTGCTCACCGGTCGCCCTCGCTCCCCTGGCCGGCCTGGCCGGCGGAACCGCCGGAACCGGCGGCGGACGGGCCTGCGGCGGCCTGCCCCACGGCGGCTTCCGCGGCGTCCGCCTCGGCGGATTCGCGGCGCACGGTCACCACGCGCTGGATCAGCGTCACGAGGCTGCCCGCGGCGACGATCCACAGCGCGATCGGCAGCAGGACGTCGATACCGGGGACGCCGAACGCGTGCAGTCCGGCGAGTCCGGCGGCGACCAGCGAGATCACCAGGCGCTCGGCGCGCTCCACGAGGCCGTTGACCGCGACCGGCAGGCCGATCGACTCGCCGCGCGCCTTGGTGTACGAGACCACCTGGCCGCTGGCCAGGCAGAAGATCGCCACGGCGCACAGGATGTTGTCGTCGCCGCCGCCCGCGTACCAGAGGGCGAATCCGGCGAAGATCGCCCCGTCGGCGACCCGGTCCAGCGTCGAGTCGAGGAACGCGCCCCACCGGCTGGAGATCCCGGCCTGCCGCGCCATGTTGCCGTCGACGAGGTCGGAGAAGACGAAGATCGTGATGACGATCGTGCCCCAGAAGAACTCCCCCATGGGGAAAAAGACCAGCGCACCTGCCATCACTCCGGCCGTGCCGACGAGAGTGACCGCGTCGGGGCTGACCCCGAGGCGGAGCAGCAGAGCGGCGAACGGTGTGAGGACACGCGTGAAGAATGCACGCGCGTACTTGTTCAGCATGGCCTTCCCGAGGGTTCGGTTCGCCGTGCGGCCCCTTCGGCCACCGGCTGGCCCATCGTAGTCACCGCCGGTGCCTTCCACCGGACGGGCACCCGCCGCCGGGTGTCACACGGGCTCCCCGCCGGCCCGGACCCCGCCCGTACACGACGCGGGGACCGCGCCCGTGCGCGGCGGGGGACGTACGGGTGCACGGCATCCGGACCGTGCCGTGCGCGACATATGGACGAGGCCCCGTCGCGGTGCCAAGCTCGAAGGACCTCGGGCGTCGCCGAAGCCGCCGCGGCGGCCTCCCCGTGTCCGTGACCACCGCTGCTCCGCGCGCGGTCGCCCTCCCCCGCACCGCGCCGCCGACCGGGAGGAACGCATCATGGGCGACAAGGCACACGCACACCCCGGGGCCGCCGGAGGAGTACCGACGGCCGGCCACCCCTCCGCCGTACGGAACGTGGTGCTGGTCGGCCCCAGCGGATCGGGCAAGACCACGCTGGTCGAGGCCCTGGCCCTGACGGCGGGAGCCGTGAACCGGGCCGGGCGGGTGGAGGACGGGGCGACCGTCTCCGACTACGACGGGATCGAGCGGCGTCGACGGCGTTCCGTCCAGCTCTCGCTGGTCCCGGTGGCCTGGGACGGCTGCAAGATCAATCTGCTGGACACCCCCGGCTACGCGGACTTCGTCGGCGAGCTGCGGGCCGGTCTGCGCGCGGCGGACGCGGCCCTCTTCGTCGTCTCGGCGGCCCAGGACGCCGCGTCCGTGGCCGCGACCACCCGGGCAGCCTGGGAGGAGTGCGCGCTCGTCGGCATGCCGCGCGCGATCGTCGTGACGCACCTGGACACCGCCCGCACCTCCTACCGGGAGATGAACCGGATCTGCGCCGAGGCCTTCGGGGGCGAGGACCCCGACGCCGTACTGCCGCTGTACCTGCCCGTGCCGGGCCCCGAGGGCGCCGACGGGCACGCCCCGCCGACCGGGCTCACCGGGCTGCTGAGCCGGCGGATCCTCGACTACTCCTCGGGGCAACGCGCCGAGCTGCCGCCCGCGCCCGACCAGGAGGAGTCCCTGCGGGCGGCCCGGGACCGGCTGATCGAGGGGATCATCGCCGAGAGCGAGGACGAGTCCCTGATGGACCGCTATCTCGACGGCGAGGACCTCGACGTCGCGACGCTGATCGCCGACCTCGAACGGGCCGTCGCCCGGGGCTCCTTCCACCCCGTCCTCACCGCCGCGCCCGCGGCCGAGGGCGCCCGCCAGGGCATCGGCACCGTCGAACTGCTGGAGCTGATCACCCGCGGCTTCCCGACCCCGCTGGAGCGCACCCCGCCCGCCGTCACCACCCCGTCGGGCGAGCCGCGGCCCGCCCCGGTCTGCGATCCCGGGGGCCCGCTGGTCGCCGAGGTCGTCAAGACGGCCTCCGACCCGTACGTGGGCCGGGTCTCGCTGGTCCGCGTCTTCTCCGGCACCCTGCGCCCCGACGACTCCGTACACCTCTGCGGCCACGGCCTGGACGCGACGGGGCACGCGCCGCGCCCCTGTCACGAGGCGGAGATCCGGGTCGGGGCGCTCACCTCGCCGTTCGGCCGCCGGCAGCACGCCCTGGACCGGTGCGTCGCGGGCGATCTGGCGTGCGTGGCCCGGCTCGGCGAGGCGGAGACCGGCGACACGCTCTCCCCGGCCGACGATCCGGTCCTGATCGAGCCCTGGTCGACGCCGGACCCGCTGCTGCCGCTGGCCGTACGGGCGCACGGCAAGGCGGACGAGGACAAGCTGTCGCAGGGCCTGGCCCGGCTGGTCACCGAGGACCCCACGCTGCGCCTCGAACAGAACCCGGACACCGGTCAGGTCGTCCTGTGGTGCCTGGGCGAGGCCCATCAGGAGGTGGCCCTGGATCGGCTGCGCAACCGCTACGGCGTCCAGGTCGACGCGGAACCGCACCGGGTGCCGCTGCGCGAGACGTTCGCCGGGCGGGCCGCCGGGCGCGGACGGCACGTCAAGCAGTCGGGCGGGCACGGCCGGTTCGCGATCTGCGAGATCGAGGTGGAGCCGCTGCCGCCGGGCTCGGGCATCGAGTTCGTCGACAAGGTGGTCGGCGGTTCGGTGCCGCGTCGGTTCATCCCCTCGGTGGAGAAGGGCGTGCGGGCCCAGGCCGCCCGGGGGCTGGCCGCCGGGCATCCGCTGGTCGACGTGCGCGTCACACTGCTGGACGGCAAGGCGCACTCGGTGGACTCCTCGGACGCCGCGTTCCAGACCGCCGGGGCGCTCGCGCTGCGCGAGGCCGCCTCCGACACCCGCATCCAGCTCCTGGAACCGGTCTGCGAGGTAAGCGTCCTGGTCCCCGACGACTATGTGGGCCCGGTGATGAGCGACCTCTCGGGGCGGCGGGGCCGTGTCGTGGGAACCGAGCAGAGTCCGGGCGGGCGCACCGTCGTACGGGCCGAGGTGCCGGAGATCGAGGTCGGCCGGTACGCGGTGGACCTGCGCTCCCTGTCGCACGGCACGGGCCGCTTCGACCGCGCGTACGCCCGCCACGAGGCGATGCCGCCGCAGGTCGCGGACCGGGTCCGGGCGGAGCGGGCGGACGGGTCCCCCGGCGCGTGACCGGCGCACTGTCGCACACGCCGTTCGATGCGCGCGGGTGACGGGCAGTGGCGTGATCAGGACGATACGCTGTGGTCGCAGCTCAGAAGGTATGCCGCGTACGGTAGTTGGGCACACCGCAGGAGCAGACGTGCGGCGAGTGGGGGCGACAGGTGGCCAACGACGGATTCGACTTCTCACCCGGGGCCCAGATCCCGATCCAGGGCTCGGGCGGCCAGACCGTGGCGACCAATGCCCTGGCCTCGGCGGCGTATCGGGACAGTCCGGTGGAGACGATCCTCGACGCCAACAGCGAGTGGCACAAATCGGTGGTGAAGCCGGGCTCCTCGAAACTCTTCAAGTCCGACTACTTCAAGCCGAATCTCGGCGAGGCGTTCGCCCGTGCCGTCCAGGAGCGGATGCTCGGGGGCGCGCGCGGCGCGCTCATCCAGTCCTTCGGCATGGACCCGCAGACCGTGGTGGAGCACTGTCTGTCGGCGAACAACCTGCGCAAGGCCCGGGACACCCGGCTCACCCTGGTGACCGTGGTGTTCGGCGTCCTGTTCCTGCCCGGCATGCTGGCCTGGGTGATCGCCTTCCGGGTCCGGGAGGCGCTCAGCAAGTCCAAGGACACGGCGTTCCGCGCGGTCGGCACGATCCTCCTGGCCGCCTTCGGCATCGGCGCGCTGGTCCTGATGGTCAAGCTCCCCCTGGACGGGCTGCTCGCGCTCTACGTCCGGGGCGCGCTCATCGCCCCGGTGATCGGCTGGCTGATCGCCAAGCGGATCGCGGAGACCTCGGCCAGGGACCTGCGGGCGCGCTGGAGCGGCCTGCTCTCCGGCACGGGGGTGATCGCGAAGATTCCCGAGGCGGTGCCGAAGAACCCCAACGAGACCGCCCGCGAGGCGCTGCGCCAGGGACTGGAGAAGCTGTCGGCCGAACAGCAGTCCAACGCCGTCTTCTACGCCGGTCCCAAGGGCGTCCTCGGGATGGGCACCCGCTGGGGCAGCTGGCAGCTGGCCGAGGAGCTGCTCCCCAAGGACCCGACCAAGGAGATCCACCAGTTCCGCAGCTGGGACCTGATCCGGATCATCCACGACCAGTTGAAGATGCTGGAGCGCGGGCCGCTGAACACGGGCGGCTTCCCGAAGCCGGACGTGAAGCACTGGATCGTCTCGCCGATCGGGGAGGGCGCCGACTCCGTCACGCGCCCCGAGGGGGAGGACGTCGCCACCTTCCAGGTGAAGCCCCACGAGATACAGCGGATCTGCAACCACCAGCAGTTCGGCAGCGGTGACCGGCACTACCTGGGCGTCCAGTTCACCCTGTGGGACGGTCAGCTGGTGATCACCATGATGATCACCGTCACCGTGCTCCACGAGACCCTGCGCATCGAGGTCACGGGCCACGCGCTGGGGCCGGTGCACGGCCTGTTCCTCTCCAAGCCGGCGGCGAAGACGCGGACGGTCAACAAGACCGTCCGCTTCTGGGAGACCCGGGACATCCAGCTGGCCCTGGTAGACGCCAAGGAGGTCGTCCGGCTCGCGCTGCGGGCCCCTCTGACCTGGTATCCGCCGCTGCTGGACTATCTGGGCGGGAAGATCGTGCTGCCCGAGCCGTTCGGGCTGCGGCACGCGTGGGCGGCCAAGCCGTGGAACCACCGCTTCATGGCGGACGACGCGATGCGCGCCGCCACCCCGGTGCTGCGGGCCGTCCACACGGCGGCGATGCGCGTCCTCGCGGAGAACGGCGTCGACACGGAGCGCTTCGACAACCGCTCGATGATACTGAGCGGCCTCGTCCAGGACCCGGCCCCGCGCAAGGCCGACGTCTACGACGCGTAGGAACGGAACGAGAGGGGGGAGGCCCGGCCGAGCCTCCCCCCTTCTCCGTACCGAGTTCTCCGTACCGAGTTCTCCGTACCGAGTTCTCCGTACCGAGTTCTCCGTACCGTGCTCAGCGGGCCGTGCTCAGCGGGCCGGCAGCTCGCCCTTCGGCCAGGCGTCGGCCAGCATCGCCCGGGTGTCGCCGAGCAGCTGGGGCAGCACCTTGGTGTGGCCGATGACCGGCATGAAGTTGGTGTCCCCGCCCCAGCGCGGCACCAGGTGCTGGTGCAGATGCGCGGCGATCCCGGCGCCGGCCACCGAGCCCTGGTTCATGCCGATGTTGAAGCCGTGCGCCCCGGAGGCCGCGCGCAGCGCGACCATCGCCCGCTTGGTGAAGTCCGCCAGCTCCGCCGTCTCCGGGTCGTCCAGCTCCGTGTAGTCGGCCACATGACGGTAGGGGACGACCATGAGGTGGCCGCCGTTGTACGGGTACAGGTTCAGCACCGCGTAGACGTGCTCGCCGCGCGCCACGAGGAGCCCGTCCTCGTCGGATTTCGCGGGGATCGAACAGAATGGACAACCGTCCTCGGCGCCCGGGCCGCTGGGCTTGTTCTCGCCCTGGATGTACGCCATCCGGTGGGGAGTCCACAGGCGCTGGAATGCGTCGGGCGTCCCCACGCCGATCTGCTGCTCCGGCTCACTCGTCATGCCGATCAGCATATTGCGTCGCCCCGGCCGAGCGTGTCGCCGGGGCCGCACCGCCCGGCCGCCCGCGATGCTGAGGCGATGAGCGACCGACCCGCCTCCGATCGACCCGCCCGGCTGACCCGCTGGGAGCAGCGCACGGAGGTCCCGCTCTTCGCCGCGGGGCTGCTCTTCCTGGCGGGGTACGCGGTCCGGGTGCTGACCCCGCACGACGACGAGCCCTGGAACGACCTCGCCCTGATCCTCGTCTGGACGACCTGGCTGCTGTTCCTCCTGGACTACGGGACGCGGCTGCGGCTCAGCGGGCTGGGCGCGCGCTTCCCGCGCGTGCACTGGCTCGACACCCTGGTCCTGCTGCTGCCGCTGCTGCGCCCGCTGCGCATGGTCAAGGTGTACACGGCGGTGCAGCAACGCCGCGACCGCCCGCGGCTCAGTCTGTACGCGCGAGTGATCTCGTACGCGGGCCTGACCGCCGCCCTGCTCGGCTTCGCCGCCTCGCTCGCGGTCTACCACCTGGAGCACACGGCCCCCGACGCCTCCATCCGCACCTTCGGCGACGCGGTGTGGTGGGCCTGCGAGACGCTCACGACGGTCGGTTACGGCGATGTCGCCCCGGTGACGTTCTGGGGCCGGACGGTCGCGGCGGGGCTGATGGCCGGCGGCCTGGCGCTGCTCGGCGCGGTCACGGGGTCGTTCTCGTCGTGGCTGATCCAGGTGTTCACCCGGGAGGACGAGAAACGGCCCCCGGAGCGCGGGTAGCGCTCCGGGGCCGTTCCCGCGTGACGGATCAGACCTGTACGCGGTCCTCGACGGCCTTCGCGATCTTGGCGAGGGCCTCGTCGACCGGGATGCCGTTCTCCTGCGAACCGTCGCGGTAGCGGAAGGAGACGGCACCGTTGGCCATGTCCTCATCGCCAGCGATGATCATGAAGGGCACCTTGGCCTTCTGCTGGTTGCGGATCTTCTTCTGCATCCGGTCCGAGGACGCGTCCACGTCCACCCGCAGCCCCTGCTTGCGCGCCTTGGCGGCGAACTCCTGGAGGTAGGGGATGTGGGCGTCGCCGATCGGGATGCCGACGGCCTGGACCGGCGCGAGCCAGACCGGGAACGCGCCCGCGTAGTGCTCCAGGAGCACGGCGAAGAAGCGCTCGATGGAGCCGAACAGGGCACGGTGGATCATCACCGGGCGCTGCTTGGAGCCGTCGGGCCCGGTGTACTCCAGGTCGAAGCGCTCCGGCAGGTTGAAGTCGAGCTGCACGGTCGACATCTGCCAGGTGCGGCCGATGGCGTCCTTGCACTGCACGGAGATCTTCGGGCCGTAGAACGCGGCGCCGCCCGGGTCCGGGACCAGGGGCAGACCCTGCTTCTCGGCGACCTGGCGCAGCGTCTCGGTGGCCTCTTCCCAGGTCTCGTCGGAGCCGACGTACTTCTCCGGGTCCTTGGTGGAGAGCTCCAGGTAGAAGTCGGTGAGCCCGTAGTCGCGGAGCAGGTTCAGCACGAAGGTGAGCGTGCGGTCGAGCTCCTCGGCCATCTGCTCCTTGGTGCAGTAGATGTGCGCGTCGTCCTGGGTGAAGCCGCGCGAGCGGGTCAGGCCGTGCACGACGCCCGACTTCTCGTACCGGTACACGGTGCCGAACTCGAAGAGCCGCAGCGGCAGTTCGCGGTAGGAGCGGCCGCGCGCGTCGAAGATCAGGTTGTGCATCGGGCAGTTCATCGGCTTGAGGTAGTAGTCCACCCCGTCGTCGAGCTGCATGGGCGGGTACATGCCGTCGGCGTACCAGTCCAGATGGCCGGACTTCTCGAAGAGCTTGCCCTTGGTGGCGTGCGGCGAGTAGACGAACTCGTAGCCCTCCTCCTCGTGACGGCGGCGCGAGTAGTCCTCCATGGCCCGGCGGATGACGCCGCCCTTGGGGTGGAAGACCGCGAGGCCGGGGCCGATCTCGTCGGGGAAGGAGAAGAGGTCCAGCTCGTTGCCGAGCTTGCGGTGGTCGCGCTTGGCGGCCTCCTCCAGGAACTCCAGGTGCGCCTTCAGCTCGTCCTTGGTCGGCCAGGCGGTGCCGTAGATGCGCTGGAGCATCGGGTTCTTCTCGCTGCCGCGCCAGTACGCCGCGGCGTTGCGCATCAGCTTGAACGCCGGGATGAACCGGGTGGTGGGCAGGTGCGGACCCCGGCAGAGGTCCTTCCAGCACAGGTCGCCGGTCTTGGGGTCGAGGTTGTCGTAGATGGTCAGCTCGCCGCCGCCCACCTCGACGTCCGCGCCGTCGTCGGAGGAGGCGGACCCCTTGATGCCGATGAGCTCCAGCTTGTACGGCTCGTCGGCCAGCTCCTCGCGGGCGGCCTCGTCGGAGACCACGCGGCGGGAGAACTTCTGGCCCCGCTTCTGGATCTCCTGCATCTTCTTCTCGATGGCCTTGAGGTCCTCGGGCGTGAACGGCTTCTCGACGTCGAAGTCGTAGTAGAAGCCGTCCTTGACCGGCGGGCCGATGCCGAGCTTGGCGTCGGGGAAGAGCTCCTGCACGGCCTGGGCCATGACGTGCGCGGTGGAGTGGCGCAGGATGTTCAGGCCGTCCTCGGAGGAGATCTCCACCGGCTCGACGCTCTCGCCGTCCTGGAGCTCGTAGGAGAGGTCCTTCAGCTCACCGCCGATGCGGGCGGCGACGACGGTGCGCTGCCCGGGGAAGAGCTCGCCGGCCGTCGTGCCCGTCGTCACCACGTGCTCTTCCCGCTCGGAATCGCGTTGGATGATCACACGGACGTCTGACACCGGTCTCTCCTGTCTGAGGGGGCGCCTGCCTTCACATGGCCAAGCACTGCGAATCGTACCGAGCCGTACGCCCCCGACGCGAACGCCTTCCGGGCCGGGCTACGGCTCCTCCCCAGCGCACGCCTCCTCGAAGAAGTCCACGTTCTCCTGGAGCGCCTTCATCAGCCGGTCCCGCTCGGCCTCGTCGACCTGGACGGGCGCGACCTGCGAGGCCCCGGTGAGCCGCCGGAAGCCGCCCCGGTTCTCCAGCCGCCCCTCCACCCGCAGCGGCAGTCCGACCAGGTGGGCGTGGCCCGCGATGCGGTACGCCTCCTCGTCCAGCTCCACGCGGACGTGCGCGACCTCGGCCCCGGCCAGCACCCGCAGCCGTACGATCCCGGCGCCGCGCGGCCCCGACCGGCGCAGCCGGACCACCACGCCGGTCAGCCGCACCCGCACGGCGGGTTCGTCGCGGAGGTAGCGGGCTCCGGCGGCGCGCAGGGCGGGCAGGTCGCCCGGGGAGAACTCGACGGGCGCGGGGCGGGCCGGGCAGCCGTCCGGGGTGCCTGCGGCGGGTGCCCACCGCAGGTCGATCCGGGCCCCCTCGGAGCCGCGCACCAGGGCGATCAGCGCCTCGGTCAGCTCCCGGCCGACGCCCGCCGCGACCGCGCTGTCGAAGGCCTCCAGGCCGCCGGTGGCGCGCTGGTAGTCCACCGCCTCGCGGGTGGCGTGCAGGGCGTGGCAGAGCCGCACGGCGATGGCGCGGCCGGAGGCGACGGGGACGTACGCGGTGAGGCTCCGGCCGTCGGCTCCGGGCCCGATCAGGGCGTCGTCCAGGGCGGCGCGTGCCTTCCGGCGGTGCCGGGCCCCGTGGTAGCCGGCCCGGCCGCGGGCCGCGAGGGCCCCGGCCATGAGGACCCGGCGGGCGGCCGAGCGCAGCTCCTCCGCCTCGGTCCAGCCCGAGGCGCCCGCGGCTCCGGCCGCCGACTCGGGGACCTCGCGCCACCAGCGGATCTCGTCGCTGGGCAGGGTCAGGGAGACCAGGATGTCGCGTGCGGAGGGGTCGGCGCTGCGGCCGAGGGCGTCGAGGGCCTCCTCGATCAGCTCCCCGCTGTCGGGGAAGGACGCGTTCTCGGGCACCAGCAGGCTGGTCGTCCCGCCGGCGGAACCGGGCGGGGTCCAGCGGCCGTAGCGACCCGGCGCTCCCCCGCGCCGCTGCCAGCCGTGCCGCCGCAGGAGGGCCCCGAGGACGGCGGGGTCGGGCAGTTCCCCGGCGAGGGGCGGGGGCCCCGGGCGGGCGGTGGGGTGCGAGCGGGCGGCGGGCAGTCCCGCTCCGCCCGTGGGCTCGTCCATGGACCGGTGCATCAGGGTCTCCCTCCGGCCCCGACCCGGGCCATGATGTCGCAGAGTGCGCGGTCGTCGAAGATCCGCGAGGTCGGGATGCGCACAGTGGTCCGGTTCCGGCCCGTCACCGCGTGGCCGGCCAGGTTGGTCCAGTAGCAGCAGTGGCGCAGGTCGAGGCCCCCGGGCCCGGCGCGCAGCCAGTCGTCCTGGCTGCGGGGGACGATCATCACGACCAGGATCTTGTGCACCGACACCGGGCTGCGGGCGAGTTTGACGAGGTGGGCGTTGTCGAGCGTGAAGGAGAACGCCCCGCCCGCCGGGTGCGGCGGTATCTGGTAGGTGCATTTGAGCTGCACCTTGATGGTCACTTCGTCGTCGACGGTGTGGGCCGGGGCGCCGTGGCTGACGTGCCAGTCGATGCCGTTGTCGGGGAAGGGCTGGGACAGGGAGCATCCCGCCGCCGCCGCGACGGCGTGCAGGTAGCCCACCTGAAGGGTCTCCATGCAGGCGGTGGTGGCGAGGGAGCCGCGCAGTGGCGTGTCGGGCCGCTGCGGCAGCCGCGGCCCGAAGGCCTCGGCGCGGGCGGTTCCCCCGGGGTCGGGCTGCGCGAGCGCCATGGCTCCGTGTGCCTTCCGGGCGTGCCGATCGATGGCAGGTGGTCTGCCGGCGGGGTGTCGTGGGCTGGACGGATCGACGGACGCCGGCGGCAACTTCCCGGCGTCCCACCTGTGTTGTCACCGCATCGGACCGCCCGCAAACGGCGTATCAGGCAAACAGCCCGGGTATCACCGAATCGGGCAGAGGAAACATTCCATCTGCCGTGCGGGTGCGAGGAGTTCGGGGATGATGCACTGGTTCGAGGGGCCACTGGCCGCTTTTGACACGGAGACGACAGGCGTGGACGTCGAGCAGGACCGGATCGTCTCGGCCGCTCTCGTCGCGCAGGACACCGCGGGCGGTCGCGTCCGCGTCACGCGCTGGCTGGTCGATCCGGGGGTCCCGGTCCCGCCGGGGGCGACCGAGATCCACGGTCTGACCGACGACCACCTTCACCGCTACGGGCGTTGGCCCGCCCCGGTGATGGACGAGATAGCCCGGGCCCTGGCGGAGAGCTGTGCGACGGGCCGTCCGCTGGTCGTGATGAACGCGCCCTTCGATCTGACGCTGCTGGACCGGGAGTTGAGACGGCACCGGGCGTCGTCGCTGGCCGGGTATCTCGACGGGGTGCCGATGCGGGTGGTGGACCCGAGGGTGCTGGACAAGCATCTGGACCGCTACCGCAAGGGCCGCCGTACGCTCACGGACCTGTGCGCGAGTTACGAGGTGGTGCTCGACGGGGCCCATGACGCGGCGGCCGACGCGACGGCTTCACTGGAGTTGGTACGGGCGGTGTGCCGGCGCTTCTCGACGCGGCTGGAGCGGCTGTCGCCGGCCGAGCTGCACGTCCTTCAGGCGACCTGGCACGCGGCCCAGGCGCGGGGCCTGGAGGCGTGGTTCGCGAAGAGCGGGACGCCGGAGACGGTGGATCCGGCGTGGCCGCTGCGTCCGGAACTGCCCGCGGCCGCGTAAGGGGTTCGAGGGGCGGGACATGCGAAAGCCGGTCCGCGTGATGCTGACGGACCGGCTTTCCCCGGTGGGCGATACTGGGTTCGAACCAGTGACCTCTTCGGTGTGAACGAAGCGCTCTCCCACTGAGCTAATCGCCCGGGAACGGGATGAACCATACAGGGCTTCGAGGGCTTCGTTCAAACCGCTTCCGGGTAGGGCTCTACTCAGGGCGGTGCGGCCGGGAAGTGAGTATCCGAGCGCATGTACGGGCCGGGTGGCCGGGGCCACACTCCCGTACATGGAACACGTGCCCCCGCCCGCCGAGGAACTGGCCCTCCTCGACCGAGAACTGGCCGAGCTGGACGCCCGCCGGGCCCAGCTGCTGACCCGGCGCACCTGGCTGCTCGCCGCGCTGCGGCCGCCCGCGCCGACGGCCGCCCCGGGCTGGAACCCGTCCGGCTGGGGCGCGCCTCCCGGCGCCCCCGCGCAGCCGTGGGGCCAGGTGCCGAAGCAGCCGTCCGCGCCGCGCAGCGCGCAGAACATCCTGCTGACGCTGGGCGGTCTGCTGCTGGCGGTCGCTGCCGTCGCGTTCACGCTGGTGAGCTGGGGCTCGATGGGGATCGGCGGCCGGTCGGCCGTGCTGGCCGCGGTGACCCTGGGGGCGATGGCCGCCCCGGCGGTGCTGCTGCGGCGGGGTCTGGCGGCCACCGCCGAGGCGCTGGCGGCCCTGGCCCTGGTGCTGACGCTGCTGGACGTCTACGCGGTCCACGCGGTGGCCGCGCCCGACACCGACGGGCTCGGTTTCACGGCCGTCGCGTCGGCGGTGCTCGCGGCGCTGTGGACGGCGTACGGGCTGGCGCTGGGCAAGCTGCGCCTGCCGTTGCCGGCCGCCGTGGTGCTGGCCCAGTGGCCGCTGCTGTTCTGGGCCTGGGCCGCGGGCGCGCCGGCGCTGGTGGTCGGGTGGGCGCTGCTGGCGACCGCGGTGCTGGACGGAGCGATCGCGCTGTGGGGCAAGGGCGCCGGGGTGCGGGTCACGGCGTGCGTCGGTGGATCGGCGATGGGCTTGTCGGCCCTGATGGTGGGCCTCGCGCTGTCCACGACGGCCTCCGGGCCGCTCGGGGCGGCGGGACCGGGGGCGCTGCTGCTGGCGGCGGCCGCGGCGGCCCTGGCCGGGGCGTGGCGCGCGCCGAGAGGTTTCGCGCGGACGGGCGGTGTGGTGGCGGGCCTCGCGGCGGTGGCCGCGGTGGGCGGCGTACCGGCCGCCGCACTGCCGGAGGGCTGGCGGGTGCTCGCGTATCTGCTGGGCGGCCTCGCCCTGGCAGGGGTCCTGCGGGCAGGGGTGCCGAGGGACGCGGCGCGCGGGGTGCTGGCGGCGTCGGCGGCCGTGGTGGCCGGCTCCCTGGCGTGGGCGCTGCCGCCGCTCGCGGCGGTGCTGCTGGGTCCGGTGACGCTGCTGTCGGACGTGTGGGCGGGGGCGCCGGAGGGATTCCGGTCCGCGCTGGGGTCGACGCTGCCGTGGTCGGAGCTGGCCGCGGCCCCGCTGACGCTCGCCCTGGTGGCCGGGCTGCTGGGGGCGGCGTACCGGTGGTGGCCCTCGGTCGTGCGGATCACGGCGCCGTTGGCGGCCCGGGACGCGGCTCCGGCGGAGGCGGATGTGCCGGGCGCGGCCCGGACGGCGCCGCCCGCTGCCGGGGCTCCCTGGTACGCGGCCGGTGGGGCCGGCGCTCGCCAGCGGCCTTCCGGGGCAGCCCTGCGCGGGGCCGCCGGTGCGGGTGCGGTGGCTCTCGGCTGGGGCGCGCTGCTGCTGGCCGGGGTCGTGCTGGATGTGCCCTACGCGGTCGCGGTGGCCGGGGAGACGGCCCTGGTGGGCGGGCTGCTCGCGTCGGCGGTCCGGAGTGCCGGGAGCGGCCGGAGCGCGTCGGCGGTGCCGGTGATCGCGCTGCTGGGGGCGGTGGCCGGGGCGATGAGCGTCGCCGTGCTGTCGCTGGCGTCGGAGGGGGCCTCCTACGCGGTGTTCGGCGCGCTGGCGGCGCTGTTCGCCGGGGCGGCGGTACGGGCGGGGGCCGAGGTGCCGCGTGCGGTGCTCGCGGTCGCCGCGGTGGTCTGGGGCACCGTGCTCACGGGGTTCGCGGGCCGGTCCCTGGACCTCGCACCGCATGAGTCCGCGCCGTTGATGCTTCTGGTGCCCGCGCTGACGGTGCTGCTCGGGGCACGGTTGCGGCGGAACCCGGTGGCGTTGCCGGTGGAGCTGGCGGGTGCGCTGGGTGCGCTCGTCGCCGTGGGGCTCGCGGTGTCCGACGCGCCCTTCCTGGCCCTGGTGCTGGCGTTGAGCGGGGTGCTGGCGGCGGGCGCGGCGGTGCGGTCGGAGCGGCGGCCGGTGGCGGGTTACCTGGCGGCGGCGCTGTTCGTGCTGGCCACCTGGGTCCGGCTGGCCGCCTCGGAGGTGTCGTTCCCGGAGGCGTACACGCTGCCGGTGACCGTGCCCGCGCTGGTGGTCGGGGTGCTGCGGCGGCGCGGGGACCGGGAGGTCTCGTCGTGGACGGCGTACGGGCCGGGGCTCGCGGCGACGCTGTTGCCGAGCCTGGCGGTCGCCTGGACCGACCCGGACTGGCTGCGGCCGCTGCTGCTGGGGGTGGCGGCGCTGGTGATCACGCTGCTGGGCGCGCGCTACCGCCTCCAGGCGCTGCTGCTGCTCGGTGGGGCGGTGCTGGCGCTGGACGGGCTGCACGAGCTGGCGCCGTACGTGGTGCAGGTCGCGGGCGCGCTGCCCCGCTGGCTGCCGCCGGCCCTGGCCGGGCTGCTGCTGCTGGTGGTCGGAGCGACGTACGAGCAGCGGCTGCGCGACGCCCGCCGGCTGAGGGACGCGCTGGGACGGATGCGGTGAGCCACGCCCGGTCCGGGCCCGCTGGTCACAGCGGCTCCCGGGCCGGGGCCCGGCGCGCAACGCAGAGGGCCCGGGAGACGGATTCCGTCTCCCGGGCCCTCTGTCCGGGTGGGCGATACTGGGTTCGAACCAGTGACCTCTTCGGTGTGAACGAAGCGCTCTCCCACTGAGCTAATCGCCCGGGCGCACCGCAAACATTACCCCATGTCAGCGGTGCTCCTGGACCGTCCCCCGGGCTACTCGCTGATCTTCCACGGCATGGTGAGCCCGAACTTCCAGACGTAGATCCCGGCCAGCACCGCCATGATCACGAGCCCCAGCGTGGTGAGGATGATGTTGCGTCGCCGGACCTTGGGATCGAGGGCCCGCTGCGCCGCCTCGGTGACCTTGCGCTTGGTCCAGCGCAGCACCAGCTGGGCCCAGACGAACTCGGTCGCCCAGATCGCCATGCCGCCGAAGATCACCAGCCAGCCGGGCCCCGGCAGCACGAGCATGAGCACGCCCGCGATCACCACGCCGAGCCCGACGATGAAGACGCCGACCTGCCAGCTCAGATGGAGCGCTTTCGACGCCTTGATGAAACCCGGCGCCCGCGAGCCCAGCTCGCGCTCCTCCCGGTCCGATTCCCCCGTGGCGGATGCGCGTGCCGCCTGGTCGGCGACCTCGCTCCGCTCGTCACTCTCCGCGTTCATGAAGCTCAACTTACCCGACCCGTCTTCGTCACTGGAATGGGCGCATAACTCAAAGTTACACGCCGCTGAGCGAGGGACCCGAAGCATCACAAATGGGTCAGAGGGGTTTACAACGCCACCGTAGGTGGCATGTCGATTTCGCCGACGTGCGAATCCCCGAGCGCACACTGAGCGAAAGGCCCTGGCGCTTATGAACACCACGGTCAGCTGCGAGCTGCACCTGCGCCTCGTTGTGTCGAGCGAGTCCTCACTGCCTGTACCCGCGGGCCTGCGGTATGACACGGCCGATCCCTATGCCGTGCACGCCACCTTCCACACCGGAGCGGAGGAGACGGTCGAATGGGTATTCGCCCGCGACCTCCTTGCCGAGGGTCTTCACCGGCCCACCGGCACCGGAGACGTCCGCGTCTGGCCATCTCGTAGTCACGGTCAAGGCGTCGTATGCATCGCCCTGAGCTCCCCAGAGGGTGAAGCCCTGCTCGAAGCCCCGGCGCGGGCCCTGGAGTCGTTCCTGAAGAGGACCGACGCCGCGGTTCCGCCCGGCACCGAGCATCGTCACTTCGATCTGGACACGGAGCTCTCCCACATCCTGGCCGAGAGCTGAGCCAGGCAGAGAGCCGCTCGACGCCGTCCGACTCGGGGCGACGGCGTCGTGCCGACAACCGCATAGGGCAGACACCGGCGCCGTCGTCGCGGAATCCACCGCGACGACGGCGCCGGTGCGCCCGGCTCCCGCGACTCCTCCTCCCAGGGGCCGGAGGGGCCCGTTCCGCTCCCTGCCGGGCCCGCACCGGGCCTGGCACCGCCGGGCCGAGCCAGTAGAGTCAGCCGCCATCGGCAGGCGCCCGCCCGCCGGAAGGCCAGGGAGCGAAGCGTGCTGATCCCTCACGACACCCGGATCGCCCTCGACACGGTGGTCGATCTGGTGAACACCGCACCGGAGGACGAGCCGCCGCGGGACGACCCCTCGGACAGGCTCGCGGGCGGATCCGAGGACGGCCTCGCCGACATCGCCGCGCTGTACGCCTTCGCGGAGCGGCATCTCATCAGCGGGGTCGGCTCGCTCGGCGAGAAGGACCTGGCCGCCGTGCGCGACGTCCGGGCCCGTTTCGCCGAGGTCTTCGCGGCGCCCGACCCCCGCACCGCCGCCGACCTGGTCAACCGCCTCGTCGCGGCGGCCGGCACCACCCCGCAGCTCACCGACCACGACGGCTACGACTGGCACGTGCACTACTTCGCCCCCGACGCCTCGATCGCCGACCATCTCGCGGCC
This sequence comes from Streptomyces sp. NBC_01116, assembly GCF_041435495.1. Classification (NCBI taxonomy): domain Bacteria; kingdom Bacillati; phylum Actinomycetota; class Actinomycetes; order Kitasatosporales; family Streptomycetaceae; genus Streptomyces; species Streptomyces sp. NBC_01116. Next base: position 1,366,976 of record NZ_CP108644.1, read on the forward strand.
GACTGCGGCATGGCGCTGGCCTTCATCATCGTGGCGGGCGAGCAGGAGCGACTGCGGCGCTGCGAGGCGCCGGACTGCGGGCACGCGTTCGTCGACCTGTCGCGCAACCGCTCCCGCCGCTACTGCTCCAGCCGTACGTGCGGAAACCGGCTCCACGTCGCGGCGTACCGGGCCCGGCGCAAGGAAGCCGCGGGCTGACGCCCACGCCGCCGCCCCGCACCGTGGCGCGAGGCGTCACAGGACGAAGAGATCGTGCAGGGCGGCCATCAGCAGCAGACCCCCGATCACCGTCAGGAAGATCATCAGGGGCGGCTGGGAGAGCGCGAAGAGACAGCCGCGGGGCTCTTCGGCGGGGGGTGCGGGGGCATCGCCCCGGGAAAGGTCCACCATCTCTGAGTGATCATGACGCACCGACGGCCGGGTTGGCGATCAACCGGGGTCATTCCCCCGGGAGTTCACCGTCCCGTGGCCATCGGTAATCGCTCCGGCGTGCGGGTCGCCATCAGGCTTTCGGGCCGGTGGGCGCCTGCCCGCGCCCGCAGGACGGGCCGCGGTCTCAGATGCCGTGCTTCTTGAGGATCGCCTCGATGTCGCTGAAGTCGTCGCCGGGCGCGGCGGCCTCCTGCCTCTTCTTCGGCTTCGGCTGCGCCTGCGGCTTCGTGGCCGCCGCCGCGGGCCCCGCCGCACCGCCGGCGCCGAGCGAGGGGGCGGAGGCGGCCGGGGCCACCGCCTCGTTCCGCCCGGCCGCCCGCGCGGCCTTGCGCTCCGCGCGGGTGGTGCCGCTGCGGCGCTCGATGGCGCGGGTGGTCATGAACAGCAGCCAGGAGAGGCCGAGCACCCCGAAGCCGAGCCAGATGCTCGGCTTGAAGGCGATCCCGGCGAGCCAGTCGACGACCCCGGTCAGCACGAGCCCGACCGGGACGAGGGAGTAGGCGGCGATCCTCGTCGCCGTGAGGAACCGCTTGCGGTACGCGGTCACCGCGGCGATGCCGAGGCCGGCCGCCGACACCGCGGAACAGATGGTCTCGGCAAGCATCAGGGCCTCCAGGCGCAGGGGATACGTCCCTTCCATCCTGCACCGGCGACCGCCGTCGGGGCCACGGTGGTCGTCCACCTCAGGGACATTTCAGGGCCGGACTCCTCCCCAGGGGGTGGGCCGGTCCCGGTTGGGTAGCGCCCGCCCGGCCTGGAAGACTGGGCACATGAGCGATTCCTCCCCCGCGGCACCGGTCGTCCTCGACCTCTGGTGCGATCTCGAATGCCCCGACTGCCACCGAGCCCTCGACGATGTGCGCGCCCTGCGCGCCCGGTACGGGGACCGCGTCGAGATCCGGCTGCGGCACTTCCCGCTGGACAAGCACAAGCACGCCTACGCCGCGGCCCAGGCCGCCGAGGAGGCGACGGACCAGGGCAAGGGCTGGCCGTACATCGAGGCCCTGCTGTCCCGCACCGCCGATCTCGGCGGCACGGGCGAGCCGGTGCTCCTCGCGGTGGCACGGGAACTGGGCCTGGACGCCGAGGAGTTCGACACGGCGCTGATCGACGGCCGGCATCTGCTGATCGTCGACGCCGACCACGCGGAGGGCAAGGCGATCGGCGTGACCGGCACGCCCACCTATGTGATCGGCGACGAGCGGCTGGACGGCGGCCAGAGCCAGGACGGGCTGCGCGAGCGGATCGAGGAGATCCTCGACGGCCTCCTGGCCGCACGGGACCGGTAGCGGCCGGCAGCGAGGGGAGGGGCTACAGCGCCTTGGCCAGGTTGTAGCGCGTCGTCGCGTAGCCGAGGGACTCGTACAGCCGCAGGGCCGGGGTGTTGGAGGCGAAGACGTGCAGGCCGAGCCGGTCCGCGCCCCAGGTGCGGGTGACGTCCTCGGCGAGCAGCATCAGGGTCCTGCCGTAGCCCCGGCCCCGGTGCTCCTCGCGCACCTCGACGTCGAAGACGAACCCGGCGTCGCCACCGGGCGGCAGCTCCCGGCGGGCCACCCACACATGTCCGACGACCTCGCCCGCACGCACCAGCACCTGGAAGCGCACCCCGTCGGTCGCCAGTCCGTCCGGCAGGAGGGTGGCGTGGTCGGCCTCGGACTTGAGCCCGGCCTGCTCGGGCGGCACGCCGCGGTCGATCCAGCCCTGTGCGTACGCACGCACCGCGTCCTGCCGCCAGGCGGCGAACTCCTCGTCGCCCATCGCGCGCGAGGTGAGGCCCGCGGGGAGCGGGGCGGGGTCCGGGCCGAGGTCCTTGACCATGTTCCGGCTGCGTTCGGTGTAGCCGAGGGCGGCCGCGAGGCGGCGGGCCGGGTCGTTGTCGGCGGGGACCTCCACCCGCACCCGGGTGCAGCCCCACCCCCGCAGCACCTCCTCGGCGGCGAGCACGGCGATGGTGCCCCGGCCGCGTCTGCGCCGGGACTCCTCGACGGCGAGCGAGCCCAGCACCCCGGCGGTCGGGCCGAACGCGTCGTCGGTGCTGATCGCGACGGCGCCGACGGGCCGTCCGTTGTCGCACACGTCGTAATGGCGGGCCCGCGCGCCGTCGGCGCCCTGCTGAAGCGGCCCGGACGGCCGGAGTGTCGTGGTCATCAAGGGTTTGTATCCCCTGCGCGAGGCCCCGTCACGCGCTTTTCGGGGCCTTCGGGGCTGTGGGGCCGCCCGGCCCGTTACGGGTCGAGGTCGTCGCCGGACCGCTCGGCGAAGATCCGCATGGCCTTCGCCGTCACCGGCCCGATCTTGGAGGCCGGCTCGCGGTCGTCGAGGCGGTGCACGGCCTGGACGTCACGGAGCGTCGAGGTAAGGAACACCTCGTCGGCCTCGGCGAGAACATCCATCGGGAGGTCGGTCTCCTCGGCCCCGGTCCACTCCACGGTCAGCGCGCGGGTGATCCCGGCGAGGCAGCCGGAGGCCACCGGCGGGGTGTGGATGCGGCCGTCCAGGACGACGAACACGTTGGAGCCGGTGCCTTCGCAGAGGCGGTCGGCGGTGTTGGGGAACAGCGCCTCGGACGCGCCCCGCTCCCGTGCCCGTGCCAGGGCGACGACGTTCTCGGCGTACGAGGTGGTCTTCAGGCCGGCGAGCGCGCCGCGTTCGTTGCGCGTCCAGGGGACGGTGATCACCGCCGTGCTGTCCGGGCGGCGCTTCACCCCGTCGAGGGCGACGACGAGGCTCGGTCCGTCGGTCCCCCGGTCCGAGCCGAGCGGGGACAGCCCGCCGGTGTAGGTGATCCGCAGGCGTCCCAGGGCGACGGGATTGGCGTCGATGACCGCGGCGGCCGCGCGGCGGACCTCGTCGTGGTCCGGCTCGGGCAGCCCCAGGCCCCGGGCGGAACGGGTGAGGCGGTCGAGGTGCCGGGTCAGCGCGAAGGGGCGCCCCTCGCTCGTACGCACCGTTTCGAAGATGCCGTCGCCCACGGTCAGCCCGTGGTCGAGCACCGACAGCCGGGCGTCGTCGGCGTCCCGCAGTCCGCCGTTGACCCAGATCCTCATAGCGCGGTCCTTCCTGTCTCCGAATACGCACCCGACGCTACAGCGAGCAGCCGGGAGGCCTTGAGTTCGGTCTCGTCCCATTCGCGCTCCGGGTCCGATCCCCAGGTGATCCCGGCCCCGGTCCCGAACCGCAGCAGCGGCGCGGGCCCGGCCCGGTCGATCCAGAACGTCCGTATCCCGACGGCGAGCGAGGCCGTGCCCCGGTCGGCGTCGACCCAGCCGATCGCACCGCAGTACGGTCCGCGCGGGGCCCGCTCCAGCTCGGCGATGATCCGCAGCGCGCTGGACTTCGGCGCCCCGGTGACCGAGCCGGGCGGGAAGGCCGCCGAGAACAGCTCGGGCCAGCCCGCTCCGTCGGCCAGCCGGCCCCGGACGGTGGAGACGAGGTGGACGAGACCCGGGTGCTTCTCCACCACGCAGAGATCGGGCACGCTCACGCTTCCGGTGGCGCAGACCCGGCCCAGGTCGTTGCGGACCAGGTCCACGATCATCACGTTCTCCGCGTGGTCCTTCGCCAGCAGGTCGTCCTCGGTCCGGCCGGTGCCCTTGATCGGGCCGGACTCCACGGTCCGCCCGTCGCGCCGGAGGAAGAGTTCCGGGGAGGCGGTGGCGATCTCCACGCCGTGGCCCGGCAACCGGATCGTTCCGGCGTACGGGGCGGGGTTGCCGCGTGCGAGCAGGGACGTCAGGGCGTCGACATCGGCCCCGGCCCCGCCGCCGGGGAGCGGTGCGGAGAGCACCCGGCAGAGGTTGGCCTGATAGACGTCGCCCGCCGCGATGTGTTCACGGATCCGCCGTACGCCCGCCGTGTAGGCGTCACGGTCCAGCGAGGAGGTCCAGTCCCCGGTGGCGGGCCCGCGCCACGCTCCGGGCACGGGAGGAGGCACCGCCTCCTTGCGCACGTCGGAGAAGCGGGCACAGACGCTGCGCCCTTCGAAATCGGCGCATACCGCCCAGAAACCGGATGAGTCGAGAGCCGCGGGATCGTGGGTCACATCCTGCAGACCTGAGGCGATGAGGCCGTCGAAACGGGCCAAGGGGGCGAGGTCGGACACGCGAATGAGTCTAGGACGGCGCGCGGTGACCTGCGCCGGGGCGAGGTCACCGCAGCACGCTGCACAAACGCGTTTTTGTACTGGCCCAGGAATCCGCTAGAGTTCAACACGTCGCCGGGACGCGCAAGCGGGCCGGGAAAGACAAGCGGACGTAGCTCAGTTGGTAGAGCGCAACCTTGCCAAGGTTGAGGTCGCCAGTTCGAACCTGGTCGTCCGCTCGCAGAAGGTGGGGGATTCTTCCCGAGCCCCCATCCCTGGTGGAGTGGCCGAGAGGCGAGGCAACGGCCTGCAAAGCCGTCTACACGGGTTCAAATCCCGTCTCCACCTCCAAGGACGATTAGCTCAGCGGGAGAGCGCTTCCCTGACACGGAAGAGGTCACTGGTTCAATCCCAGTATCGTCCACTGGTCCGCGAGGATCCCCGCGCGATTAGCTCAGCGGGAGAGCGCTTCCCTGACACGGAAGAGGTCACTGGTTCAATCCCAGTATCGCGCACGCAGTACACGCAGGTTCGCCCTGCGCGATTAGCTCAGCGGGAGAGCGCTTCCCTGACACGGAAGAGGTCACTGGTTCAATCCCAGTATCGCGCACCACAGAGAGCCCCCGGCCGTCTCCACGACCGGGGGTTCTCTCGTCGTACGGTCCGGCCCCTCCGTGTCCCGGCGGCACGTGGCCGCCGGGACACGGAGGACGTTCGGAACGATCAGGACGAGAACAGCATCCGGCCGAAGCCCTTCTGGCGGTGGTGGCCGTAGTGCCCACCGTGCCCGCCGTGCTGCGGCGCGCCCCAGGCGGGGGCGGGGGCGTGGGCGGCCGGCGCGGCCGGGTAGGCCTGCGGGGCGGGGGGCGCGGGCGGGGCCTGCTGGGACCACTGGGACTCCAGGCGGGTCAGCGACTCCAGTTCGCCGTAGTCGAGGAATATCCCCCGGCAACCGCTGCACTGCTCGATCTGAACGCCGTTGCGGTTGTACGTGTTCATCTGCGCGTGACACTTCGGGCACTGCATCATCGGCTCGGCTCCTCGCCCTCGTTGTGCCGTCGCCGGAATGTCTGCCCGGCGGCGGTCCGTTCACCCTACGACGCGTGGTCGGCGGCCAACTCGGGCGGCAGCGTAGCGATTCGGGCACAGGATTCGATCATCAGTTGTTCGAGCTCGTCCGGAACCCTTCCCTCCGCGGCGCACTTGACCAGGGCGAGCGCCGCCGTCTGCACCGTCAGCGCGCGGGCCGGGACGTCGAGTTCGGGCCAGGGGTCCCCGTCGGCGGGCACCGCCGGTCCCCCGGCGGACCGGTAGGCGTCCAGGAAGGCGGACCAGTCCTCGGGGGCCAGGAGACCGGCGGCGTACCAGGCGGCGGGCCGGCCGAGGTCCCAGGCCGGATCGCCCGTCCCCGCGTCGTCCACGTCGATGAGCAACCAGGGCCCGTCCGGAGCGGGATGGCGTACGAGCTGGCCGAGGTGCAGGTCCCCGTGGCACAGGAAGCCGGCCCTCCGGGCGGGTGCCGGGGCCTCGGCCCGGGCCCAGGCCGGCAGGGCCCGCCAGCCGGCCAGCACGGGCAGGACGGCCGGGTCACCGGGAAGGGCGGCGCGCATCCGGGCGACGGCTCGCGCGGCCTTGGCCGGTCCACGCATCGGCGGGAGCCGGAACGGCGGCTCCGTCCGGTGCAGGCGGGCGAGCAGCACCGCGGCCTCGGCCCAGGGGGCCGCCTCGGGGTCGGTGGGGTCGACGGGCGCGCCGAGCGGCCAGAGCGTGACCGGGCGGGCACCGGGACCGGCGGGCGGCGGGACGTCGAGCGGCGGGAGCAGGATCCCGGAGAGCCGCGGGGCGGCGGCCAGGCCGATCCGGGCCGCCAGCGCCTCGCGGTCGGTGTCGGCGGCGTGGGCCTTCGCGACGATCGCGCCGCTGCGGACCACCGTGCCGTCGGGCCGGTCCGCGAGAACCTGCGGCGGCTCGCACACGCAACGCGCCCCGGCGGGGTGGGAAAGCCGGTGCGCGAGGGCGCCCAGGTCATGGACGGCTGAGGTCTCGGTGGTGGTCAACGGCTCCCCCGGCGGCGGTCGGCCCGGCCGTGGCACCGGTCCCGCCGCGAGCGTAACGCGAGGGCCCGCACGGGAGACCGACCGGCCCGGAAGCCGCAGCCCGGGCCGGAGCGCCCGACAGGAAGCCGGGCCGGCCGGTGACGCGTACGTCGGCCCGGCGGGGGACGGGTGGGCCCGGACAGCGCGATGCCCGGTCAGCTCCCCAGCTGACCGGACAAACGCTGCCGTCCGCCGCACCCCCGTCCCCACGGGGCTGTTGGCCGGATGTGCGGGTCCGGACCGCTCTTCCGGACCCCGGGCGCCGCTCAGCGCCCCAGCATCACCGCCACGGACGACGCCTGTGTGACCACCGCTTCCCAGCCGCCGAAGACGACCGCGAGCAGGGCCGCCAGGGGAAGGACCATCGCCGTCGCCACCAAGGGGTGGCGGGTGCCGGACGAACGGGTGCCGAACGCGGCGTACGCCCTGCGTCCCTGCGTACGGACCATGGTCCGCGCTGCCGTGTCCGACATGGTTCCTCTCCTGACCTGATGGGGAGCGGCGGGCGTGTGACCTCGGGGGACGAGTGCTGCGCCCACCGCTTGACCACAACATTAGGTAAGCGCCGAGTACAGGGCGTCATGCCCGCGTACCGAATACCGGGCCTCCCGGAGGATGAGCCGTCGTCGATCGGCGTACTCCCCTGGGTGGAGACGGACCACCGGAGGTTGGGGTCATCCCGGAGGGGACGCCCGGGCCGGTCCGGCACGCTTGCCGGTGTGCGGCCGGCCGCTCGTGCGCGTGCGCCGGGTGACTTCACTCACGCCCACCGCCCCCGGCGGACGGCCCTCCCCGTGTCCGGGACCCCCCGGGGCACCGTCGCCCCGCAGGCCCGGGCGGTGGTCACGGCCTCCGTGACGGCCGCGCCCGGGTGCTCCCCCGGTGATCCAATCTCCCTTGCCCGGTGGCCCTTTGAGCAGGCCGGTCGGCCGAGGGGCCCGGATCCGCCGTGCCCTGACCCCTCTTCACCTCTCCCGCCCGGCACGGACAATCGAATCCCCGGCGAGGGCGCGGCCTCTGAGCGCGCCGGGCGCGGGGTACGTAAGCTGTGCCTCGTCAGGCGGACCAGGCAGCGGGGATGGGCAGACGATGGCGATGATGCGGCTCCGGCGCGAGGACCCGCGTCTCGTCGGCTCGTTCCGGCTGCACCGGCGGCTCGGCGCCGGCGGCATGGGCGTCGTCTACCTCGGTTCCGACCGGCGCGGCCAGCGGGTCGCGCTCAAGGTGATCCGGCCCGACCTGGCGGAGGACCAGGAGTTCCGTTCGCGGTTCGCGCGGGAGGTGTCGGCGGCCCGGCGGATCCGCGGCGGCTGCACGGCCCGGCTGGTCGCCGCCGATCTGGAGGCGGACCGCCCGTGGTTCGCGACGCAGTACGTGCCCGGACCCTCGCTGCACGACAAGGTCGCCGAGGAGGGCCCCCTGGCCGCCGCCGAGGTCGCCTCGATCGGGGCGGCGCTCTCCGAGGGCCTGGTGGCGGTGCACGAGGCGGGGGTGGTCCACCGCGACCTGAAGCCGTCGAACATCCTCCTCTCCCCCAAGGGCCCCCGCATCATCGACTTCGGCATCGCCTGGGCGACCGGGGCGAGCACGCTCACCCATGTCGGTACGGCGGTGGGGTCACCCGGGTTCCTCGCGCCCGAGCAGGTCCGGGGCGCGGCCGTGACGCCCGCGACGGACGTCTTCTCGCTCGGCGCGACGCTCGCGTACGCGGCGATGGCCGACTCCCCCTTCGGGCACGGCAGTTCCGAGGTGATGCTGTACCGGGTCGTGCACGAGGAGGCGCAGCTCCACGGGGTGCCCGACGCGTTGGCCCCGCTGATCAGCGCCTGTCTGGCGAAGGACCCGGAGGAGCGGCCCAGCACGCTGCAACTGTCCATGCGGCTCAAGGAGATCGCGGCGCGCGAGGCGCAGGGGCTGCACGAGAGCCGGCCGCCCGTCCAGCGCTCCGCCCAGGAGGCCGACCGGCCGACCGGCCGGATGGCCGATCCGTACGCCGATCAGCACACCCGCCGCTCGGAGGGCCCGTCCGCCTCCCGCCCGCAGCCGGGCAGACGCGGCGCGCCCGCGCGTTCGGGGCCGCCGCGCACCGGTGGCTCGCGCCCGCAGCAGGCGTCGCGCGACACGACGCGTTCCGGGAAGCGGCCGGGGGCGCCGGCCGGGACGAACGGCCGTCCGGGGACCCGCTCCGGGGGGCGCACGACCTCGGCGGGGCGGCGTCCCGCCAATCCGCGGCTGCTGCGCCAGCGGCTGGTGGTGTTCGTCGTGGTGACGCTGCTGGTGGCGCTGGGCATCGCGGCGGCACAGGGCTGCCAGGGGCCCGCGCGTGGGCTGGGCGGGATCGGGACCGGGGTCGAGCAGCAGTACCGGGCGCCGCAGGCACACGCTCAGGCGCAGGCTGTGCGGGTCCCGCTGCGGTCGTCCTGACGCCGAGGCCGACCTGAGCAGTGAGCTGCCCGCGCCCCGGCGCCGGGACCGCGGCTCAGCTCTCCGGGCGTCCGGTGGCCACCGCGTAGAAGGCGACGGCGGCCGCCGCGCCCACGTTCAGCGAGTCGACGCCGTGCGCCATCGGGATGCGGACCCAGGCGTCGGCGGCCATCAGCGCCTGCGTGGACAGGCCGTCGCCCTCCGCTCCGAGCATCAACGCCACCCGGTCCAGCCGGTGCGGGGCCGCCTCGTCGATGCTGGTGGCCTTGGCGTCCGGAGTGAGGGCGAGGAGCCGGAAGCCGGCCTCCCGTACCCCTTCCAGCGCCTTGGGCCAGGCTTCGAGGCGGGCGTAGGGGACGGAGAAGACCGCGCCCATGGAGACCTTGACGGAGCGCCGGTAGAGCGGGTCGGCGCAGTCCGGGGAGAGCAGGACCGCGTCCATGCCGAGGGCCGCTGCGCTGCGGAAGATGGCGCCGATGTTGGTGTGGTCGTTCACCGATTCCATGACCACCACCCGGCGGGCGGTGGCGAGCAGTTCGTCGGAGTCGGGCAGCGGCTTGCGCTGCATGGAGGCGAGCGCGCCGCGGTGGACGTGGTAGCCGGTGACGCGTTCGGCGAGTTCGGGGGCGACGGCGTACACCGGGGCCGGGACCTCGTCGATGACGTCGCGCATGACGTCGACCCACTTGGCCGAGAGCAGCATCGACCGCATGTCGTACCCGGTCTGCCGGGCCCGGCGGATCACCTTCTCGCCCTCGGCGATGAAGAGGCCTTCGGCGGGTTCGCGCCGTCGTCGCAGCTCGACGTCGGTCAGGCCGATGTAGTCGCTCAGCCGCGGGTCGTCGGGGTCGTCGACGGTGATGAGTTCTGCCACAGGGTGATACTGCCTTGTCCGGTGTGTGGTGCCAACGCCTGGGAGGGAGATAGGTAACCGCGGGTTACTTCACGCCTGGCCGTCCGAGCCGTCCCGGCCGGTCCCCGGTGCGGAGTGCGGGCCGACCGCGACGACCTCGCCGATGACGATCACGGCGGGCGGACGCACGTCCTCGGCGACCGCGCGCTCGCCGACGTCCGCGAGGGTGGCGTCGACCCGGCGCTGGGCGGAGGTGGTGCCCTCCTGGACGAGGGCGACCGGGGTGGCCGGGTCCTTGCCGTGGGCGATCAGGGCGGCGGCGATGGCGCCGATCTTGTCGACCGCCATCAGCAGGACGAGCGTGCCGCGCAGCCGGGCGATGGCCGCCCAGTCGACCAGCGAGCGCGGGTCCTCGGGGGCGACGTGGCCGCTGACCACGGTGAACTCATGGGCCACGCCCCGGTGGGTGACCGGGATGCCCGCCGCCCCGGGGACGGAGATGGTGCTGGAGATCCCGGGGACGACCGTGCAGGGGATGCCCTCGGCGGCCAGCGCCTGGGCCTCTTCCATGCCGCGGCCGAAGACGAACGGGTCGCCGCCCTTGAGCCGCACGACGGACTTGCCCGCCTTGGCGTGCTCGATGAGCGCCTGGTTGATCGCCTCCTGGGCCATGAACCGCCCGTACGGGATCTTCGCGGCGTCGATCACCTCGACGTGGGGCGGGAGTTCGTCGAGCAGGTCGCGCGGGCCCAGGCGGTCGGCGATGACCACGTCGGCCTCGGCGAGGAGGCGGCGGCCGCGCACCGTGATCAGGTCCGGGTCGCCGGGGCCGCCGCCGACGAGCGCGACGCCGGGGGCCCGGGTGCGGTGGTGCGGGGCGGCGAGGGTGCCGTCGCGCAGGCCCTCGACGATCGCGTCGCGGATGGCGGCGGAGTGCCGGGGGTCGCGGCCCTGGGAGGTGGTGGTGAGGACGGCGACCGTCACGTTCTCGCTGCGGCCGGTGGCCGGGGTCCAGGCGGTGGCGGCCTCGGCGTCGTCGGCCCGCACGCACCAGGTGCGGGTGCGCTCGGCCTCGGCGGAGGCGGCGTCGTTGGCCGTGGTGTCGGAGGAGGCGATCAGGGCGTACCAGGTGTCGGCGAGGTCGCCGTCCTGGTAACGGCGGCGCTCCCAGCGGATCTCCCCCGCGTCCGCCATCGCCTCGACGGAGGGCGTCGCGGACGGGGAGACGAGCGTGATGACGGCCCCGGTGGCGATGAGCTGCGGCAGCCTGCGCTGGGCGACCTGTCCGCCACCGACGACGACGACGCGGCGGCCGTGCAGGCGCAGTCCTACGGGGTACGCGGGGTGGTCTGCGCGGTCGGCGTGCTCGGCGTGGTCTGCGTGCTCGGCCATGGCGGTGCGGGCTCCTCGTGCGGGTGCTGCGTAGGGCCGCTGCGGCGGTGGAGCGGCTGTGACGTGCGGAAAGCTGAGGTCTGGGTCGGGAACACGATACGGGGTGGGGGGCGCCCGCGGCGGGCCTGTCCCCCCCTGCCCGCCCCTTCCCGAAACCGGGGCTCCGCCCGGGCCCCTGTCCTCGAGCGCCGGACCGGCTGGATTCGGGGCTCCGCCCCGGACCACGCTCCTCAGACGCCGGAGGGACTGAGTGGGCTGCCGGAGCGGCGGGCCGCGGCGCGAGCGAGGCGATGCCAGGGCGGGGGTCGGAGGCCCCCGCCCTGGCTTCTCGCTACTTCTCCGTCACGCCCGCCGAGTCGAACGTCGCCACCTCGTGCATCGCGCGGGCCGCGCTCTGCACGATCGGGAGCGCCAGCAGCGCGCCGGTGCCCTCGCCCAGCCGCAGGTCGAGGTCGACCAGCGGGCGCAGGCCCAGCTTGTTGAGCGCGGCCACGTGGCCGGGCTCCGCGCTGCGGTGGCCGGCGATGCAGGCGGCCAGTGCCTCGGGGGCGATGGCGCGGGCCACCAGGGCCGCCGCGCCCGCGCTCACGCCGTCCAGGATCACCGGCGTACGCAGGGAGGCGCCGCCCAGGAGGAAGCCGGCCATCGCCGCGTGCTCCAGGCCGCCGACCGCCGCGAGCACACCGATCGGGTCGGCCGGGTCCGGCTGGTGCAGGTCGAGGGCGCGGCGGACGACGTCGACCTTGCGGGCGTGCATCTCGTCGTTGATGCCGGTCCCCCGACCGGTCACCTCGGAGGCGTCGGCCCCCGTGTACACGCAGATCAGGGCGGCCGACGCGGTGGTGTTGGCGATGCCCATCTCGCCGGTGAGCAGGGCCTTGTTGCCTGCCGCCACCAGGTCACGGGCGGTCTCGATGCCCACCTCGATCGCCGCGAGGACCTCTTCCCGGGAGAGCGCGGGACCCGTCGTGAAGTCCGCCGTTCCCGCGCGTACCTTGCGGGGCAGCAGACCCGGGGTCGCCGGCAGGTCCGTGGCCACGCCCACGTCCACGACACAGACCTCCGCGCCGACCTGGGCCGCGAAGGCGTTGCAGACGGCTCCGCCGCCCAGGAAGTTCGCCACCATCTGGGCGGTGACCTCCTGCGGCCAGGCGGTCACGCCCTGGGCGTGCACCCCGTGGTCGCCGGCGAAGATCGCGACGGCCGCGGGCTCCGGGATCGGCGGCGGGCACATCCGGGAGAGCCCGGACAGCTGTGCGGAGATGATCTCCAGCATTCCGAGCGCGCCGGCGGGCTTCGTCATCCGCTTCTGGCGTTCCCACGCCTCGCCGAGCGCCTTGGCGTCCAGCGGGCGGATCGCGGAGATCGTCTCCTGGAGCAGGTCGTGCGGCTCGGCGCCGGGCAGCGCGCGGCGGCCGTACGTCTCCTCGTGGACGACCCAGGACAGCGGGCGGCGCTTGGACCAGCCCGCCTGCATCAGCTCGGGCTCCTCGGGGAACTCGTCGACGTAGCCGACGCACAGGTAGGCCACGACCTCCAGGTGCTCGGGGAGGCCGAGCGCGCGGACCATCTCCCGCTCGTCGAAGAAGCTGACCCAGCCGACGCCGAGGCCCTCGGCGCGCGCGGCGAGCCAGAGGTTCTCGACGGCGAGGGCCGAGGAGTACGGCGCCATCTGCGGCTGGGTGTGCCGGCCGAGGGTGTGACGACCGCCGCGGGTGGGGTCGGCGGTCACGACGATGTTGACCGGGGTGTCGAGGATCGCCTCGATCTTCAGTTCCTTGAACTGCTTCGCCCGGCCCTTGGGCAGCGACTTGGCGTAGGCGTCGCGCTGGGTCTGGGCCAGTTCGTGCATGGAGCGACGGGTCTCCGCGGAGCGGATGACGACGAAGTCCCACGGCTGCGAGTGGCCGACGCTCGGAGCGGTGTGCGCCGCCTCCAGCACCCGGAGCAGGACCTCGTGCGGAATCGGGTCGCTGCGGAAGCCGTTGCGGATGTCCCGGCGCTCGCGCATGACCCGCAGGACCGCTTCCCGCTCGGCGTCGTCGTAACCGGGGGCGGGCGGAGTGAACGGTTCGGCCTGTTCGGCCTGTTCTGTCGATGCGGCCTGTTCGGTGGATGCGGCCTGTTCGGTGGATGCGGCCTGTTCGGTGGGTTGCGCGGGCTCGGTGGGCCCTTCGAGCGGCTGTGCCGCCTCAGGCTGCTGCGGCGCCTCGACCGGCTGCGACGCCCCGGCCTGTGCCTGCTGCTCGGCTGCCTGCGCCTGCTGGTCGTGCTCCAGCGGTTCCGGGAGTTCCGGAGTCTCGATGACCTCGGGGCCGGTGCCGTCCTCGGCTTCCGGCGCGACCGGGTCGGCCGCTTCGGCCGCCGTTTCCACGCGGGGCTCGGCAGTGGGCTCGGGGGCGGGGGTCGGGGCAGCTTCCTGCTCCGTCGCGGGAAGCTGCTGAGCCGTCGGCTCCTGCGCCTCCGCGCCCTCCGCTTCCGCCGTCACGGGCTCGGGGGACTCCACGGGCGCCACGGGCTCGGCCGGTTCCGCGGCGACGGGCTCGGGCTGCACGGGCCCGGGTGCGAGCGGCTCGGCCACCGGCTCCGCCCCTACCGCCTCCGGAGCCACGACGGCTTCCGGAGCGGGGACCGCGTGCGGAACCACAGCGGCTTCCGGAGCGGGGACGGCTTCCGGGCTCCCGGCAACCGCTGCCGCCGGGGCGGACTCGGGGGCCGGTTCGACGGGCTGCTCCTGCTCGGGCTGTGTCACCGGCCCGGGCTGCACCACGGGCTCCACGACAGGCGCGTCCTGTGCCGGGGGCTGAGGTCCGGGGGACGCGGTCTCCATCGGGACGGCCGGCGCCTCGGGCTCCGGGGCCACGACGGCAGCGTGCTGCGCCTCCACCGGTTCCGACGCCTCGGGCTCGGGCGCGGGCGCGGCCACCTCATCGGCCGGGGCCTGGGCGGGTGCTTCCGTCAGCGCCTCCGGCCGGGCCGCCTGATCCTCCGGTACGACGACAGGACCGGCCGGGGGCATCTCCGCGGCGGTCGTCACGGGAACGACCGTTTCTGCCGGGAGGGCCTGCGGGGGCTGCTCGGGCTGCGCACCGGCAGTGGGCTGGGGCTGCTCCGGCTGCTCGATCGGGGGCACCGAAACCGCCGCCGGGGCGGGCACGGCCACCGGCTCTGCCTGCTGAACCGCCTGAACCGGCGGAGTCGCCCGAACCGGCTCCTCGGCCACGGTCTGCTCGACCACCTCGGGCTCGCCCACCGGCTGCTCGACCACCGGCTGCTCAGCCACCGGCTGCTCGACCACCGGCTGCTCAGCCACCGGCTGCTCGACCACCGGCTGCTCAGCCACCGGCTGCTCGACCACCGGCTGCTCAGCCACCGGCTGCTCAGCCACCGGCTGCTCGACCACCGGCTGCTCGGCCACCGGCTGCTCGGCCTCGACGGCCTGAACCTGCTCCGGCTGCTGGGCCTGCTCCGCCGGCGCCGGCTCCGCGACGACCTGCTCCGGCTCCGGCTGCGGCGGCTGCGCCCCCCACGGGGCGCCGGCCTGCGGCGGAATCTCGCCCAGCTGCGGGCCGGGCAGCGTCGAGGGGTCCACGGCCGGGACGTCGACGTGCTCGGGGCCGGGCGTCGGCGGGCCGGCGTGGCGTGCGGGAGCGGCGGTCCGGGTGGCTCCGGCGGGACCCCGGTCGGCCAGTGAGCGCACGACGCCGCCCTGCGTACCGCCGTACGACGGGGGATCGGCGGAGGCGGGGCCCCGGTGCAGCGGGCGGCGGGCGGGGGCGGCCGCGGCGTGCGCACCGACCGGTGCGGGCGCGGGAATGCGTACGCCGTTGAGGTCCACGGAGCCGGAGTCGCGGCCACCGGACTCATGGGTGCTGTGCGTCTCGGCGGGCGCGGAGGCGGCAGCCGCCCGGCCCTGCTGCGCGGGGGCCTGCCGCTGGGGCTGCGCGCCGTGCTCGTGGGCGACGGGCTGCGCCACCGCGGTCTGTGCGGCGGGCTGGCCCTGCGCGGGGGCCGGGGCGGCCTGCGGGTCGCTCCAGGCGCCCTGGGAGGTCGGCATCAGCAGAAGGTCGTCGTCCTCGGGAGTGTGCTCGGAGGGGTCGAGGAAGGTGTACGCGTCCGGGGCGGGGATGCCCGGCTGCTCCACCATGCCTGCGTTCTCCGGCAGTCCCTCGCCCGGGATCTGGCCGGTGTCAGTCATGCGTACCCCTCGCCCATCGTCAGTGCTCCTTCGGCCCTTCGCCCGGGACGCCGAACCACGGCACGCCGGTGCTCGTCATGAAGAACGAGCGGGCTCGCCGCGCGGCACGAAACGCCCGCGGGGCTTCCTATTCTCGCGGCCGTTCGCCGCCGCGACAGGCAGTTCTGCCACGGCTCACTGTGGACTGCGCCACGTTGCGCGTCCCCCGGGTTGTGCCGTACCACAGTGCGGAACAAAGCAGTCCACTTTTCCGGACATTGACGAACGAAGCGACGAACGGCCGGGTGCGGTACAACAATCCGCCAGCCTACCTTCCGCACCGGGCCGAGCGGGTCAGGG
This sequence comes from Streptomyces sp. NBC_01116, assembly GCF_041435495.1. Classification (NCBI taxonomy): domain Bacteria; kingdom Bacillati; phylum Actinomycetota; class Actinomycetes; order Kitasatosporales; family Streptomycetaceae; genus Streptomyces; species Streptomyces sp. NBC_01116. The sequence continues at coordinate 1,382,791 of NZ_CP108644.1, forward strand.
GGCGAGGTCCGAACGCCCCGCGGAGAGCAGGAACACGACGGACCTCTCGCGCTCGGTCCACACCTCGGTGTCCAGGTCGACGGACTGGAGCAGCGAGCACTCGACGGTGTAGCCGTTGCCGGTGAGGGCCGCGCCGAGCGCCTCGGCCTCGTCCCGGTGGGAGGCGTGCGTGACGATGCGTTCCGGTCGCCGGTCGATGACGGCCCGGGCCACCGGGACTCCCCCGCCGCCGATCCGTACGACGTCCGGTTCGGGCAGGCGTTCCAGGATGTGCGGGGCGCGGCCGCGGACCACCTGGACGGGGACGCCGAAGGCGCGGGCGGCGGCCTCGGTGCGGGCGCAGGCGGCCGGGTCGTCGTCCACGGCCAGGACCGCCGCGCCGAAGCGGGCGGCCTCGACGGCGAGGGCGCCGCTGCCGGAGCCGATGTCCCAGACCAGGTCGCCGGTGCGGGGGCCGAGCCGGGCGAGCTGGGCGGCGCGCAGGCCGGGGAACTCGCCCTCGCCTGACTCCTGCATCCGCTCGGCCCCGGCGGCCCGGTAGGCCTCGGCGGGCAGGGCCCAGCCCCGTATGCCCTGGGGGTAGGCGGGCGGGCGGCCGGCGATCCAGGCGCCGGCGGCGGTGGTCTCGGGGCCGCCGCCGATGACGATGACGACGTTGGGGTCGCGCCAGGCGTGGTCGGCCGCCTTGTCGGAGGTGAGGACGGTGACGCGCTCGCGGGCGGTGCCGAGTTCCTCGCAGATCACGAAGGTGCGGTGGACGCCGTCGAGGAGCAGGGCCAGTTCGGCGGGTCCGGCGCCAGGTGAGGTGAGGACGGCGACCTTGTGGTGGGCCCGGCAGACGTTGACCGCGCGGCGCAGGGTGCGGGGGTGGGCGACGACCACCTGGGCGTCGTCCCAGGGCATGCCGGCCCGTGCGAAGGCGGTGGCCACGGAGGAGACGGCGGGGACGACCTCGACCTCCATGCCGTGTTCGCGGTCGCGCAGGGCGCGGACGACGCCGAAGAAGCCGGGGTCGCCGTCGGCGAGGACCACGGCGCTGCCGCGGTGTCCGGCGATCCTGCGGGCGGCGAGGTCGACGCTGCCGAGGCGGATGCGTTCGGCGTGCGGGGGCACTTCCGGCAGGGCGAGGTGGTGGGCGGCGCCGGCGACGAGCGTGGCGCCCGAGAGCGCGGCCGCGGCCGCTCTGGTCAGTGGCGAGCCGTCCCAGCCGATCACCGTGACCCGGTCGGCCATCGTCGTCTGTCTCCTGGGGTGTCAAAGGGAGCGGGCGTTGCCCGCGCGGTGCCGGGCAGGGGTGAGAGTACCCGGTCCTGGCCTCGGGCTCGCGGGGGGGCCTCGGGCTCTACTGCCAGTTGTTGTACGTGCCGTAGTCGCCGGCGTCGGCGAGCTGTTCCGCGACCCCTTCGAGGTCCTCGGGGAGGAGTCCCCAGAGGATCAGGTCGGTGCGGATGTCGGTCCAGCCTCCGTCGGTGCCGTTCTCGGTCCGGGTCCGGGCGATGCGGGCGTTGCGCAGGACTCCCTCGCTGATGCAGCCGAGCTTCTGGGCGACCTGCTGGGAGGCGGTGTTGTCGGCGGGGGTGCGCAGTTCGATGCGTTCGAAGCCCTGGTCGCGGAAGAGCCATTGGGCTATGGCGAGCACGGATTCGGTGGCGTACCCCTCGCCCCGGGCCCAGGGCGCGGTGATGTAGCGGACCTCGGTGGCCAGGGTGCGCCAGTCGGTGTTGAGGAGGCGGACGCTGCCGACGAGCCGCTGGGTGAGGAACTCGGTGACGGCGAGGGCGATGCCGTGGCCCGCGGTGCGCTCCGCGGGAGCGATTCTGCGGACCCAGCGTTCGGCGTCGACCTGGGTGTACGGGTTCGGCCCGTCCATCCACGCGGTGACAGCCTCGTCGTTCATCATCTCGATGTACGCGGGGATGTCGTCCATCTCGAAGGGGCGCATCACCAACCTGTCCGTGCTGATGGAGATGGACGGAAAGGTGTTAGTCATGCGCAGCTCCATGCCGAGGACCGGGTAAAAGCACAGCATGCAACATCGGGTCCGCCGTGCGCATGGGCGGGTCGGCACGCCGGAGCCCCGCGCCTCCGGGAGGGAAGTGCGGGGCTCCGTCGAGAGGTGCCGGGTGGGCGTCAGGAGGTGGCGGGGGTCCCGAAGGCCGGGACGATCGCACCCTGGTAGGTGTCCTCGATGAACTTCTTGACCTCGTCGGAGTTGAGGAGCTTCGCGAGCTTCTCGACGCGCGGGTCCTTCTCGTTGCCGTCCTTGACCGCCAGGAAGTTGGCGTACGGGTTGCCCTCGGCCTTCTCCAGGACCAGGGAGTCCTTGCCGGGCTTCAGGTCGGCCTCGATGGCGTAGTTGCCGTTGATGACGGCGGCGTCCACGTCGTCCAGCGCGCGGGGCACGGTGGCGGCCTCCAGCTCCTTGAACTCCAGGCCCTTCTTGTCGGTGATGTCGCTCAGCTTGGCGCTGGTGCCGACGCCGTCCTTGAGGGTGATCAGGCCGTTCTCGGCGAGCAGTTGGAGGGCGCGGCCGCCGTTGGTGGTGTCGTTGGGGACGGCGACGGTCTGGCCGGCCTTGATGCCCTTGAGGTCCTTGACCTTCTTGGAGTAGAGGCCCAGCGGCTCCAGGTGGACGTCGACCACGGGCACGATGGTGGTCTTCTGCTTCGCGTTGAAGTCGTCCAGGTAGGGCTTGTGCTGGAAGAAGTTGGCGTCGACCTGGCCGCTCTGGGTGGCGGTGTTCGGCAGGACGTAGTCCGTGAACTCCTTGACCTCCAGGTTGAGGCCCTCCTTCTTCGCCAGGTTCTTCTTGACGAAGTTCAGGATGTCGGCGTGCGGCGTCGGGGACGCGGCGACGACCAGGGCCTTGGAGGTGTCGGCGTTCGCACCGGTCTCGCTCTTGGAGGCCGGGTCGGAGGCCGTGCCGCAGGCGCTCAGGCCCAGGGCGAGGGCGGCGGCGGAAGCGACGGTTGCGGTGATCTTGATGTTCTTGCGCACGAAAAGTGCCTCTTTCTTGTGGTGGTGCGCCCGGACAAGGAGTTCGGGCTCGGTGGGACGGAAAGTTCTGGGGGGGGTGGGACTCAGGAGGCGGTGCGGCCGCGGCGGGCCAGCAGCCGGACGGCGATGTCGCCGATCACCTGGATCACGGTGACGATGACGACCAGCAGCGCGACGGTGACCAGCATGAAACGGTTGTCGAAGCGCTGGAATCCGTTGGTGATGGCCTGCGAGCCGAGCCCTTCGCCGCCGACCGCTCCGGCCATCGCGGAGTAGCCGATGAGCACGATGAGGGTGGTGGTGACACCCGAGACGATCGAGGGCAGGGCCTGCGGGAGGAGCACCTTGCGGACGATCGTGGGGATGGAGCCGCCCATCGACTGCACCGCCTCGACGAGTCCGTGGTCGACCTCGCGGATCGCCGTCTCGACGAGCCGGGCGAAGAACGGGATGGCTCCGACGGCGAGCGGCACGATCATCGCGGTGGGACCGATGAAGGTGCCGACGACCCAGGTGGTGAAGGGGATCAGGGCGATCAGCAGGATGATGAACGGCAGGGAGCGGCCGATGTTCACGATCACGCCGACGACCTTGTTCACCACGGTGTTCTGCAGCAGTCCGCCCTGGTCGGTGAGGACCAGCAGCACGCCGAGCGGCAGTCCGCCGACGACGGTGACCAGCGCGGACCACAGCACCATGTAGAGGGTGTCGACGGTGCCCTGGGCCAGCAGGGGCTGCATTTCGGACCAGGTCACTTGACGGCCTCCTTGGTGAGCGCGACGGACGCCTGCTGCCCCGGAACGACGGTGGCGGCGGTCCCGTCGGCCTCGGCGGTCGCGGCACGGGACGTCCGTCCGGACCCGCCCTCGACGACCTCGGCCTGGAGGCCCTGCTCGCGCAGGAACCCGATGGGCACGACGTTCTCCTCGAAGCGGCCGGGCAGCTCGATGCGCATCCGGCCGATCTGCCTGCCTCCGACGGTGTCCATCGCGGCGCCGAGGATCGAGATGTCGATGTTGTACGTACGCGAGAGCTGGGAGATGACCGGCTGGGACGCCGATTCCCCCTGGAAGGTGACATCGACGACCGTGCGGTCGGGGCCGGAGGCGGTCCCGCCGACCGGGAACAGCTCGTGGGCCAGTTCGGAGCCGGGGGTGGCGAGGAGTTCCGCGACGGTCCCCGACTCGACGATCCGGCCGCGCCGCATGAGCGCCGCGGAGTCGCAGATGGTCTTGACGACGTCCATCTCGTGCGTGATGAGCAGGACGGTCAGGCCGAGCTGCTGGTTGAGGTCGCGCAGCAGCTGGAGGATGGAGCGGGTGGTCTCGGGGTCGAGTGCGGAGGTCGCCTCGTCCGAGAGCAGCACCTGGGGGTCGCCCGCCAGGGCGCGGGCGATGCCCACGCGCTGCTTCTGACCTCCGGAGAGCTGACCGGGGTAGGCCTTCGCCTTGTCGGCGAGGCCGACCAGGTCGAGGAGTTCCCTGGCCTTGCGGGTGCGCTCCTGGCCGGAGAGGTTGAGGATCTCCAGCGGCAGCTCCACGTTGTCCAGCACGGTGCGGGAGTCCAGCAGGTTGAAGTGCTGGAAGACCATGCCGATGCGGGTGCGGGCCCGGCGGAGCTCGGCGCCGGCCCGCCGGCCGCGGCCGGCGAGGGCGGTGAGGTCCTGGCCGGCCACCGTCACGGTTCCGGAGGTGGGGCGTTCCAGGAGGTTGACGCAGCGGATGAGGGAGGACTTTCCGGCGCCGCTCTGTCCGATGACGCCGTACACCTCGCCTTCGCGGACGTGCAGGTCGACGCCGTCGAGTGCGGTGACCTCACGGTCGCGCGACTGGTAGACCTTCGTGAGGCCCGTCGTGGTGATCACAGGGGTTTCCGTCACTGTCGAGTGCGCGGCGCGGTGTCCGCCGGGCACGGGGCGTTCGTCTGAAGAGACTGTTCGGGCTGGTCGGCCGGGGTCTCGGCATGGCTGCGCGGCGGTCGGCCGGGAGGACAGCGCATGCGCGGGCGCGCTCGTTCCGCGGGGTGCGGACGGCGCAGGCTCGGTCTCGCTTCGGGGCGCGAGGCTCAGGCGGGGGCCCTCAGAAGGCGCGCATTCGACACATACAACGAGCACCGGGCGTGCTGATCGCCTCGGTCGCAAGGATGCGGCTGCTCGTCGTGGTCATGGGCCAAGTAAAACAGACGTGAGGTCTCCGCGATCCACCCTGTCCGCATATCGGACAGGGCTGGATGGCCGGACGCCATCACTCCGGTTACGTCGGCCGACTCTCGGCGCACGGCTGTGACCTGCGGTGACAAGGTGTTCGCTGGAGCGGGACCGGGGCCGGCCGGATGCCGGGGGAGCGGAACCTCCTCCACCGGTTGTGGCCAAGGCCACGGTGCGCGCTCCGCGCGGGCGGCGCTCTCCGCGGTGGCCGGGGCCGCACGCGGGCGGGCGTTCCGTCCGTAATACCCTCGACCCATGCTTGACGCCCTGACGGTCGCGGTCGCCGTGGCCGCGCTCGCCCTCGCCGCCTGGTGCGGACATGCCGCCTACCGGGACCAGCCGACGAAGGACTGGCATTTCATCGGGATGGCGGTCGTCTCCGTGCTGGCGTTGGCCCAGTTGGTCGTGGGCGTCGTGCAGCTGGCGCGCGGGGAGCGGCCGGAGCAGGGGATGGCGGTGTTCGTCGCGTATCTGATCGGTTCGTTCGCCGCCGTGCCCGCGGCCGGATTCCTGTCGTTGACCGAGCGGACCCGCTGGGGTTCGGTCACGGTGGCGGCGGGCGCGGTCGTGCTGGCGGTTCTGGAGGTCCGGCTCTATGACATCTGGGGAAACTGACGTGAGCGACACCGACCGCACCGAGGTGGCCGCGGCCCCGAAGCCGGCCTTCGAGCTGGGCACCGGGCCCGGACGGGTCCTGGTCTGGTTCTACGGGGTGTTCACGGTCGCGGCGGCCTCGCGCACGATCGTCGAGATGGCCAGGGGGTTCGACCGGGCGCCGCTGGCGTACACGCTCTCGGCGGTCGCCGCGCTGGTGTACGGCTTCATCACGTACTCGCTGGTGCGCGGCGGGGAGAAGGCCCGCCGGGCGGCGCTGGTGTGCTGTGCCGCGGAGCTGGTCGGTGTGCTGGTCGTCGGCGCGTGGACGCTGGCCGAGCCGACCGCCTTCCCGGACTCGACGGTGTGGTCGGACTTCGGGATGGGTTACCTCTTCATCCCGGTGATCCTGCCGGTCACCGGGATGATCTGGCTGCGCCGCGCGAAGACGGTCGCGGTGTAGCGACGCCGTTCCGGCCCCGCCGCGCGCGGCGCACGGTCAGGCGCTGGCCACGTAGTCCCGGTCGGCGGCGTCCTTCTCCAGCAGGACCATCCGGACGCCGTCGGCTCCGGTGACGGCCCCGACCTGGGCGTATCCGGCCCGCCGGTAGAGCCGCAGATTGCCCTCGCTGCGGTGCCCGCTGTGCAGCCGGAAGCGGGTCGCCGCGCGCTCGGCGGAGAGCGCCGACTCGGCGGCGAGCAGCAGCCGGGCTCCGAGTCCGTGGCCCTGGAGCCGGGGGTGGACGCAGAGTTTGCCGATGAGGCCCGTGCCGTCCGGGTCGGTGCCCCCTCGGACCGAGCCGACGACCTCGTCCCCGAGCCGGGCCACGAACACCAGGTCGTCGTCGACTTCGGCGCGCAGGGATGCGAGGCTCTGGACGAGCGGGTCGATCCGGTAGTTGTCGTACAGCTCCGCCTCGCGCTGGAAGCAGAGGTACTGGAGTCTGAAGATCTGCTCGACGTCCTGTGCCGTCGCCGCCGAGATGGTCACGCTCATGCCCATGTGTGCACGCCTCCCGCTCACCTGTTCGCCGGTTGCCTACCGCTCCCTTCCCGCACGGAAGGAGCGACAACCTCCGCAGCCAGCATTCTGCGCAGACATCCAAGGCAACGGGAACGGATCGGGCCCAAGCTCCCCTGTGACATACCCAACTCCCCTGCGATTTCCCGGTAGGTCGGGTCGCCGGGGGCGAGCATCGCCTCCAGCAGCCGGGGGCAGCGGCCGGGCAGCCGGGCCATCGCGGAGCGCAACGCGCGGCGTTCGGCGGCCCCGAGAGCGGCGCGTTCCGGGCAGTCGGCCGGTCCGGCGGCGGGTTCCGTTCCGGCGTACGGGCGTTCCCGCCGGGCGGTCCGGCGTCCGCGGCGGGCCTCGCCCCGTACGGTGTCGCGCACCCAGCGGGCCGCGTCGACGGGTGGCCCGGCGGCGGCCGGACGCTCCAGCAGCCTGACCCAGACGCTCTGTTCGAGGTCGGCGGGATCGAGCCCGGCGGCCGGGGCCTCGGCCCTCGCCTCCGCGCGCACCAGGGGTTGTAAGGCACGGACGACGAGTGCGGTGGAAGCGGCCGGTCCGGGGTCGTGGTCGAGAAGCGTCATGCCCCGGCGGACGTGCCGTGAGCGCCGCCGGTTGCCCCGGCGGCACCGCACCACCCGACCGGGGTACGTGAGGACGGGCGGCTGACGGCGCACCCCGTGTACGGCGGGCGCGCCGTCACCGTCTCCGTACCGGGTCAGCGTCCGGCGTGGTCCGCCGCCGCGAGCAGCGCGGTGTCCGGGTGGTCGGCGAAGATGCCGTCGATGCCGGTGGCGAGGTAGGCGGCGCAGGCGCCGAACACGTCACCGTAGGCGTTGGGGTCGGTGCCGCGCCGGAAGTCGGCGGGCAGGAAGCTGTTCTCGTTGCGCAGCGTGTACGGGTGTAGCCGCAGGCCCTCGGCGTGCGCGTCCCGCACCAGGGTGGTCGGGGTGGTGAGCCGGCCCGAGGCGTCCTTGGGGATGACGAGGTCGAGGGTGGGGCCGATGCCCTGGGCGAAGGAGGCCATCCACTTCAGCCCGGCGGGCTTCACCAGGTCGGCGACGGTGCGCGGGTCGCCCGACTCGACGAAGTCCCAGGGGCGCTCCTTCGGGCCGGACAGCAGGACGATGCGCGGGGTGTCGACGAGGCGCGCGAGGCGCTGGACGGAGCCGGGCTCGAAGGACTGGAGGATGAGCGCGGAGTCGCGGCGGTCCCGGCCGTAGCGGCGCAGCAGCCGGGCGAGCGGCTCCTCCAGGCCGAGGCCGAGCTTGCGGAAGTAGGTGGGGTGCTTGGTCTCCACGTACAGCCAGACGGGCTTGGAGCGCCTGCGGCCCTCCTTCTCCGCCCAGCGCAGCACCTCCTCGAAGGTGGGGACCGTCCAGCGGCCGTTGTAGAGGGTGTTGTCCGGGCGGCTGCCCGGGATGCGCTCCTCGGCCCGCAGGGTCTTCAGCTCGGCGAGGGTGAAGTCCTCGGTGAACCAGCCGGTCAGGGAGAGTCCGTCGATGCTCTTGGTGGTCCTGCGGCCGGCGAACTCGGGGTGGTCGGCGACGTCGGTGGTGGCGGTGATGTCGTTCTCGTGGCGGCAGACGAGGTGGCCGTCCTTGGTCGGCACGAGGTCCTGCTCGATGATGTGCGCGCCCATGTCGAGGGCCAGCTGGTAGGAGCCGAGGGTGTGCTCGGGGCGGTAGCCGCTGGCCCCGCGGTGGCCGATGACCGTCGGCACGGGCAGATCGCGCAGCGATCCGTGGCCGCCGCCGTGGCCGCGGCCCCGCTCGGCCGCCCGGGCGGTGGCGGGCAGGCCCAGGGCCGCGGTGCCGAGGACCGCGGCGCCCAGAAGGGTCCGCCGGCCGGGGGTCGTCCACGCACGCTCCGTCATGAATGCTCCTCGCTTGGTGATGTCCGTGACCGGTCGAGCGAGGCCCGATCGTAGGCTGGGAGGTGTACGAGAGGACGGCTCCTCGGCCAACATGGCGGAAACACACGTCAACACCATGTATCCGCTTCGTGAACCCGATGTGCGATCAGGGCATACCCGCGAGTATCGTCCTCACCTGCACCGACCATCACCCGTCGGCACCGGCGACCGCCCGTACGACCCATTCCATCGCGGCCGGCCAGGCCACGACACCGGAGGAACCGTTGTCCCGTCTCACGGTCATCAAGGCAGTGCTCGGACCGATTCTGCGCCTGATGTTCCGCCCACAGGTGGAAGGCGTCGAGAACATTCCCGGGAGCGGGCCGGTGATCCTCGCGGGCAACCACCTCACGTTCATCGACTCGATGATCATGCCGATCTGCTGCGACCGGCCGGTGTTCTACATCGGCAAGGACGAGTACGTCACGGGCAAGGGCCTCAAGGGCAAGCTGATGGCCTGGTTCTTCACCGGCTGCGGCATGATCCCGGTGGACCGGGACGGCGGCCGGGGCGGGGTCGCGGCGCTGATGACGGGACGCCGGGTGCTGGAGGAGGGTCAGGCCTTCGCGATCTACCCGGAGGGCACCCGCTCCCCCGATGGCCGGCTCTACCGGGGCCGTACGGGCATCGCGCGGCTGACGCTGATGACGGGCGCCCCGGTGATCCCGTTCGCGATGATCGGGACCGACAAGCTGCAGCCGGGTGGCGCGGGTCTGCCCCGGCCGGGCAAGGTCACGGTGCGCTTCGGTGAGCCGATGGAGTTCTCGCGGTACGAGGGCATGGACCGCGACCGCTATGTGCTGCGGGCGGTGACCGACTCGGTGATGGCCGAGGTGATGCGGCTGTCCGGCCAGGAGTACGTGGACATGTACGCGACGAAGGCGAAGGCGGCCTGACCCGCGCGGCCGTACGAGGAAGGGCCCGCACCCCCGAGGGGGTGCGGGCCCTTCCTCGTACGGCCGCGCGGCCTACGGGTGCTCGACGCTGTCGTCGAGCTTCTGGCCCCGCAGCAGGAACCAGGCCGCCACCGCCGCCGCCAGCAGCACCGACGCGCCGACACCCGCCGCGGACCGCAGTCCGTCGACGAACGCCTCCTGGGCCGCCGAGACCAGCGGCCCCGCCTGGGCGGCGGGCAGTGCCCCGGCGGCCTCGACCGCCCCGCCCAGTGACTCGTGGGCGGCCGACTCGACGTCGGCGGGGATGCCGGACGGGGTCGGGAAGCCCCGGTAGACGCCGGTGACGATGGAGCCGAGCAGGGCGATGCCGAGGGCCGCGCCCAGCTCGTACGCGGTCTCGGAGACGGCGGACGCGGAGCCCGCCTGCTCCTTCGGGACGCTGGAGAGGATCACGTCGGCGGTGACGGTGAAGGCGAAGCCCGCGCCGACGCCGACGACCAGCAGCATGGAGCCGAGCAGCGGATACCCGGTGTTCTGGTCGAGCAGGGTCACACTGCCCAGGGCCAGTCCGACCGCGGCCAGACCGCCCGAGACCACGGAGCGGACCGAGAAGCGGCGGGCGGCGAACCCGGCCAGCAGACCCGCGGTCACCGCGCCGATGGCTGCGGGCAGTTCGGCGAGCCCGGCCTCCAGCGGTCCGCGGCCCTGCACCAGTTGCAGGAACTGGGAGAGGAAGAAGACCAGACCCGACAGGCCGAGGATGGTCAGCAGGTCGGCGAGGACCGCGCCGGAGAAGCCCCGGTGGTGGAAGAGCCGCATGTCCAGCAGGGGCGCGGGCAGCCGCAGCTGCCTGCGGACGAACCAGGTGAGCGCGCCGACGCCGGCGACGGCCGCCGCACCGGCCCCCCAGCTCACCCCGTGCGCGGCCGCCTCCTTGATCGCGTACACGACACCGATCATGCCGACCAGGGAGAGCCCGACGCTGAGCATGTCCCACGGGCCGGGAGCCGGGTTCTTGGACTCGGGGATCAGCTTGATGCCGACGACGACGAGGACGGCCATCACGGGCAGGTTGATGAGGAAGACCGAACCCCACCAGAAGTGTTCGAGCAGGAACCCGCCGACGACCGGGCCGACGGCCGCGCCCGCCGAGGCCATCGCGCCCCAGATCCCGATGGCGAGGCTGCGCTCGCGCGGGTCGTGGAAGAGGTTGCGGATCAGGGCCAGGGTGGACGGCATCAGGGTGGCGCCCGCGACACCGAGGAGCGCCCGGGCCACGATCATCATCTCGGGCGTGGTCGCGTACGCGTTGAGCACGGAGACCGCGCCGAACGCGACGGCGCCGATCAGCAGCAGTTTCTTGCGGCCGATCCGGTCGCCGAGGCTGCCCATCGAGACGAGCAGGCCGGCGATGACGAAGGAGTAGACGTCGCCGATCCAGAGCAGCTGGGTGCCGGTCGGTTCGAGGTCCTCGCTGAGGAACGGGGTGGCGAGACCGAGGACGGTCGCGTCCACGGCCACCAGCAGCACGGCGAGGACGAGGACGGCGAGTGCGATCCACCGCCCCGGGCGGCGTACCGCGTCCATGGTGTCCGGGTTCTGGTCGGTGCTGGTCATTGCTCTACGCTCCGGCGTGCTCCGCCGAGCAGCAACTCGACGATCATGTGTTGGAAATCCTGTGCGGCGACCCGTCCCGCCTGGACGGCCCAGGCGCCGGTGCCGACGAGCCCGTAGAGGGCCTCCGTCAGCCAGGCGGGGGTGAGGTCGATACGGAACTCGCCGCGTTCCTGGCCGCGGCGGAAGAAGGCGGAGACCCGGGCGTCGGCCCGGTTCCAGCCCTCGTTGACCTCGTCGCCCTCGAAGAGCTGGTTCTCGTTGACGAGGAAGGACAGCAGTCCGGCGCTGGGCTCGACGGCCGCGATGAGGCGGCGCAGCCCCTCCTCGGAGGTGTCCTCGTCGAGCCGGGCGGCGTCGAGGGCCGCCTCGAACTCCTGGATGCCGAGACTCTCCAGCGCCCTCACCAGGGCGTCGCGCCCGGCGAAGTGGCGGTGGAGGGTGGCCCGGCCGATGCCCGCAGCCCTGGCGACCTCGTCCATGGTGGCGGTCGATTTGCGGGTCAGCAGGGCGGCGGCGCTGCGCAGCACCTGCTCACGATCGAGAGTCATGAGACGACCATAAACCATCTGAGACAGATTCGTCTCATTGAATGGTGTGCGAGCAGGCAGGAGGAGGACGCGGGGGCGAAGGCGGGGCAGGCCGTGAGGCGCGGAGTGCGCGGTGGGAAACAAAAAAGTGGCCGGAGGTGGATCCACTCCTTGCCACTCTCAACTTATAGCGCACGGGGGGCCTTGCGGCAAGCCCCCCCGTCTGCCGCAGAATCGTCCGCCGTAGCCGGGACGGGACGCCGCCCCCGTCCGTACCGCAGATCGGAACCGATGCCGTGACACCCCTGACCGCCAGCGCCTTCGACCTCCCCGACCGCCTCTCCCCCAAGGCCGACCCGGCGCTGATCGCGGCTGACGAGCAGCACTTCGCGGCCGTCGCCCAGTGCCTGGAACAGTCGGTCGCCGAGCTGACCGACCGGCTCGCGGCCGAACGCAGGGCGCCCGGCGGGGCGAGCCGGCAGGCGATGGACCGCGATGTGGAGATCCACCGGCTGACCGGCCGGCTGCGCGCCCTGCGCCGGTTCGGGCTCGACCTGTGTCTCGGGCACATGGTCGCCGCGGACGGCTCCGGTCCGCTGTACGTGGGACGGCTCGGGCTGACCGACAGTACGGGCCGCCGTCTGCTGCTCGACTGGCGCTCCCCCGCCGCCGAACCGTTCTTCGGGGCCACCCACGCTGATCCGATGGGCCTGGCCGGCCGTCGCCGCTACCGCTGGGCCGACGGCCGGATCAGCGACTACTGGGACGAGGTGTTCGCTCCGGAGGGCTTCGCCGGGCATGCCGCGCTGGATGACCAGTCCGCGTTCATCGCCAGTCTGGGCGGCAACCGTTCGGCCCGGATGCGCGATGTGCTGGGCACCATCCAGGCCGACCAGGACGCCGTGATCCGGGCGGGTTCCCGGGGCACGCTCGTCGTCGACGGCGGGCCCGGGACCGGGAAGACCGTCGTCGCCCTGCACCGCTCCGCCTTTCTCCTGTACTCCGACCCGCGCCTCGGCCACCGCCGCGGTGGCGTGCTGTTCGTCGGGCCGCACGAGCCCTACCTGGGATACGTCTCCGATGTCCTGCCCAGCCTCGGGGAGGAGGGCGTGCGGACGTGCACCCTGCGGGACCTGGTCGCCGAGGGAGCGACGGCGGGCGCCGAGACCGACCCGGAGGTGGCACGGCTGAAGGCGTCGGCGGACCTGGTGAAGGCGGTCGAGCCGGCCGTCCGGTTCTACGAGGAGCCGCCCGCCACGGGCGTACGGGTTCGGACGCACTGGTCCGACATCTGGCTGGGCGCCGCCGACTGGGCGGCGGCGTTCGGGGCGGCGGACCCGGGCACACCGCACAACGAGGCGCGGGAGGTGATCTGGGAGGAGCTGGTCACGATCCTCGTGGACAAGCACGACGGCGACGCCCCGGAGGAACAGCTGCGCGCCTCGCTGCGGCGGAACCGGGAGCTGTTCGCCCTCTTCGACCGCGCCTGGCCGCTGGTCGAGGCGGCCGACCTGGTCGGCGACCTCTGGTCCGTACCCGCCTATCTGCGCAAGTGCGCCCCCTGGCTGACCTCGGAGGAGGTCGGGCGGTTGCAGCGCCCTCAGGCGCGGGCCTGGACGGTGTCCGACCTTCCTCTCCTGGACGCGGCACGGCAGCGGCTCGGCGATCCGGAGGCGTCCCGGCGCATGCGCCGTCACCGGGCGGCGGCCGCCGCCGAGCGGGAGCAGATGGACCGGGTCGTCGAGAGCCTGCTCGCGGACGAGACCCTGGCCGACGCGGACGCGGACGGCGAGGGTGCGCTGGCGATGCTGCGCGGGGCGGATCTCCGGGAGTCCCTGGCCACCGCCGACCGGCCGAGCGGAGCCGAACCCGACCTGCTGGCCGGGCCGTTCGCGCACATCGTCGTGGACGAGGCGCAGGAACTGACCGACGCCCAGTGGCAGATGCTGCTCCAGCGGTGCCCGTCCCGGAGCTTCACCGTCGTCGGGGACCGGGCGCAGGCCCGGCACGGGTTCACCGAGTCGTGGCGGGAGCGGCTGGAGCGGGTCGGGCTCGACCGGATCACCCTGGCGTCCCTGACCATCAACTACCGGACGCCGGAGGAGATCATGGCTCGGGCGGAACCGGTGGTCCGGGCCGTGCTCCCCGACGCCAACGTGCCGGTCTCCGTGCGCGGCAGCGGCATCCCCGTCAGGTACGGCCCCGCCGGGGACCTGGAGACCGTCCTCGCCGACTGGCTCGCCGCGCACGACGACGGGATCGCCTGTGTCATCGGCGCCCCCGCGTTCCGGGCGACGCCCCGCGTGCGGTCGCTGACCCCGGAGCTGTCGAAGGGCCTGGAGTTCGACCTGGTCGTCCTCGTCGACCCGGAGGACTTCGGTACGGGCGTCGCGGGGGCGGTGGACCGCTATGTCGCGATGACCCGGGCGACCCGGGAGCTCGTCGTCCTGACGAGCTCCTGAGGCCGTCGGGGCCGGGTCGCGGGCGGGGCTTCAGTGCCAGGGCAGGCCGGCCCGGTGCCGCCAGTAGGACTCCGGGTCCTCGACCAGGGCGTCGAGCCCCGCTCGCTGCTCGTCGTCCAGGTCGACGACGGCGGCGTGCAGATTGCCGGAGAGCTGGCCCGCCGTGGCCGCGCCGGAGAGCACGACGCCCGCCCAGGGCTGGTGCAGGACCAGCGCGAGGGCGACCGCGTCACCGCCCACGCCCGCGGCGGCGGCGATCTCCTGGAACACCGCGGGGGCCTCGTCCCCGGCGAGGCGTCCGTTGGCCATGCCCTCCTTGACGATCACGGTGAGTCCGGCGTCGTGGGCCTCGGCGAGCGCGGGCGCGGCCGAGGTCTCCAGCGCGTTGTAGGTGGCCTGGACCGTACGGAAGAGGGGTTCGCCGTCGACCGTGACGGCGAGGGCGGCCCGGATCGCGTCGGCCTGGGCGGGCCCGCTGGTGGAGAGGCCGACGGTGACGCCGTCGGCGGCCAGGGCGGCCAGGCGGCCGAGCAGTTCCTTGTCGGTGAGCGCCGGGCTGTCCGGGGTGACCGAGTGGACCTGGTAGAGGCTGAGCCGGTCGCCGAGGAGGCCGCGGGTCTCGGCGTACTGCCGCTCGAAGGTGGCGAGGCTGTGGTCCTTGACCTCGTGTTCCGCTGCCTCGACGCTCCAGTCGGCGGTGTAGGTGTACCCCCATTTGCTGCCGACGACGAGGTCGGTGAACGAGGGCCGGGCGTCCAGCCACTCCCCCAGGAACTCCTCGGCGCGGCCGTAGGAGCGGGCGGTGTCGACGTACCGGACGCCCTGGGCGTAGGCGGCGTCCAGCAGTTCGTGGGTGCGGGCGCGCAGGGCGTCGGGGTCGCGGTCGGCGGGCAGGTCCCGGTCTCGGTGGAGATTGATGTAGCCGGGCCTTCCGACGGCGGCAAGGCCCAGCCCGATGTGGGCGGTCGGGGTCGTCGCGGCGGCCAGGGCGGCGAAGGGCATCGCGGGCTCCTCGGGGTCGGGTTTCGGTTACTCCTACCCCGGTGAGCCCGCGATGCTCTTCGTCCATCCGGTGCGGCACGGCTCCCCGCGCGGCCGCCGCTACGGCCGGCGGGCGGTCGCCCAGGCGTGCTGGGCGGCGAGGTCTTCCTTCACCTCGGCGAGCTGTACGGCGACGGCGGAGGGGGCCGTTCCGCCCCGGCCGTCGCGGGAGGCGAGGGCGCCCCGCACGTTGAGCACCGTGCGGACCTCGGGGGTGAGGTGCTCGGAGATCTTGGCGAACTGCTCGTCGGTGAGCTGGTCGAGCTCGATGCCGTCCCGCTCGCACTCCTTGACGCAGGCGCCGGCCACCTCGTGCGCCACCCGGAACGGAACGCCCTGCTTGACCAGCCATTCCGCGATGTCGGTCGCGAGCGAGAAGCCCGCCGGGGCCAGCTCCTCCATGCGCTCGCGGTTGACGGTGAGGGTGGCCATCATCCCGGTGAAGGCGGGGAGCAGGACCTCCAGCTGGTCGCAGGAGTCGAAGACGGGCTCCTTGTCCTCCTGGAGGTCCCGGTTGTAGGCGAGCGGGAGCGCCTTGAGCGTGGCGAGCAGGCCGGTCAGATTGCCGATGAGGCGGCCGGACTTGCCCCGGGCCAGCTCCGCGATGTCCGGGTTCTTCTTCTGCGGCATGATCGAGGAGCCGGTGGAGAAGGCGTCGTGCAGGGTGACGAAGGAGAACTCCTTCGTGTTCCAGATGATGACCTCCTCCGCGATCCGGGAGAGGTTCACGCCGATCATCGCGGTGATGAAGGCGAACTCCGCGACGAAGTCCCGCGAGGCGGTGCCGTCGATGGAGTTGGCGACCGAGCCGTGCTCGAACCCGAGGTCGGCGGCGACCGCCTCCGGGTCGAGCCCGAGCGAGGATCCTGCGAGCGCCCCGGAACCGTACGGGGAGACGGCGGTGCGCTCGTCCCACTGGCGCAGCCGCTCGGCGTCCCGGGACAGGGACTGCACGTGGGCGAGCACGTGGTGGGCGAAGAGGACGGGCTGGGCGTGCTGGAGGTGGGTGCGGCCGGGCATCGCGACGTCCGCGTGGGCCTCGGCGAGGCCCACCAGGGCGGCCTGGAGGTCGGCGATCAGGCCGCCGATGGTCCGGGCGTGGTCGCGCAGGTACATCCGGAAGAGCGTGGCGATCTGGTCGTTCCGCGACCGCCCGGCCCGCAGCTTGCCGCCGAGGTCGGCGCCGAGGCGCTCCAGCAGCCCGCGCTCCAGCGCGGTGTGGACGTCCTCGTCGGCGATGGTCCCGGTGAAGGAGCCGTCCGCGACGTCGGCTTCGAGCTGGTCGAGCCCGGCGAGCATCCGGGTCAGCTCGTCCTCGCTGAGCAGGCCCGCCTTGTTGAGGACGCGTGCGTGGGCGCGGGAGCCGGCGATGTCGTACGGGGCGAGCCGCCAGTCGAAGTGGACGGACGCGGACAGCTTGGCCAGCGCCTCGGCCGGTCCGTCGGCGAAACGCGCGCCCCAGAGCCGGACGTCACCGTTGTTGCTGCTCACTGCGTGCTCCTCAAGAAGGCGAAGGCAAAGGCCAGGACGTAGGCCAGGGTGCGGATATGCGGCCGCCTCCCTGCCGCGTGACGACGGGGAGGCGGCTGTACGACGAGGGAGGGTCAGGCGAGGTCGCGCTTGGCCGCGATCTTGGAGGAGAGCCCGAAGATCTCGATGAAGCCCTGCGCCTTGGACTGGTCGAAGGTGTCGCCCGAGTCGTAGGTGGCGAGGTTGAAGTCGTACAGCGACTCCTCGGACTTCCGGCCGGTGACGACGGCGCGGCCGCCGTGCAGGGTCATCCGGATGTCGCCGGTGACGTGCTGGTTGGCCTCGTTGATGAAGCCGTCCAGGGCGCGCTTCAGCGGGGAGAACCACAGGCCGTCGTAGACCATCTCGCCCCAGCGCTGCTCGACCTGCCGCTTGTAGCGGGCCAGCTCGCGCTCGACGGTGACGTTCTCCAGCTCCTGGTGGGCGGTGATCAGCGCGATGGCGCCGGGCGCCTCGTAGACCTCGCGGGACTTGATGCCCACGAGCCGGTCCTCGACCATGTCGATCCGGCCGATGCCCTGCGCGCCGGCCCGCTCGTTGAGCTGCTGGATCGCCTGGAGGACGGTGACGGGACGCCCGTCGATGGCGACGGGCACGCCCTCCTTGAAGGAGATGACGACCTCGTCGGCCTCGCGCTGGGCGGCGGGGTTCTCGGTGTACTCGTAGATGTCCTCGATCGGCGCGTTCCAGATGTCCTCCAGGAAGCCCGTCTCGACGGCGCGCCCGAAGACGTTCTGGTCGATGGAGTACGGGGACTTCTTGGTGGTCGCGATCGGGAGGTTCTTCTCCTCGCAGAAGGCGATCGCCTTGTCCCGGGTCATCGCGTAGTCGCGGACCGGGGCGATGCACTTCAGATCGGGGCCGAGCGCGGAGATGCCGGCCTCGAAGCGGACCTGGTCGTTGCCCTTGCCGGTGCAGCCGTGGGCGACGATCCCGGCGTTGTGCTTGTGGGCGGCGGCGACGAGGTGCTTGACGATGGTCGGCCGGGAGAGGGCCGAGACCAGCGGGTAGCGGTCCATGTAGAGGGCGTTGGCCTTGATCGCCGGGAGGCAGTACTCCTCGGCGAACTCGTCCTTGGCGTCCGCGACCTCGGCTTCGACGGCACCGCAGGCGAGCGCACGCTTGCGGATGACGTCCAGGTCCTCGCCGCCCTGGCCGACGTCCACGGCGACGGCGATGACCTCGGCGCCCGTCTCCTCGGCGATCCAGCCGATGGCGACGGAGGTGTCCAGGCCGCCCGAGTAGGCGAGTACGACGCGCTCGGTCACGGGTTTCTCCTTACGGTGCAATCACTGATGGGTATAACTATGCAGTCCTCTGTATTGTTTGTCAAAACAGCAGGTCAGGGCGGTGTTCTCGGCCGTTTCAGCGTGATGTCGTGGGTCTGCCGGGGGCTGTCGGACACCGTGGGGGCGTACGGTCGCGGTGAGCCGCTGGGCCGTACGGAGCAGGTCCGGTGGGGCGTGCCCGACTGCCGCCGTACGGTCCGGAGCATGCGCAGATCACTGGTGACCGCCGCCGTACTCCTCGCCCTGGCCGGCTCCCTCGGGGCCGGGCCCGCCGACGCCCCGCCCCTGCCGGACCGGCTGGCGGACACGGGCGGCGGCTCCCAGCTGATCACCGCCGAGGCCCCGGACGCCGGCTCCACGACCGGGACCGTGACCTGGTGGGAACGGCGCGGGGGCAGGTGGGCGGAGGCCGGGTCGGCGCCCGCCAGGTTCGGGGCCAACGGGCTGGCCGAGGGGTCGACCCGGGAGCAGGGCACCAGCACCACGCCCACCGGGCTGTACGACCTGCCGTACGCCTTCGGCGTCGAGGAGGCCCCGGCCGGCACGACGTATCCCTACCGAGAGGTCACCGAGGACTCCTGGTGGTGCCAGGACAACGACGCGCGCGCGTACAACCGCTGGGTGGAGCCGCGTCCGGCGGACTGCCGGGCGGCGGAGGCCGAGCACCTGGTCTCCTACGGCACGCAGTACGCCCGCGCGCTGGTGATCGGATTCAACTACGACCGTCCGGTACGCGGCCGGGGCGCGGGCATCTTCCTGCACGTGAACGGGCGCGGGGCGACGGCCGGGTGCGTCTCGGTCCCGGCCGCCGCCATGGCGGAGATCCTCGCCTGGGCGGACCCGGAGCGCGCACCGCACATCGCGGTCGGCACCTCCTCGGGCCCGACCGCGATCACCCGCTACTGAACGGGGACGCTCAGCGGTCGTTCTGAGCGAGCCTCAGCAGGTGGTCGGCGAGCGCCTTGCCGCCGTTCGGGTCGCGGCTGATGAGCATCAGCGTGTCGTCGCCCGCGATGGTGCCGAGGATGTCGTGCAGTTCGGCCTGGTCGATGGCCGAGGCGAGGAACTGGGCGGCGCCCGGCGGGGTGCGCAGCACCACGAGGTTGGCCGAGGCCTCCGCCGAGATGAGCAGTTCGGCCGAGAGCCGGCGCATCCGCTCCTCCTTGGCCGAGCCGCCGAGCGGGGCCTGCGGGGTGCGGAATCCGCCCTCGCTCGGCACCGCGTAGATCAGCTCGCCGCCGGTGTTGCGGATCTTCACCGCGCCCAGCTCGTCGAGGTCCCGGGAGAGCGTCGCCTGGGTGACGCTCAGCCCGTCGTCGGCGAGGAGCTTGGCCAGCTGGCTCTGCGAGCGGACCGGCTGCCGGTTCAGGATGTCCACGATCCGGCGGTGGCGGGCGGTGCGGGTCTGCGGCACGGACGGCCCGCCGTGCTCGGATTCCTGCGCCTCGGTCATCGTCGTCGCCTCATTCTCCGGAGGGTCATGCTCCGGATCGTCCGTCCCCGTATGCCGCGTCGAGAGCGCTCGGCAGGATCTCCAGGAACGCGTCCACCTCCGCGTCACCGATGATCAGCGGCGGCATGAGCCGTACGACATCGGGGGCGGGCGCGTTCACCAGGAGGCCGGCTCCCTGGGCCGCCTGCTGCACCTGCGGTGCGAGGGGTCCGGTGAGCACGATACCCAGCAGCAGACCCGAGCCGCGGACGTGGGAGACCAGCGGGTGTCCCAGCGCCTCCACGCCCTCGCGGATCCTCTCCCCCAGCCGCTTGACGTCGGCGAGCACGCCGTCGGCCGCGAGGGTGTCGATGACGGCGAGACCGGCGGCGCAGGCGACCGGGTTGCCGCCGAACGTCGTGCCGTGGTGCCCCGGCTTCAGCAGGTCGGCCGCCGCTCCGAAGGCGACCGTCGCGCCGATCGGCAGACCGCCGCCGAGGCCCTTGGCGAGGGTGACGATGTCCGGCTCGACGCCCTGGTGCGCCTGGTGCTCGAACCACTGGCCGCAGCGGCCGATGCCGGTCTGGACCTCGTCCAGGACGAGCAGGGTGCCGGTCGCCCGGGTGATCTCCCGGGCGGCCTCCAGATAGCCCTTGGGCGGGACGACGACGCCGTTCTCTCCCTGCGTCGGCTCGATGATGACCAGCGCGGTGTCGGTGGTCACCGCTGCCCGCAGCGCGTCGGCGTCCCCGTACGGCACGTGGGTGACGTCGCCGGGCAGCGGGCGGAAGGGCTCCTGCTTGCCGGGCTGGCCGGTGAGGGCGAGCGCGCCCATCGTCCGGCCGTGGAAGCCGCCGTCGGTGGCGACCATGTGGCCGCGTCCGGTGAGCCGGCCGATCTTGAAGGCGGCCTCGTTGGCCTCCGCGCCGGAGTTGGCGAAGAAGACCCGCCCCTGACGGCCGAACAGCTGGAGCAGCCGCTCGGCGAGCGCGACGGGCGGCTCGGCGATGAACAGGTTCGACACGTGTCCCAGGGAGGCGATCTGGGTGGAGACGGCCTCGACGACGGCGGGGTGGGCGTGGCCGAGGGCGTTGACCGCGATACCGCCGACGAAGTCGAGGTGGCGGGTGCCTTCCTCGTCCCAGACGTAGGCGCCCTCGCCGCGGACGAGCGGCAGCCGGGGCGTGCCGTAGTTGTCCATCAGCGCGCCCTGCCACCGCTCAGTGAGTCCTTCGGCGCCGGTCATGATTCCCCCTGCTGCTGGTGTCCGTGCGTGGCCGGTGTTCCGTGTACGCCGGTTCCGTGTACGTCTGTTCCGTGTACGTCGATGGGGGCGTCGGGCACCACCATCGTGCCGATGCCCTCGTCGGTGAAGATCTCCAGCAGGATCGAGTGCTGGACGCGGCCGTCGATGACGCGGGCGGTCTCGACGCCGTTGCGCACGGCGTGCAGACAGCCCTGCATCTTGGGGACCATGCCGCTGGACAGCTCGGGCAGCAGCTTCTCCAGCTGGCTCGCGGTGAGCCGGCTGATGACGTCGTCGCTGTTGGGCCAGTCCTCGTAGAGCCCTTCGACGTCGGTGAGGACCATCAGGGTCTCGGCGTTCAGGGCGGCGGCGAGCGCGGCGGCCGCGGTGTCGGCGTTGACGTTGTAGACGTGGTGGTCGTCGGCGGAGCGGGCGATGGAGGAGATGACCGGGATGCGGCCGTCGTCCAGCAGCGCCTGGATGGCCCCGGTGTCGATGGCGGTGATCTCGCCGACCCGGCCGATGTCGACGCTCTCGCCGTCGATGGTGGGCCGGTGCTGGGTGGCGGTGATGGTGTGGGCGTCCTCACCGGTCATGCCGACGGCGAGGGGGCCGTGCTGGTTGAGGAGGCCGACCAGCTCGCGCTGGACCTGTCCGGCGAGCACCATCCGGACGACGTCCATCGCCTCGGGGGTGGTGACCCGCAGCCCGGCCTTGAACTCGCTGACCAGGCCCTGCTTGTCGAGCTGGGCGCTGATCTGCGGGCCGCCGCCGTGCACGACGACGGGCTTGAGGCCGGCGTGCCGCAGGAAGACGACGTCCTGGGCGAAGGCGGCCTTCAGCTCCTCGTCGATCATGGCGTTGCCGCCGAACTTGATCACGACGGTCCTGCCGTGGTGCCGGGTCAGCCAGGGCAGCGCCTCGACGAGGATCTGCGCCTTCGGGAGTGCGGTGTGCTTCCGCGCGGTGCTCATGAGCTGTACGCGCTGTTCTCGTGGACGTAGTCCGCGGTGAGGTCGTTGGCCCAGATGACGGCCGACTCGATGCCGGCGGCGAGGTCGGCGGTGATCCTGACCTCCCGGTAGCGCATGTCGACGAGGTCGCGGTCCTCGCCCACGCTGCCGTTCCTGCAGACCCAGACGTCGTTGATGGCGACGTTGAGCCGGTCCGGCTCGAAGGCGGCCTCGGTGGTGCCGATCGCGGAGAGGACACGGCCCCAGTTGGGGTCCTCGCCGTGGATGGCGCACTTGAGGAGGTTGTTGCGGGCGATGGACCGGCCGACCTCGACGGCGTCGTCCTCGGTGGCCGCGTTGATCACCTCGATCCGGATGTCCTTGGACGCGCCCTCGGCGTCGCCGATGAGCTGCCGGGCGAGGTCCGCGCAGACGGCCCGTACGGCCTCGGCGAACTCGCCCTGCTCCGGGGTGATGCCGCTGGCACCGGAGGCCAGCAGCAGCACGGTGTCGTTGGTGGACATGCAGCCGTCGGAGTCGACCCGGTCGAAGGTGGTCCGGGTGGCGTCGCGCAGGGCGGCGTCCAGCGCGGGGCTCTCGACATCCGCGTCGGTGGTGAGGACGACGAGCATGGTGGCCAGGCCCGGGGCGAGCATGCCCGCGCCCTTGGCCATGCCGCCGACGGTCCAGCCCTCGCCGCCCGCGACGGCCGTCTTGTGCACGGTGTCGGTGGTCTTGATGGCGATGGCGGCCTTCTCGCCGCCGTGCTCGCTGAGGGCGGCGGCGGCCTGCTCGATGCCGGGGAGCAGCTTGTCCATGGGGAGCAGCAGGCCGATGAGCCCGGTGGAGGCGACGGCGATCTCGCCCGCGCTGTGGCCCTTCAGCACCTCGGCGGCCTTCTCGGCGGTGGCGTGGGTGTCGTGGAAGCCCTGGGGGCCCGTACAGGCGTTGGCGCCGCCGGAGTTGAGGACGACGGCGGTGACCTCGCCGCCCTTGAGTACCTGCTCCGACCAGAGCACCGGGGCGGCCTTGACGCGGTTGGAGGTGAAGACGCCCGCGGCGGCGCGGCGCGGCCCGTCGTTGACCACGAGGGCCAGGTCCGGGTTGCCGCTCTCCTTGATTCCCGCGGCGATGCCCGCCGCCGAGAACCCCTGTGCTGCCGTGACGCTCACGGTGCCACTCCGATCGTCGAAAGACCTGTGTCCTCGGGGAGTCCGAGGGCGATGTTCATGCTCTGGAGGGCACCGCCCGCGGTGCCCTTGGCGAGGTTGTCGATGGCGCTGATCACGATGATCCGCCCGGCCGCCGCGTCGTACGCGACCTGGACCTGTACGGCGTTGGAGCCGTACACCGCGGCGGTGGCGGGCCACTGCCCCTCGGGCAGCAGGTCCACGAACGGCTCGTCCGCGAACGCCTTCTCGTACGCCTCGCGCAGGCTCCGGGCGCTCACGCCGGGCTTCGCCTTCGCGCTGCACGTGGCGAGGATGCCGCGCGGCATGGGAGCGAGGGTGGGCGTGAAGGAGACGGTCACCGGCTCACCGGCGGCGGCGCTGAGGTTCTGGATCATCTCGGGCGTGTGGCGGTGCCCGCCGCCGACGCCGTACGGGGTCATGTTGCCCATCACCTCGGAGCCGAGCAGATGCGGCTTGGCCGCCTTGCCCGCCCCGGAGGTGCCGGACGCGGCGACGATCACGGCCTCCGGCTCGGCGAGGCCGGCCCCGTACGCCGGGAAGAGCGCGAGGGAGACGGCGGTCGGGTAGCACCCGGGCACGGCGATGCGCCGGGACCCGGCGAGCGCGGACCGCCCGCCCGGCAGCTCGGGGAGCCCGTAGGGCCAGGTCCCGGCGTGCGGGGACCCGTAGAACGTCTCCCAGTCATTGGCGTCCTTCAGCCGGAAGTCGGCCCCCATGTCGACGACGAGGACCTCCTGCCCCAACTGCTCGGCCACGGCGGCGGACTGCCCGTGCGGAAGCGCCAGGAAGACGACGTCGTGGCCGGCGAGCACCTCGGCGGTGGTGGGCTCCAGCACCCGGTCGGCCAGGGGCCGCAGATGCGACTGGAGCGACCCGAGCGCCTGTCCGGCGTTGGAGTGCCCGGTGAGGGCGCCGATCTCGACGTCCGGGTGCGCCAGCAGGAGACGGAGCAGCTCCCCGCCGGCGTAGCCGCTCGCCCCTGCCACTGCTGCTCGTACCACCATCGGTAACCCTCCTGATCGATGGCATGACTATACGCATCGACGCACTTTTATGCAAAGAGTCATCGGTGCGGGGCAGCACTTGACCAGGGAACGGCGACCCTTAATAGTTAAGGACATGCCTAACTATGGCGAACCGCTGGACCGGGTGTTCCAGGCACTGGCGGACGGGACGCGCCGCGCGATGGTGGAGCGCCTGATCCGCGGGCCGGTGTCGGTCAGCGAACTGGCCAGGCCGCTGGAGATGTCGCTGCCGGCGGCCATGCAGCACATCCAGGTGCTGGAGGCCTGCGGGCTGGTCAGCTCAGAGAAGGCCGGCCGCGTCCGCACCTGCCGCATCGAGCCGGACGTGCTGCGGGCGGCCGAGGACTGGCTCGCCGAGCAGCGCACGTTCTGGGAACGGCGGCTGGACCGGCTCGGCGACTACCTGCTCGACGATCCCGGCACACCGGAGCAAAGGGGTTCCCAGTGATGATCGACCGTTCCGTCACGCACGCCACGTTCACCCTGGAACGGCTCTACCCGGCCACGGCGGCCCGGGTGTTCGCCGCATGGGCCGACCCGGAGGCGAAGGCCCGCTGGTTCTCCACGCCCGACGCCGACCATGAGCTGGACTTCCGGGTCGGGGGCCGGGAGATCAACCGCCGCCGTCCGGACGGCGGCCCGTCGTTGACGTTCGAGTCGCTGTACCGCGACATCGTCCCGGACGAGCGCATCGTCTACACCTCCGTGCTGCACGTGGGGCCGGACCTCGCGACGGCGTCGCTGACGACCGTGGAGTTCTGCCCGGCCGACAGGGGAGCCCGGCTGGTCCTCACCGAGCAGGGCACCTTCCTCGACGGCCGGGAGGAGCCCTCCTGGCGGCGGCTCGGAACCGGCGACTGGCTCGACGCCCTGGGCGTCGGGCTGGGTACGGGAGGACAGGGGTGAGCGGGCCGCCGAGGAGGTCGCGGCGCCTCCCGCGGAACCGGCCGACCGCGTTCCCGCCCGACCCCTCGAGGAGCTTCCATGTCCGACCGTGAACCGATGACCGAGCTCGGCCCGTTCAGCGACTCCGACGCCGACGCGACCCCCTGGCCGACCGCACTGCGCGAGCTCCGGCGGGCGCGACTGTTCTGGCTGTCCACCGTCCGCCCCGACGGCCGGCCCCATGTGACACCGTTGCTGGCCGTCTGGACCGGCGGCGCCCTGTACTTCGCCACCGGCGACCAGGAACGCAAGGCGCGCAACCTCCGCGTCAACGACCACTGCACCATGACGACCGGCACGAACATCCTGGACGGTATCGACATCACCGTCGAAGGACGTGCCGAGCCGGTGCGCGACCCGGCCGAACGCGGCACCACCGCCGACGCCTACGAGAGCAAGTACGGCGACCTCCTGACGAGCCCGGAGGGCACCTGGTACGGCCTCGGTGACACCATCCGCTCCGGCGAGGTGCTGCTGTATCGCATCGCCCCGGAGACCGGGTTCGCCTTCGGAAAGGGCGCGGCGTACAGCCAGACCCGCTACCGCTTCCAGCGCTGACCTTCCGGACAGCCGAACCGACCGGATCGACCGGAGCGGCACCGCGGTGAGCGTCCGATCGGCGCATGCCCGGCGACCGTGGCCCGTACAGGGCCACGGGCGGCGGCGCATGCGGCCGTGCGTGGAGCGGGGTGTCAGTGGAAGACGACCGAACGCACCTTCAGCCGCTCCGAGGCCCCGCCGGTGTGCGGGCGGAGCGGGAAGGAAGCGCCCTCGCAGTCCACGTCCGTGAAGACCTCCGCCCAGGCGTCGGTGCGGTTCTTCGGGGAGTGCCCGGGCTCGGGGTTCTCCAGGCCGACGCCCGGGAGGTTGACGCACTCGCCGCTGGGCGGGCTGTTCAGGAAGCCGGTCGCCTCGTACCCCTCGACGGTCACGTAGTCGTAGCGGAACTGCCCCTCGGCGGCCGACGCGGAAGAGGGAACGGCGGCGAGCAGCAGAGCGGCGCCGAGAACGGCGGGAAGGGTGGAGCGAAAGCGCATGGGTGAAATCCTTCTGGGCGATGGGGTGTTGCGATGGGACTGCCGCGCCCCTCCCCCGGCCCGCGGGCAGGCAGACAGGTCCGGTTCCGGGTGGGGCCTCGCGCAGGGATGTGTTTCCGCAGGCGCACTGACGCACGGATCACCGAGGCGACAGCGCCGTGACCCTGCGTACATATGGTGACACACAAAGCGACCTACCATGATCCAGAGTGGCCGCCGGGACCCGGTTCGGGACCGGCGGGCGCTACCTCGTGGCCCTTGTGCCGTCGGAACGGTGCTGGTCGCCCTCTGCACGCTCCCTCTCCGCCTGCTCCGCCTCGGGCACCCGTCACGCGGGAGGGCGCAGCGGCGCTACGCCACGTCCCGTCGGACGAGCGCCTCGGCCACCGGCGTGCCGCTGCGCCGCGCGTACGTCAGCCGCTCACGCACCTCACGCGGCGTCCTCGGACGGAATCCGGGCCCGCCGCAGCAGCTCTTGTGGAACCCCACGCCCGCGTTCAGCAGCACCGTGAGGGCCCGCCAGGCCGCGATGTCCCGCCGCCGCGGTGCCGCGAACGCCGACCCCACGTGGATCATCGGCTCCGCGCAGCGCGGACAGCTCCGCTGCCTTGCCCGGTCGTGGGTCTGCTTGAAGGAGGCGCGGCAGGGGAGGCAGACGTACGAGGTCTTCGCATGGCTCACCCGCCCAGCCTAGGGATCGCCCCGGGAGGCGGCCATCGACTTTCTTCGGACCCCCGTCAGAGCCGTACGACACGGGCGGAGGCGATACTGGTCGTAGCAGTCGCCCCGCCGCCGAACCGGCTCCTGGCCGGGGCGGCCGGTGGGGCCCGCCTTGCCGATGCCTTCGAGGGGAGCCGTTCATGACCACGGCGAAAGACCTGTTCATCATCGCCATGGATCCGGTGCCGGAACACACGGTGGGGCAGGGCGACCTGTCGCTCGCACTCGCGGGAGCCGAGCTGCTCGATCTCGTCGCTGCGGGAGCCGTCACCGTGGAGGGCGACCTGATCGTGCCGGGCGGGTCGCCGGCGCCGGACGACCGACTCCTCGGCGAGGCCGCCGCACGGATCACCGGGGAGCCGCCCTACGAGCGGATCGAGGACTGGCTGTGGCGCCGCGGCCGGGACCTCGCGGGAACCTACCAGGACACGCTGGAGAAGGACGGCGAGCTCACGCAGAAGAGAAGCGGCCGGCTGCCCTTCGGCCCCAGGCGCGTGGAGCTGGTCGACACACCCGGCCGGCACCGGGCCGTCGCCCGCCAGGACGAGGGAGAACCCGTCCTGGCCGCCCTCGCGTCGGCCGTGGGCATCGAGGGCGGAAGGTCGGGTGACGACGAGCCCAGCCTCGACGACGAGACGGCGACGACCGTGGTCGCCACCGTCCACGAAGCCGTGATGGAGCTGGAGGCCGTACGCCAGAGGCGGACCATCGAGAACACGGCCTTCGCCAACGTCTGGCGCGGACCGTGAGCCGGAGCCCCCGGCCCGGCACACCGCAGGGTTGACCTTGACACGGTGACAAGCTCTTCACTGCTTGCCGAGGAGGTGGTCTCGATGACGGTCACGGGACACGACACGGACAAGGTACGAGCGCTGCGTGGGCTGGAGGACGACCGTGCGTCGGTGCGGCTGCGAGCCGCTCTGGCGGTCGGCTCGACGCCGGATCCGGGCTTCGTCGGCGCGCTCGTCGAGCGGTGCGCGGTCGAGCCGGAGTTCTTCGTACGCGACATGCTGACCTGGGCGCTCACCCGCCACCCGGTGTCCGTCACGCTTCCCCGGTTGCTCCGCGAGCTCCATTCCGAGCGGACGCGGGCGCGGAGCCAGGCACTGCACACGCTGTCCAAGATCGGGGACCGGAGGGCGTGGCCGGCGATCACCCGGGCGTTCCTGACCGACGCCGACGACGAGGTGGCGCGGAGTGCCTGGCGGGCGGCGGTCGTCCTCGTACCGGAAGGGGAGGAGGCCGCGTTGGCCGGGGTGCTGGTGTCGCAGCTCGGGCGCGGCGGGCGGGAGACGCGGCTGAGCCTCAGCCAGGCGCTGGTCGCGCTGGGGGACGCGATGGAGTCGGCCCTGGCCGCCGCGGCGAGGAACCCCGACCCGCTCGTCCGCGCGCACGCGCTCGCCACCCAGCGGCTGCTGCGCGACCCGGACGCCGGGTTCACGCTCGCCGTGGAGGAGGCGAAGCGCGTCGTGGCCCTCGGCGGCCATGGCGCCTCCGAAGGCTTGGAGGGTTCCGGCGGCTCCGGCGGCGTCAGTGGCGTCGGCGGCTCCGGCGGCGTCAGCGGCTCCGGCGGCGTCAGCGGCTCGGATGAGGAAGGTCCGTAGGGCGTGCTGATCGGTGAAGTCGCGCGGCGGTCCGGGGTCAGTGCCCGCATGCTCCGGCACTACGAGTCGCTCGGTCTGGTGCGGCCCTCGGGCCGTACCGGGTCCGGCTACCGGGAGTACTCCGGGGCGGACATCCAGCGGATCTTCCATGTCGAGAGCCTGCGGGCGGTGGGACTGTCACTGCGGGAGATCGGGCGCGCCCTCGACGATCCCGGCTTCACTCCCTCCGCACTCGTCGACGACCTGATCCGTCGGACACGCGAACGCATCGCGGTGGAGACCGAGTTGCTCACCCGGCTGCATCGGGTCCACGCCACGGATCCGGCCGGCTGGGAGGACGTCCTCCAGGTCGTCACGCTCCTGGGGGCGTTGGGCTCCAAGAGTCCCGCCGCCCGCCAGCGGGCCGCCCTCGCCTCGGTCGACGAGGTTCCGGTGGAGGCCCTGGTCGAGGCGGCGCTCGACGAGGGCGACCCGCATGTGGCCGGGGCCCTTCGCTGGGCACTGGCGCGATCGGGCGGCGGCGGCCCGGCGCTGCTGGCCGAGGGACTCGGCTCACCGGTGGCCGCGGTGCGCGAACGCGCCGTACGGGCCCTCGCCGAGATGCCCGGCGGCGAGGCCACCGCGCTGCTGCGGGACGCCCTGGCGAGCCCCGATGCCGTGGTCCGCGGCTACGCCGCTCCGGCCCTCGCGGCACGGGGCGAGGCGACCGCTGTCCCGGCCCTCGTCGATCTGGTCGTGGCGGGGACGAACGACACCGACGCGGCCGACGCGCTGAGCCTGCTGGCCGCCGACGACGCGGCGGCCGACCGGATCGCGACCGTGCTCGCCGACCGGATCGCCCGCGACACCACCGGCACGTCGGCGCGCGGGCGGCTGGTCCAGGCGCTGGGTGGCGTCCCGGGGGCGGGTTCCTCACGCGCCCTCCGGGAGCTGCTGCACGACGAGGACCGTGCCGTCGCGCTGACGGCGGCGTACCTGGTTCAGCTGCGCGAGGCGGAGTGACGGTCCGCTCCCGGGACATCGTCCACGGGGGCCGGCGCGACGCGTGCCGTCGTGTCGGCCGACCGCCCTGCCCGCGCCGGGTCGCGTGCCGGGTCGCGTGACGCGTCCTGGGGTCTGTCGCGTGGCGCGTCGTGGGGTGCGGAGTCGGTCGGCGGTCGGTCCAGGAGCAGCGGGATCGTCAGGGCGGGCAGCAGCCAGACGAACACGATGAGGCGGTAGCCGAGCAGCTGATCCAGATTCGGGTGGCCCGCCTGGTTGAGGAGGCCGGCCGCCCCTGCCGCGAGGGCGACGGGCAGCACCACGGAGCGCCGCCTCAGCAGCGCCCAGGCCGAGAGCGCGAGCAGGACGGGCAGGACCGGGTAGGTGGCCTGGCGCCGGAGCCACGCCGACCAGAAGACCCGCTCCTGGACGAAGAACTCGGGCCAGGGGTCGGGCAGATCGGGGCGCTGGTAGTGGTGGGTCAGCAGGTCCTGGGCGCTGTCCTGGCCCATCGGCCAGGACAGGAGATGCGCCCCGGCGTAGACGAGCGCCGCCAGCGCGCCGCACAGTCCGGCCGCCCGGAGCACGGGGGCGGACTCCCGCCGCTTCAGCCGGAGCCACCCGGCCCGGGCCAGGAAGACGCCCGCGAGAGCGACCGCCAGCAACAGGGCCTGCGAGTAGCGGACGAGGAACATCAGGGCGAGGCCGCCCGCGACGAGCGCCGCGCCCCTACGGGGCCGGTCGCGCAGCAGCAGGACGCAGCCGAGGACGACCGCCGTGCCGAGCGCCAGGGAGAGCCCGTCGCTCAGGGGGTTCATGGCGACGGTGCCGGTGGGCAGCGCCAGGTACAGGGCCTGCCCGGCCAGACCGGCGCGCCGGGAAGCCCCCGCGGCCCGGAGGGTGAGCAGGACGCAGACGCTTCCGGCCAGCGCGACGACGAGCCCGGCGAGCCAGAGGCCCCAGGTGGCTCCGAAGGCGGCCAGGAAGGGGACCAGGAACAGCGGATAGCCGGGCCTGGCCTCGAAGATGGCCATGAAGCGGTGGTTGGCGAACGGCGCGGTCATCCCCGACGTGTTGCCGTGGCCCGACCAGTAGGCGACCGAGTCGTCGAGTCGGCGCACGCACTGCTCCCGCGTCTCGCCCGCGGCCTTCCTGCTGGTCCAGGGGATGAGGTCCAGGGGCGCTCGCTGTCCGCCGGCACAGGAGTAGCCGATGGCCAGCCGGCCCGCCTCCTGCCGGTCCTCACCGCTGAGGCTCAGGGCGTAGGAGAGGTAGTTCTTCGTGTCGGGCGAGGCACGTCCGGTGACCGCTGTCAGCTGGAGCCCGGCGAAGGCCACGGCGATGAGCAGCATCCCGGCGAGGCCGGGGCGCCGGGTTCGGCGGGTGGCCGCCGACGCGCCGCGGGGCGTCGGCGAAAGCCCTCGGATGTTCGGCATCGGTCTGCGGATGTTCGGCATCGGACGGAGCCTCCCCATGCATACGGCGGTTGCTCCACCAACGAGTCAACCGACGCGGGGTGGCGTTCGCGGAGCGAATCCGGGCGGGAAGGTCGCGGGCCGATGCCCCCGGTGCGCTACCGGCCCCGCGGCTTTCCGCGCTTGCCGCTCCGGCCACCGTCCCGGCCGCCCGACGGGGGCTTCCTGCCCCCCGCGGGCTTGTTCCGGGCGCCGCCCGCGCCGCCCGCCCCGGCCCGCTTGGACTTGTCCCTGGCCTTGTCCTTGGCCTTCGCCTTGTCCTTCGCCGGGCGCGGCGGGGTGGCCGCACGGCCGCGGGTGCTGTTGACGGTGCGGCCCCGGACGATCCCGATGAACTCCTCCACCAGGTCGGGGGTGGTCTCCGCCTCGGGCCAGGACAGGGCGACGCGGGACTCGGGGGCTTCCGGGACCGGACGGTAGGTGAGGTCCTTGCGGTGGTGGAGGCGGGCCAGGGACTGCGGGACGAGGAGGACGCCCACGCCCGCCGCCACCAGCTCGATCGCGTCCGCCGTGGTCGCCGGGCGTTCGACGGCGGGCCGGCCGGGCAGGGTCTCCCAGTCGAGGAGGTCGTCCAGGGGATGCAGCACGATCTCGTCGGACAGCTCGGCGAGCGACACCTCCTCCGCGGCGGTCGCGACGTGGTCCTTGGGGATCACGACGACGGTCGTCTCGGTGTAGAGGGGGATCGCGCTCAGGACGCTCCGGTCGACCGGGAGCCGTACGAGACCGGCGTCGGCGCCGCCGCCCGCCAGCAGGCCCGGTGCCTCCGCCGCGGTGGCCTGGACGAGGTCGAGAGAGGTGTCGGGCAGCCGCTCGCGCCAGACCCTCACCCACTTGGTGGGCGTCACGCCGGGAACGTACGCGAGCCTGAAGGATGAGGGGATGTCCGAGCCTGTCACGGAACCAGGCTACCGGCAGGTGGTCGGAGGTATGTCCCATGGTCGATACCCTGGACCCATGACGTCGCACAAGACCGCCCAGACCATGAAGCCCGCCACGGCGGCGAAGAAGCTGGGTGTGTACCTCCAGGCCACCCCCGCCGAGTTCCAGGAGGGTGCCGTCTCCCGCACCGAGCTCAACGCCCTCCAGACCGACCCGCCCGCCTGGCTGGTGGAGCTGCGCCGCACCGGCCCGCACCCCCGCCCGGTCGTCGCCGCGAAGCTCGGCATCTCCATCGCGGGGCTCGCCCGCGGCGGGGTCACCGAGGCGCTCACCACCGAGCAGATCGACGCGCTGAAGGACGAGACGCCCGAGTGGCTCCAGAAGGAGCGCGCCACGCAGGCCGAGGTGCGCAAGGAGACCGCCCGGATCAAGGAGCGCAACGCCGAGCGGGCCGCGCAGTCCGGCGACCAGTAGTCCGGCCGGCGGCGGACCGGCGGTCGACCGCGCCCGGTGTCAGGGCCGACGGCCCCGTCCCTGGGGGAACTGGCCCAGGTCCACCGCACGGTGGATCGTCTCGGCCAGTTCCCGCGCGTCCTCGGTGAACGTGTCCACCCGGATCTTCCGCGCGTCGCGCAGTTCGATGGCGAAGCCGAAGCCCGTCCCCCGGGCCTCGGCCAGCGGGCGCCCGTCCTCGGCCGAGGCGGAGCCGATGCGTTCGATGTCCGTCCAGGGGATCAGCGTGGCGTTGCCCGCGACCCGGTGGGTCAGCCCCCACTCGTGGACGTCGAAGCACTGCTCCCGGGTGCGGCGGGCCTGAATCAGGCGCCACACTCCGAGGCCCAGCCCGACCAGCCCGACCCCGAGCAGCAGGCCCGCCAGTTCGGGTGCGCCGTCGGTGGTGCCGATGGAGGCGATGGTCACGGGCACTCCCAGGGCGGCGCCGACCGCGCCGACGGCCAGCAGGATCCCTGCCAGGCGCAGGCGTCTGCCGCCGTCCGTGCGGTGCTCCCGGACGAATCCGCCCAGTTCCCGTGCGGCATCGGTGCGTCGCATCGCGTCTCCCCCGCTGTGGACACGTCAGATTCTGCCCGAGTCCGGGGACGTGTGCGCGTGTGTCGGGGAAACCGGCGGCCGCACGCCACGGGCCCGCGGCAGGGGTCCGCCCCGCCGGCGCGTACGTCGGGGGAACGGCCCTGCCACGGGCCCGTCGGGTTACCGGACCGGTCAGGTCAGGTCATGTCCGGTCAGGTCGGGTCAGAGAACGCCGGACTTGTCGATGGTGACCTTGGCGCGGGTCTTGCCGCTGGAGGAGCCGAGCGCCTCGATCTTGCGGACCAGGGCCATGCTGTCGTCGTCGGCGACCTCGCCGAAGACGACGTGCTTGCCGTCCAGCCACGGGGTGAGCACCGTGGTGATGAAGAACTGCGAACCGTTGGTGTTCTTGCCGGCGTTGGCCATCGAGAGCAGGCCCACACGGTCGTGCTTGAGCGTGAAGTTCTCGTCGGCGAACTTCTCGCCGTAGATGCTCTTGCCGCCGGTGCCGTCACCGCGGGTGAAGTCGCCGCCCTGGAGCATGAAGTCCGTGATGACGCGGTGGAAGGACGAGCCGGCGTAGCCGAAGCCCTTCTCGCCGGTGGCGAGCGCGCGGAAGTTCTCCGCCGTCTTGGGGACGACGTCGTCGAACAGGTTGAACGTGATCCGCCCTGCGGGCGCGTCGTCGATGGTGATGTCGAAGTAGACCTTGGTTGTCATGGTGACATCCTCACATTCCTGGCAACCGCAGGTGAAACCCGGGTTGGGTCGGCACGTCGGATGTCCTGTTTCCGCTCACCTCCCGGCGGTCTCCCCGTGGGCCGCGTAGGCGGCGTCCACCAGGGCCGTCTTGCGCGGGTCGTCCGCGAGCCGGGAGCCCATCCGGTTCATGACGTACCCGAGCGCGATGGAGGCATCCGGGTCGGCCAGGCCGCAGGAGCCGCCCGCGCCGTCGTGGCCGAACGCCCGTGGGTCGGGGCCGTAGGAGCGGTTCGCGCCGCTCAGCCAGAGGCCGAGGGCGATCTCCGTCTCGTGGACGAAGCCGTCGCCGAGGACGAGGTCGCGGCAGGGGCCCTGCCCTTCGCCCACGCGGGCCGCGGCCTTCTCGGAGAGGATCCGGCGGCCGTCGAGGCTGCCGCGTCCGGCCAGGATGCCGTAGAGCGCGGCCACCGCGCGGGCGGTGCCGTGGCCGTTGGCCGCGGGGATCTCCGCCGCCCGCCAGGCGGGCGTGTTCGCGGCGGACCGGCCGGTGGGCGGGTTGAGCAGGGAGGCGACGGCCACCGGCGACATCCGTTCCAGGAGCGCGGCCTGGGCGGCCCGGTCGGGACGTTCCTGGACGAGTTCGGCGAGCCGGTGGACCTGGTCCTCCGGGAGGCCGAAGGTGAAGTCGATGCCCAGCGGTCCGGTGATCTCCCGCCGGAGGAACGCCCCCGGCAGCAGCCCGGTGATGCGGCGGACCACCTCGCCGACGAGGAATCCGTAACTGATCGCGTGGTAGCCGGAGCGGGTTCCCGGCTCCCACCAGGGGGTGGTGGCGGCGAGCCGGGCGCAGACCGTCTCCCAGTCGTACAGCTCCTCCAGGGTGAGCGGGGTGTCGGGTCCGGCCACCCCGGAGCGGTGCGAGAGGAGGTGGCGTACGAGGACGGATCCCTTGCCGTTCGCGGC
Source organism: Streptomyces sp. NBC_01116 (assembly GCF_041435495.1). NCBI lineage: Bacteria > Bacillati > Actinomycetota > Actinomycetes > Kitasatosporales > Streptomycetaceae > Streptomyces > Streptomyces sp. NBC_01116. The sequence goes on from NZ_CP108644.1 coordinate 1,417,064, forward strand.
GAACTCCGGCCAGTAGGCGGCGACCGGGGCGTCCAGGTCGAGCAGGCCCCGGTCGGCCAGGAGATGTGCGCAGAGCGCGGTCGGGCCCTTGCCGGTGGACCAGACGTTGACCAGGGTGTCCCGTTCCCAGGGGCGGGTGCGGGCCGCGTCGGCCCAACCACCCCAGAGGTCCACCACCGGCTTCCCGTCGACCAGGACGGTCACCGCCGCGCCCAGTTCGCCGCGCTCGGTGAAGTTCTCCTCGAAGGCGTCCCGGACTCCGGTGAACCGGTCGTCGCAGTGGCCGTGGAGCTGCGGCACGGGGCCTCCCTCGTCGCGGGCGCGGGTCCGGCGGAACCGGGCGCCCCCGCAACGTACCGACTGGTCGGACCGGAGGGAAGGGCCGGCATCCCCAGGCCCCGCACTCCCCCGGTGGACCCGGGACTCCCGGGGCGGACCCTGGTGAACCCTGGAGGCCCGGGGCGGACCTGGACTCCCCCGGCCCCGCCCCGGTCAGCGGCCGCCCGCCTCCAGGCTCAGGCTCCAGCGGCCCGGCAGACCGGTCAGCGTGATGGTGGACAGCGGACGGACGTCGACGTTCCAGTACGCGGAGGGCGGGGCGTTCAGGGCGTAGACGAGGGCGGCCCGGATCACCGCCGGCTCGGCGACCGCGACGACGAGGCCGTCGTCGGCGGGGCGGGTGTCCAGCCAGCCGCCGACCCGCCCGATGAAGCCGAGCATCGACTCGCCGCCGTGCGGCGCACTGCGCGGGTCCGCGAGCCAGTGGTCCACGGCGGCCGGTTCCCGGGCGGTGACCTCGCCCAGCGTCATCCCGCGCCAGCGGCCCATGTCCCAGTCGCGCAGGGCCGGTTGCGCCATCGGCGCGAAGCCGAGGGCGTCCCCGGTGGCGCGGCTGCGCGGGGTGGGCGAACAGTAGCGCAGCTCGGCGGCGCCGAGCGGGACGAGCGTGTGGGCGACGAGCTGCACCTCGTGCCAGCCGGCCTGATCGAGCGGCCGGTCGTCGTCGAAGCGCTCGGCCAGCCGGGAGGAGGTGCGCGCCGCTGCGACCAGGGAGACCCGAAGCGTCATGGCGGGATCGTGAGGGCGAACGCCTGTTTGGTCAAGAGGGCGTGCGAGCCCGGCATGATCCGGACGAGGGGCCCCGGGCCGTCGGCCGGCCGTTCCCGCCCTTGTCGTACGGGAGGACGAGACCCGCCCGCCCGGCCAGGTCCTGTCGTCGAACTGCCGTCGTCGCCCGAAGGGCGGCCCTGCGGGGCCAGGTGCGTGCTCCCGGTGTGCCGGGTGCGGGTACTCGTACGGGACGCACTCGGGCCTGCGCCCGGTGCGGCGGGAGCACGTGCACGGTGCCGCGGGGAAGGCGGCAGCTCGACGACAGGGCCTAGGCCGGACCACTCCGACCTCGCCCTCAAGCCCCCGACCACGGCCCGCGCCATCGACGACACCGTCCACGAACCCGTCGCGCCGCGGCAGACCTTGGCCGATGCGGTCGGTGGCGGACCGGGAGCATCCACCGAAGGTCGCAGACAGGTCTCCTTCCCCTTGATGACGTGACGGCCCCCTATGGGTGTCAATGTGGTGATATGCGGCATTAAGGAAGCTGGAAGGAGAGGAACACCCATGACGAACAGTCCGTATGACCTCGACGTCCGAGTAGGCGCGTCGGCAGACATCGGCGGCCGGGACGAGCACTCCGGGAGCCGGGCGGGGCAGGGACTCGCACCGGCAGTGAGGCAGGCGACCTGGCCGATGACCAGCACCACGCTGCACCCGATGGCCGGGGCCCAGTCCGCGGCCGTGCGGGCCGGCCGGCCGATGACCAGCCACACGATGCACCCGATGACCTGGGCGTAGGCGAACTGCGGCTCGGACAGCGGATACCGGCCCCGCCACCGCCTCGCCGGTGGCGGGGCCGATGCCGCGCGGGCGGAGCGACACACCCCCAAAGGACACCATGACGACCCCCGACGCCGCCGGTGCGCTGTACGCCCCTGTGGGCATGGCGCTCCTGCGTGCCCCGGTGCTCCCCGTCGATGACCCCGCGCTCCGGGCCGGGCTCACGGACGATGCACCGGGCCCGGCGCCCGCCTCCGGCGCCACCGCTGACGGGATCACCGAGGAGATCGCCGACGAGACCGCCCATGCGCCCGGTGCTCCTGGAGAGGCCGGCCGGCTGCGGCAGGCGATCCTTCACCTGGCCGCCGACCCCCTGGTCGCCGAGGCTCTGGCCCTGTCGAGCCCTTCCTTGGCCGACCGTGTGGACGGTCTGCTGGAGGGCCGGCCCGCCACACTGCCCCAACTGCGCCGTTGCTTCCGGGCGGTGCTGCGCTACCGGATCCGGATGGGAGGCCGCTCGACCCCGTTCGGGCTGATGGCAGGGGTGACGCACGTGCGGTTCACCGACACCCTCTCCGTGCGGTTCGCCGGCGCGCACCGCAAAGCCGTACAGCCCGACGCGGCCTGGCTGGCGGAGGTGACCTCGCGGTGGGAGCGCCGGCCCGCGATCCTGGCGCACCTGCGGCTGTCGGCCAACGGCCTGTGCGTGCGGCGCGGCGAGCGTCTGGTGCTGCCGCACGTCACCGCTGCCGACAGCGGCCGGGCGGATGGACGGCCCGCCGACGAGGTGGACGAGGTGTCCGTGCGGTGCACCGAAGCGGTCCGCGCGGCGCTGGTCTGCGCACGCACGCCCGTCACCCACGCGGAGCTGGCGGCCCGGATGCGTGACAGCCTGCCCGAGCCACCGGCCGGGGCGGTCGAGGGAGTCATCGCCGAGCTGGTCGCCCATTCCTTCCTGCTCACCGACCTGCCGCCCGCCCCGGACGCACCGGATCCGCTGCGCCACCTGACCGATCGGCTCGCCGCCGTTCCCGCCGCCGCCGACGAGGCGGCGCTGCTGCGCGAGGTGACCGCCGATCTGGCCGGCTACAGCGCCCGGCCTCCGGGTCAGGGGCTGCACGGGCTTCGCCGGGCCGTGCGCCGGATGCGCGCCCTGCAACCCTGCGAGCGCCCGGTCACGGCGGACCTGGCACTGGACGCGGACATCGAGCTGCCCCACGCGGTGGGCCGGGAGGCCGCCCGCGCCGCCGAACTGCTGTGGCGAACCGGTCCGCCCGCGCAGTGGCGGCGCCCGCTGGGCGCGTACCACAAGGCGTTTCTGCACCGGTACGGAACCGAGCGGGCGGTCCCCCTGGACGAACTCCTCGACCCGGTGGACGGTTTGGGGCACCCCGGACCGTTCGTGCCGAGCACCGGCGGGGACGGGCGGCGGGACAGCGTCCTGCTCGCCCTCGCCGAGGAGGCGGTCCTCGCGGGCCGCCGCGAGATCGAGCTCACCGACAAGGACATCGCCGCGCTGGAGGACGACGCCGGGGTGCCGCCGCCGTCGGCCGAGGCGGTCTTCCACCTCCTGGCTCCCTCACCGGACGCCGTGAAGCGCGGCGATTTCACCCTGGTCATGTCGCCGCTGACCGGGTCCTGGCCCGCCGGCGCGCTGTGGGGCCGCTTCGCGCCCCTGCTCCCCGAGGCGGCGCAGGACCTCCGGAATCTGGCGGCCGCCGCCCTCACCGGCAGCCCGGTCGGCACCGCGGACGCTCCCGTCCCCGTGCAGCTCGTCTTCCGCCCCCGTGACGCCCGCTGCGGCAACGTCATCAGAACACCCCGCTGGGCCGGTCACACCCTCGCCCCCGGCACCTTCGGCGAACGGTCGGCCCCCGGCTCCCTGGGCATGGAGGATCTCGCGGTCGTCGCCACCCCGGACCGTCTGCGCCTGGTCTCGCCGCTCCACGGCGGACGTGAGGTGGCGGCCGGCACCTTCCACATGCTGAACACCGGCACGCACGCCCCTCCGCACGTACGGCTGCTGCAACTCCTGACCGCGGACGGGGTACGCCCGTTGTACGGCTGGGACTGGGGGGCGGCACGGGACTGGCCGTACCTGCCGGGCGTCCGCAACGGACCATCCGTACTGAGCCGTGCCCGCTGGCTCGTCAGGGACCAGGACGTCCTCGACCAGGCCGCGGAGACCCGGCACTGGCTGCCCGCCCTGCGCGCCTGGCAGCGGCGGTGGCGGGTGCCCGACCGCATCGAGGTGGGCACGTTCGACCAGCGCCTCCCCCTCGACCTGACCCGCCCCGCCGACCTCTCGCTGCTGCGCCGGGAACTGAGTCACCGGCCCGACGCGGAGATCCACGCGTCCGTCGACCCGGACGGCTCGGGCAGCGGCTGGCTGACCGGTCCCACCGGTGGCCACCACACCGCGGAGATCTCCGTGCCGCTGCTCCGTCGCACCGCCCCTGCCGACGCGTCCGGCCCGCCTCGGCGGCACGACACTCCGTCGAGCCGCCGTCCGCCCCGGCATCTCCCGGGTGGCGATTGGGTCTTCGCCAAGCTGTACGGCCCCACCTGGGCCCAGAACACCGTGCTGGTCCGCCACCTGCCCGAGCTGTTGGACGGCCTGCCGGACGAGGCCGACCGATGGTTCTTCGTCCGCTACGCCGACCCCGACCCGCACCTGCGGCTGCGCCTGCACGGAGAGCCCCGGGCGCTGACCGCCCGGGTGCTCCCGCGCCTGCACGACCTCACCGAGGACCTGCGGGCGCAGGGGCTGGCCGGGCGGCTGGTCCTGGACACGTACGAGCCCGAGACGGCGCGGTACGGCGGCACGGCCGAGGCCATGGCCGCCGCCGAGCGCGTCTTCCACGCCGACAGCGCGGCCGCCCTGGAGCACCTCCGCCTCCTCGACGCCTCACCTCCCCCGGTGGACCCGCTGCTGCTCGCCGCCGCCGGGCAGGCCCACCTGGCCTTCCACTTCCCCGCGCCGGACGGCACCTCGGCGGAGCCGGACCGCGCGCGGCCGCTGCTCTCGATCGCACCGCGAGGGGAGCACCACGACACCTTCCGCGCACGCCGCCGGGAGGCCCTGCGCATCGTCGATCCGTTCGACGGCTTCGCCACCCTGCGGGCCCTGCCCGCCACGGCGCCCCTGATGAAGGCGTGGACCGGCACAGCCGAGTCCCTGTCCTCCTACGGACACCACCTGACCGGCACCGACGCGCAGAGGGTTCCGCTCCTGGCGTCACTGCTCCACATGCACCACAACCGCATCAGCGCCAACCCCTCCCGATCCGCCGAGAGCGCGGTGTACGCCACCGCCCGCGGCGCCGTCGAGGCGCACCTGACCCGCCGCGCGGCGACGGCCGGAGGGGTCTAAGGGCCGTCCCCCGGGAGCCCGTCGAAGGCGGTACGGAGGCGGCGGACGCCCTCCGCGATCTCGGCCTCTCCGGAAACCGCGGCGAAGCTCAGGCGGACGTGGCCTGCCGGGGGCTCGGCGCAGAAGTAGGGGCGTCCGGGGGCGATGGCGACCGAGGCGCGCAGGGCGGCCGCGACGACGGCCGGCTCGTCGGTGGCCGTTCCCGCGCCGCTGCCCGGGAGCCGGAGCCAGAGGCTGCCGCCGCCCGCCGGCAGGTGCGGCAGCGCGAGTTCCGGCAGCTCGCCGGCGAGGGCGGCCGCCATGGCCGTACGGCGGTGCCTCAGCTCGGTGGCGACGGCGGCGAGGTGACGGCCCCAGGACGGGGAGCCGACGAGTTCCAGCGCGGCCTCCTGGAGCGGCCGGGGGACGAAGAAGCTGTCGACGACCTGGATGGCCCGCAGGCGCTCCAGCACCGGCCCGCGGGCGGCCAGGGCGCCGACCCGCAGACTGGGCGAGGTGACCTTGGTCAGCGAGCAGACGTGGACGACGACGCCGTCGGGATCGTCGGCGGCCAGCGGCGCCGGCAGCGGTCCGGCGTCGTCGTGGACGAGCCGGCGGGCGAAGTCGTCCTCGACCACGAACGCCCCGGCCGCGCGGGCGATGGCCAGGATCTCGGGTCGGCGGGCGGGCGCGAGGGTGGCCCCCGTGGGGTTCTGGAAGAGCGGCTGGGTGACGAAGACCCGGGCGCCGGTGGCCCGGAACGCGTCGGCGAGCAGCTCGGGGCGCACCCCGTCGGCGTCCATCGGCACGGGGACGGGGCGCAGCCCGGTGGCGCGGGCGGCGGCGAGCATCCCGGGGTAGGTGGGCGACTCCACGAGGACCGGTGCCCCGGGCGGGGCGAGCGCGCGCAGCGCCGTGGCCAGGGCGCTCTGGCCACCCGCGGTGATCAGGACGTCGGTGCCGGAGACGGCGGGGCCGATCTCGCGGGCGAACCAGGAACGCAGTTCGGGCAGTCCGTCCGTCGGAGGGCGGCCCCAGGCGCCGGGCCTGCGGCCCGCACGGGCCAGGGCCGCGGAGAGCGCCCGCTCGGGCTGGAGGGAGGCGTGGAGATAGCCGCCGTTGAACTCGATGACGCCGGGCGGCGGTGCGGCGAGGGTGACGAGCACCCCGGAGGCGTCCACGGTGCGCGGCACCACTTCGGGTCCTCCGTCGCCGCTCAGCGACACCTCCTGCCAGGACGTGTCGCCCGGCGCGGGCGGTGCGACGCGGGGGTGCGCGCGGAAGGCGCCGGAGCCGGGCCGGGTGACGACGAGCCCCTCGGCGGAGAGCTGGGCGATGGCGCGGGAGACGGTGACGGGGCTGACCCGGAACCGTTCGACGAGCGCACGACTGGACGGCAGCTTTCCACCGGGTGAGTAGCGGTTGAGCTCGGCCCGCAGGGAAGTGACCAGGTCGGCAACGCTGCTACGCTCTTGCATGAGAGCAGACAATAGCGCTATCCCACCCTCATCGATAGCAGTTGCCCCGCCGGCCGACCCCTCACGGACCGCCCCGGCCCTGATCGCCTCGACAGCGACGTCGACAGCGGCTGGGACGGGGACCAGGGCTGGAGCTGCGGACGGGCCGGGAAGCGGGCATGCGCCGGGGCCCTCGGCCGGGCGGAGCGGCACCGTGCTCGCCGGGCTCGGCGTGGTGGCGTTCTCGCTGACCTTTCCGGCCACGGCCTGGGGCCTGGAGAGCTTCGGCCCCTGGTCCCTGGTCGCGCTGCGCAGCGTGCTCGCCGCCCTGATCGCGGGCAGCGTGCTGCTGGCCGCCCGCGTCCCGCTGCCCGAACGCCGGCACTGGGCCGGGCTCGCGGTCGTCGGGGGCGGGGTGGTGGTGGGATTCCCGCTGCTGACGACGCTGGCCCTGCAGACCTCCACCACCTCGCACGCGGCCGTGGTCGTGGGCCTGCTGCCGCTGACGACGGCGGTGCTGGGGTCCCTGCGCACCGGCGAGCGGCCGTCGCGCACGTTCTGGGCCGCGGCCCTCGCCGGGGCGGCCGTGGTGATCGCCTTCACCGTGCAGCAGAGCGGCGGCGCTCTCGCCTCCGGCGACCTGTACCTGTTCGGCGCGCTGCTCGTGTGCGCGGCCGGATACACCGAGGGCGGCCGGCTGGCCCGGTCGATGCCGGGATGGCACGTGATCGGCTGGGCCCTGGTCCTGTGCCTGCCGCTCGCGGTGGCGGGCAGCCTGGTGGCCCTGCCGCTCGAACCCGTGCGCCTGAACGCCCACGGCGTCCTCGGACTGGTCTGGGTCGCCGCCGGATCGACCTTCCTCGGGCTGTACGTCTGGTACCGGGGCATGGCGGCGATCGGTGTCGCCCGGGCCAGTCAGCTCCAGCTCGCACAGCCGCTGCTGACGCTCGTGTGGTCCTTCCTCCTGCTCGGCGAGGAGATGTCCGCCGCGGCCCCGGTCGCGGCCGTGGCCGTGCTCGTCTGCATCGCCGCCACCCAGCGCGCCGGCCGCGGCGCAGCGGGGGAATCCCGGCGCGTACGGTCATAGACTTGTCGATACGGACACCGTCTCCCCCTGTGAGGAGGTCGCTCCCGATGGAGGCGCACACGGGCGACCGGCTGCTGATGCACGGCAGGACCGTGGGACAGCACGACCGGGTCGCCGAGATCATCGAGGTGCTCGGCGACGGGGGCGCTCCCCCGTACCGGCTCCGCTTCGAGGACGGCCACGAACACCTGATGTCACCGGGCCCCGACAGCGTCGTCCAGCATGCGGAGACGCCGAGGGACGAGCAGCCGCTGTGGCCGAGGGACGGGCGGCAGCGTTAGGGGGCCGGACCCCGGCCCCGAACCCGCCCGCGCCCCTCGGTCCCGCGCCGCCCGGCCACCGCGCGCCCCGCCGGCGTTCCGGCCCGGCGCCCGGACTACGTCGCCCGAGGGCGGCGGTGCGGATATGCCCGGCCCCGGTCCGGATAGAGCCGGACCCGGTCGGTGTAGTGGTCGGCCACCACACGCCGCATCGCGCCGATCCGGTCCGTCATCACGCTCTTCCCGGAGAAGTAGACGTGCCCGCCCACCTCCGCGTGGTCCCGGGCGAGGGTGAGGTGACGGGAGAGCTCCGCCGGGTCCTGCCAGGCGTCGGCCTGGGCCGGATCACCGGCCTTGTACAGCGCCTCGCCCACATACAGCTCGACGCCCGTGCCCCGGACGGTCCCGCTCCACCAGGCGAGGACCTTCGCGTAGTCGGCGGCGGTCTGGCCGATGTGCCAGTAGATCTGCGGGCAGATGTAGTCGATCCACCCCTCCTTGACCCACTTGCGGGTGTCGGCGTAGAGGTCGTCGTAGGTCTGCACGCCCGCCCGGGTGTCCGACCCCAGCGGATCGGTCGCCTTGTTGCGCCACACCGCGAACGGGCTGATACCGAAACGGACGTGCGGCTTGATCGCCCGGATCCGCTCCCCCGTCTCGCGCACGAGCCGGTCGATGTTGTCGCGCCGCCAGGCCGCCCGGCCGGCGAAGCCGCCGCCGTACCGCTCGAACTCGGCGTCGTCGTCGAAGGCCTGCCCGGCCACCGGGTACGGGTAGAAGTAGTCGTCCCAGTGCACCGCGTCGATGTCGTAGCGCCGCACGGCGTCCAGCATCGCGTCCTGGACGAAGCGGCGGACCTCCGGCAGCCCGGGGTTGTAGTAGAGCTTCCCGCCGTACGGCACGACCCAGCCCGGGTTCAGCCGGGCCGGATGGGAGGCGACGAGGCGGGCGGGGTCGGTGTGGTTCGCCACCCGGTAGGGGTTGAACCAGGCGTGCAGCTCCAGGCTCCGGTCGTGTGCCGCGCGCACCGCCGTGCCGAGCGGGTCCCAGCCCGGGTCCTTCCCCTGGGTCCCGGTGAGGCAGGCGGCCCACGGCTCGTGCGGCGAGGGCCACAGGGCGTCGGCGGTCGGCCGGACCTGGAGCACTACCGTGTTGAGCCGCAGCTCGACCGCCCGGTCCAGATACGCGAACAGTTCGGCCTCCTGCTTCGCCGCGGTGAGCCCCGGCTTCGAGGGCCAGTCGATGTTGGCGACGGTGGCGATCCACATGCCCCGCACCTCCCCCGCCGCCTCCGGCAGCCCGCCGCCCTTCCGCCTCCCCGCCGGGGAGGCGACCGCGTCACCGGCGGGCGTCATCGCCGCCAGCAGTCCGGCCGCGCCCAGCACGAACGCCCTTCTCGCCACACCTGTGCGCCGCATCCGGCCCACCTCTCTCCGCCACGTCCCGCTCCGACTCCGATGGCTCTACGTAATCGCATCCTTCCCATCCGTGGCCGTCACGACCCGCGGGACGTCCCCGTCGGCATGCGGAGTAACGTCGTGGGGTCGAGGCGGGCACCGGAACCACACGGGACCCTGCGATACGGAGAACGGCGAAAGGCACGAGGTGACGGACTCTATGGCCGACATTGCACGCGTCGGAGTGGTGGGCTGTGGCCAGATGGGCGCAGGTATCGCGGAGGTGTGCGCGCGCAGCGGCCTCGAAGTGAAGGTCGCCGAGACCACGGGCGAAGCACTGGAGATCGGACGCACCCGTCTGTACAACTCCCTCTCGAAGGCCGCCGAGCGCGGCAAGATCAGCGCGGAGGAGCGGGACGAGACCCTCGGCCGCCTGAGCTTCACGACCGACCTCGGGGAGTTCGCCGACCGCGATCTCGTCATCGAGGCCGTCGTGGAGAACGAGCAGGTCAAGACCGAGATCTTCCAGGTGCTCGATCAGGTGGTGACCCGGCAGGACGCGATTCTGGCCTCCAACACCTCCTCGATCCCGCTGGTGAAGCTGGCCGTCGCCACCTCGCGCCCGGACCGGGTCATCGGCATCCACTTCTTCAACCCGGCCCCGGTGCAGAAGCTCGTCGAGCTGATCCCGGCGCTGACCACGTCGGACGAGACGATCGCCCGTGCCGAGGCCGTCGTGCAGGACGTGCTCGGCAAGCACCCGATCCGCGCCCAGGACCGGTCCGGGTTCGTCGTGAACGCGCTGCTGATCCCGTATCTGCTCTCCGCGATCCGGATGTTCGAGTCGGGCATCGCCAGCCGCGAGGACATCGACAACGGCATGGAGATGGGCTGCGCCCACCCGATGGGTCCGCTCAAGCTGGCCGACCTGATCGGCCTGGACACCGTGGCCTCGGTCGCGGACTCGATGTACGCGGAGTACAAGGAGCCGCTGTACGCCGCTCCCCCGCTGCTCCAGCGCATGGTCGCCGCGGGCCGTCTCGGCCGCAAGACCGGGTCGGGCTTCTACCCGTACGGCTGACCGTCCTGCCGGCGGGCCCCGAGCCGGAACGCCGGAAACCGGACATGCGGCGCCACGGAATGTCGTGGCGCCGCTTGTCGTCGGGGGGTCCGGTCAGAACTGGATGCCGTCGAGCTTGACGTCATGGAGGGTCAGCCAGGCGTTGAGCCGTACCGGGACCTCGCTGTACACGGACCGCTGCATCATCGAGAACGGGGTGGAGATCGGCGAGGAGAGGTGGGAACCCACCGCGTCCAGGTCGAGCAGGGGCAGGACCGGCGACCGCTTGTCGGCGACGATCCCGGTCAGCTCCCGGTTGATCGCCTGGTCGTAGCCGAGGTCCTGGGTCGACGGGTACGGAGCCTTGCGCCGTTGCAGGATCGACTCCGGCAGCAGGTCCTTGGTCGCGTGGCGCAGCAGGCTCTTCTCCCGTCCGTCGAACGTCTTCATCGCCCAGGGCGTGTTGTAGACGTACTCGACCAGCCGGTGATCGCAGAACGGGACGCGGACCTCCAGACCCGTCGCCATGCTCATACGGTCCTTGCGGTCCAGCAGCATCCGCAGGAAGCGCGTGATGTTGAGGTAACTGGCCAGCCGCATCCGGCGCTCGGTCTCGCTGTCCCCGGGAAGGTGGACGACCTCGGCCGCCGCGGCACTGTACTGATCGGCGACGTACTCCGCCAGGTTGAGCTGCTTGGCCAGCCCCGGGGCGAGGAAGGCCGTCGCCTGTTCGCTCACCGGTACCTCGTTGATCGCGTGCCAGGGGTAGGTCTGCGCCTGCGAGGCGACGGCGTCGTGGAACCAGAGGTAGCCGCCGAAGACCTCGTCGGCCGACTCACCGGACAGCGCCACCGTCGAGTCCTCGCGGACCGCCTTGAACAGGAGGTACAGGGAGGGGTCGTGGTCCCCGATGCCGTAGGGCAGGTCCCAGGCGCGCAGCACGGCGTCGCGTACACCCGGGTCGGTGAGGTGCCGGGTGTCCAGGAGTATCTCCTGGTGCTCGGTGCCGAGGTGGCGGACCATTTCGGCGGCGAACGGGGCGTCCGGCGCCTCCCGGAACTTCTCTGGCTTGAAGCTGTCGGTCAGGCCGGCGAAGTCGACGGAGAAGGTGCGGACCTTGCCGCCGCCCGTCGAGTCGAGCGAGCGCTGGGCGAGGGCGGTGAGGGCGCTGGAGTCGAGGCCGCCCGAGAGCAGCGAGCACAGCGGCACGTCCGAGATCATCTGGTGGGTGACCGCGTCCTCGAGAATCTCCCGCACGGTCGCGACGGTGGTGTCGAGGTCGTCGGTGTGCGGGCGGGTCTCCAGCGACCAGTACGTCTCCTCGCGCAGACCGCCGCGTCCGACCCGGACGATATGGCCGGGCCGTACCTCGTAGAGGTTCTTCAGCGGTGTCCTGCCCGGCACCCGGGCGAGAGCCAGCGCGTCGCGGAGCCCGTCCAGGTCGAGTGCGGCGGTGCTGAGCGGGTTGGCCAGGATGGCCTTGGGTTCCGAACCGAAGAGCACTCCGCCGTCGATGGGGTAGTAGAAGAGAGGCTTGACGCCGAGCCGGTCCCTGACGAGAAGGAGTTCGTCGGTCCGTGAGTCCCAGATCGCGAAGCCGAACATTCCGTTGAAACGATGGACGAAGTCCGTGCCCCACTCCAGGTAGGAGCGCAACACCACCTCGGTGTCACTCCTGGTCAGGAACCGGTGCCCGAGCAGGACCAGTTCCTCCCGGATCTCCTTGAAGTTGTAGACCTCACCGCTGTAGCTGAGGACCACGAGGGGATCGCCGTCAGGGCCCGTCTCGGGCGAACGCATGGGCTGGCTGCCGCCCTCGATATCGATCACCGCCAGTCGGCGGTGACCGAGCATCGCGTGCCGGGCGGTCCAGATGCCCTCGTCGTCCGGCCCTCGGCAGGCCATGGTGGCGGTCATGGCCTGCGCGGCGGCACCTTCTCCCGTCAGGTCACGGCCGAAGTCCACCCATCCAGCGATCCCACACATGGACATGCCTTTCATCGGAGGATTCATGGCATTGCGGTTTGTGGCTCAGTTCTTGTGGCTCAGTTGGTGCTGATCTCCGCCGGAGCCGCCGGCTGCCGCTTGGTCAGCCGGTGCCCCAACTCGGACAGTGCGAGGGCCAGTACGGCCACGCCCGCACCGATGAAACTGATCTTGTCGGCCCCGATGGCGCCGATGCCCACCGCGCCGATGACTCCGGAGAAGGCGATGGCCAGGTAGAGGAAGGCCGCGTTGAGCGAGATCAGCAAGGGAGCCGAATCCGGCTTCAGGCCGATCAGACGGGACTGCTGGGGCGCGGTGATGGCCCACGCCGCGATGCCGTAGACGACCATGATCACCATCGCCGTGGTGAACGAGTCGGTGGCCAGGGGGAGCACCACGAGGCTGACCGCGAGCAGCGCGATGGCGCCGCCCACCACCAGCCGGGCACCGACCCGGTCGGCCAGCGCCCCGGCGCAGTAGTTGCCCACGGTCCCGGTCACGCCGAAGGCGAACATGAGAACGGCCAGGCGGGTGCCGCTCCCGTCGGTGGCGCCGTGGAACACCTCGGCCATGTACGTGTAGACGATGTAGGCGGCGGTGAAGGAGATCAGGGTCGTCGCGAGGACCGCGACCACCCGGCGGTCACCGAGCGGAGCGAGGCGCTGGCGGAGCCCGCCGGGCGCCGAGACCGTGACCCGGGGCACCAGGGCCAGGACGCCCACGAGGCTGAGGCCGGTGAGTACCGTGATGAACCACATGGTCGACCGCCAGCCCAGGGCGCTGCCGACCACGGTACCGATCGGGGCCCCCAGCGCGGTGGCCGCGGTCAGCCCCGTGGTGACGGTGGCGATGGCCCGGCCCCGGCGTTCGGGGCCGACGAGGGCGGCGGCCGTGACCGTGGCCGCCGGAATGTAGAGCGCCGCGCCGGCCGCGGCGACCGCCTGCGCCACGAGGACGAGAGCGAACGTCGGGGCCAGGCCCGTACAGACGATGCCCAGCAGATAGAGCGCGAAGGCGAGCTTGATCACCCCGTGGCGCGGCCAGGCGGCGGTCAGGGTGCTCAAGGTGGGCGACATCAGCGCGCAGGTCAGCGCGAACACCGTCACCACCTGACCGGCCGTGGTGACCGGGACATCGAGCGACTGACTGAACTCGGGCAGCACGCCGGCCAGCACGAACTCGTCCGTGCCGATCGCGAAGGTGCCGAATCCGAGCATGACGACACCTCGCCAGGCCTTCTTGGGCGACACCGCGTCACCGGAAGCGGCCTGGTCGGGCGCGTCGGCTGGTAGCGCCTGGTCGGAGGCGGACGGACGAGCCATGAACTCTCCCCATGTTGGTACCGATCGGTTCCGTATTGGATGGTACCGATCATTATCGTTTGACGTCAAGATCAGCTACCCTGGAGAAATGCCGACCCGTGCGCGTGAACGGTTGATGCAAGCCGCCGAGGACCTCTTCTACGCCGAAGGAATCCAATCCGTCGGCGTGGAACGGCTGCTGGCCGTCTCCGGGGTGGGGCGGGCCTCGTTCTACCGGCACTTCGCCAGCAAGGACTCCCTGGTGATCGCGGTGCTCCAACACCGCGACGAGCACTGGCGGGCATGGCTGGAGAGCACCGTGACCGCCCACGGTGGCGGACCACTGGCCGTGTTCGACGCCCTGGCCGAGGGCGCGGACAACCCCGGATTCCGCGGCTGCGCCTTCATCAACGCCGTGGCCGAGACGGCTTCCCCCCGTAGCGACGTCCACCGGCTCGCCACGGAGCACAAGAGCCGGGTCACCGACTTCCTCGACCGTCTGATCGAGGAGGCCGGCCATCCACGGCACCAGGAACTCGCCGAACAGTTCGCGCTGCTCATGGACGGTGCGATTGTCACTGCGATGCGTGAACAGACCGGCGAACCGGCCCGACGGGCCCGGAAGATAGCGGAGATACTGCTCGCCTGACGCGTGGTCGACCCGGTGTGCCGCCACCGTGAGCGGTAGCGGCCTCCCGGGCCCACACCGACACTAAGGAAGACGCCGCGGGGGGCGCAACGCCCGGAACCGGCCTGGCCGTAGGCGGCCAGACGGGCCACACCGAGCACCGCGCGGCGCCACATCGCCCCCACCGCTCCCCCGCACGGCGCAAGCCGGCCGGCGGGGGTTTCCCGGTCCTCCTCAGCGGCGCGCGGCGGCCTCGGCCAGCAGGGTCGCGTTCTCCGCCTCCAGCTCGGCGATGCGGGCGCGGATGGGCTGGAGCGCCTCCGCCAGCTCGGCCTCGGAGAACCGGGGCGTGATGTGCTGCGAGCAGTTCCAGTTGATGCCCTCGACACGGATCGTCATCAGCCGTTCGACCCGCCCGTCGGTCCGCGGGTGGTCGAGGCGCTCGGCCAGTTCCGGGTGGTCCGCGAGCTCCTTCGTCTCCGCGTGCCCGAAGATCTTCAGGCGGGCCTGTCGCGCGTAGTCCATGAAGAACAGCGCCACCCGCCCCCCGGCCCGGACGTTACCGGTGGTGATGTACTGCCGGTTGCCCCGGACGTCCGCGTACGCCAGGGTCCGCTCGTCCAGCACATGGAGGAAGCCGGGAGGGCCTCCCCTGTACTGCACGTACGGCCACCCGGTCTCGCTCACGCTGGCCAGGTAGAAACCGTCCCTGGACTCGATGAACCCCGCCTCGTGCTCCCCCATGAGGTCAGGCGAGTCCCCCTGGGCGAGCTGGCGGATGCCGGACAGCGCGCTGCCCTGCTCCCGCTGTACCTCTTGCACACTCTCGGTGTATGCCACCTGCGCGTAACGGCTCATTCAACGCCCTTCTTCGTAGCGTCTCGACATGGGTACGGCGGTCAGCGCCGACGTGAACCACTGGTGGCGGGCACCGGCGGGACAGGCCTTCCTCGGCCCGCCCGCCCCGGACAGCGGGAGACGACGAGGGGGCGGCGCGGCGGCACGGCAGAGGGGACGATCCGACCGCCCCAGCGCTCAGCCCTCACGTACCGTCACTTATGGCCCTCTTTGTAACGTGTCACGTCACTGCTACGATGCCCATCGAGGATAATGGTACTCATCGGTTCCGAAAGGTATCCCGAAAATGGCAGAGACGCCTGAGTCCTTCACCGATACGCGTCGGCGCGGACATGCGTACTGTCCGGCCCCTCCTCGGTACTGTCCGGCCCGGAGCCTCCGCGGCCCGTGTCGGCCCGCCGGACGGCCGCAGCGGGCTCGCGCTTCGCGCCCGTCGCCGCGACGGACCGGGTGAGGGGCGCTCGCGCAGCCGAAACGCGGTCGCCACGCACCTTCCCCGGCGCGCCTCCGCCTGACCGGAGGTACGGATCCCGGACACGGCGAGGATTACGCAAGGCGACCTTCCGTACCGGATAGCCGGATGGCGGAGCGCCGCATTTCCAGCCTCAGCAGTGCACCGACGGGAATGTGCCAGGTCTGCCCACGCGCATCGTTTTCGCCACTTCCTTTCGACCGCGCGGCGTCCGGCGACTCGAATGCACGGTCGCGAACAGGCGATGCGAACCTCAGCGAACCGGCCAAAATTCTCCGTGTGCACGACGCCGTACCATCGCCCCATGTGCCGACGTCACCGGCCTCGATGCGCTGCTGCAACAGCAGTTGACATATACCCGCATCGGGTGGGTAGGATCGTTCAGTTGAATTGGCTCGACGGGCGCCACTTCTCGATGGCGCCACTTCTCCTTCGACTGTCGATTTGTGCAGCGCTGACATCCCACGCGATTCCTGCACGAATCGGCAGCACGGAAGAGTCAAGCAAGTCAGCTCGCATCACCAGTAATGGCGTGCTCCATAGTCCACCGCATTATGCGCTCCCTTCGTATCGCCCTGCCGACGGATGGATGTTCCATGGACAACACCACTGCCACAGCCGCGAACGGCTGGCTGAAGAGCTATCACCCCACACCCGATGCGGCGCTGACCCTCGTCTGCTGTCCGTACGCGGGCGCCTCCGCCAGCGTCTTCACCTCTCTGTCCGCAGCCCTGCCCGCGTCGGTCGAAGGGCTGTCGGTCCAGTACCCGGGCCGGTCAGGGCTGCGCAGCGAGCCCGCGATCAGCGACATCGGACAGTTGGCGGACCGCATCCGCGCCGAGCTGCTCCCCTGGATCCGGGACGGCCGGCCCCTCGCACTCTTCGGCCACAGCATGGGGTCGGTGATCGCGTTCGAGGTGGCCCGGCGGCTGGAAGCGGAGGGGGCAGCGCCCGTGCATCTCTTCGTGTCGGGCCGGCGCTCCCCTTCCGACGGGCTCGGCCCGCACACCCCGCAGAACGACGAAGAGATAGTGGCGGAACTCAAGGACATGGGGGCCATACCCTCCAGGCTCCTGAGCAAGCCAAAACTACTTCAGGCCATCTTGACGGTGGTGAAGAACGACTATCGGGCGAATTTCGGCTACCGGGCTCCCAAAGAATCGACCGTCGAGTGTCCCATTACCTTCCTCCTGGCCGACGACGATCCTTATCTGGACCCAGACTCCGCACCCGGCTGGCGGAAGCACACGACCGGCAAATTCAGGACGGCACACTTTCCGGGCGGCCACTTCTTTCTGAAAGATCAGATTTCGGCCGTGGTCGACGAGTTCCTCAGGGACTTACAGATCATATCGGGTTGAAGATCCGATTTCACCGATGGGGGTTGAGCACCGTGGAACACAGCATCGTGGAACACCGGCAGATAGCGGTCGCACCGGAAGAACAGCAGTCTCTCGACCGCCAAGAAGTTCACCCGCCGTCTTCCTTCTCCTATCCGGCGATTCCGGGCGAGGAAACCGTCGGGACCACGAGCACGGGCGCGATCGACGCGCTGACGGTTCTCGTGTACGAGCGCGCGCTGGCCCACCACTCGGTCCTGGCCTCGGAGATCGCCGTGTGGCTTCGGCTGCCGACCGAAGCGGTCCAACGAGCCATAGACGTCCTGCGGGAGCTACGACTCGTCAAATACTGCGGGACGCGGAACGCCTACATCGCGGTGAGCCCGGAAGCGGCCCAGCTGGAGCTGGTGTTCCCGCTGGAGCAGGCCATACATGACAAACGCCGCGAGCTGTCGGACATCAACCGCCAACTCCAGCCGTTCACCGAGGTCTTCGGCAACGTACAGCGCAAACGACTGCGGAGCGGCACCGTCGTCGTCTCCAGCGACCAGGACGAGATCCTGCTGCGGCTAGCCGACGCCATCCGGCGCTGCACGCACGAGATCCTGGCCGTCTGGCCGGACGGCATCCACATGACCACGCTGTTCACGAGGACCATGGTGCTGGCGAACGAGGCGTTGCAGCGCGGTGTGAACGTGCGTCTGCTGTACCCCCACACCGCCCGCTCCCACATGCGCATCCGCTCCGACATGGAGCAGTACGTGACCGGTGGGGCGCTGGTGCGGACCTCCGACGAGTTCTCCGACTTCGTGGTCGTCGCCGACCACCAGGCGGCGTTCATCCAGGATCACACCGCCAGTCAGGACACCTTCGCGGTCAGCGCTCTGTACGAGTCGTCCGTCGTGAACCACCTGCGCCGCACCTATGAGAACGCCTGGCAGGCCGCCAAACGGTTCGACGGCCAGGTCAGCTCCCCTTACGGAGACACGCTCGACGAACTGAAGATCACGATCCTGCGGATGCTCGCGTCAGGGCTGAAGGACGACGTGATAGCCCGCCGGGTGGGCATCGCTCCGCGCACCCTGCGACGCCACATCTCCGTGATCATGAAAGAACTGCGTGTCGACAGCCGCTTCCAGGCGGGTGTGGCCGCGGCGGAGGCCGGCTTTCTGCAGGGAGCGGCACTCGTCTGAGGCCGGCCGGGGGGCTCGACCGTGTGCCCCGGTAGGCCGGGCGCCGCACCGCGCCCGGCTCGCACGCCCCCTGCCGGGGGTGTCTCCCACCGACCGCGTGGCCCGGGGGTGGATCACGCGAAGGACTGCCCGACGTAACGGGGCACGCCCATGGCCGCGGCGACGACCATCCCCTTCTTGTGCGTGATGGAGAGGTGGATGCCCGCCATACCCGCATCGGCGGCGATCCGTTCCGCTCTCCCCGACAACCGGACCACGGGGGCTCCACCGCCGGAGCGCAGGATGGCGATCTGGCGAGGAGTCACTCCCGATCCGAAGCCGGTGCCGATCACCTTGAGCGCGGCTTCCTTGCCGGCGAACCGGCCGGTGAGGAACTCCCGGGCCCGGTCCTCCCCGAAGCCCGCCGCGACAGCCAGTTCCTCGGGGGCGTACACATACGCGCGGAACCAGTCGCGGCGCAGAAGCCGGTCGAGCTCGCCCGCCTGGAGCACATCCACACCGATCCACACGGCGCACCACCTCACCTCGTCACGGAAGCGTGCGGTCCTCGGGCTCAGTCCTTGAGGAACGTCCCCTTGTACACGCCCTGGAATACGGCCAGTCGCTGGATGTGTCCGGTGCCCTCCATGAATTCGAAGGCGCGCGCGTCGCGGTAGGCCTTGTTCAGCCAGGGGTCCGTGACGAGGGAGCCGGGACCCAGCAGGTCGGCCGCCAGCAGTGTGCAGCCCTCGGCCAGCTCCGCGGCTCTCGTCTTGACTCCGGCGATGTGGTCGGCCCGTACCCGGCCCGCGTCGATGGCCGAGGCCACCTGGTAGTTCCGCTGCCGGACGGCGGCGACCCGGT
This sequence comes from Streptomyces sp. NBC_01116, assembly GCF_041435495.1. NCBI lineage: Bacteria > Bacillati > Actinomycetota > Actinomycetes > Kitasatosporales > Streptomycetaceae > Streptomyces > Streptomyces sp. NBC_01116. Next base: position 1,436,131 of record NZ_CP108644.1, read on the forward strand.
CCCGCAGCTCCTCCAGACGCAGGCGGTCCGTTCCCGTGATTCCCGGGCGCTGTTCCTGGACATGGTCGAGGACCGCGCGGGCGAGACCCAGCGCCGTACCCGTGAGGACCGGCCGGAACCGCTGGAGGGTCCGGATCGCGCCCACCAGCCCGCGCCGCGTGGACTTGAGGGTCTTGAACCCGAGGATCTGCTCGGGCTCGACCCGGACGTCGTCCAGGGTGATGTGGGAGATGCGCGCTCCGCGCAGTCCCACGGTGGGGATCGGCTCCGCGTTGAACCCGGGCTCGTCCGTGTCGAGGAGCACCGCCTCGATCCCCAGCGGGCCCGGCGCCCGCCGGCAGAACACCACGCCCAGCTGGGCGAACGCGGCGTTGCCCACATAGCGTTTCGTCCCGCTGAGCCGGTATCCGTCACCCTCCGGAACGAGCGTCGCTTCCAGCTCGGTGGCGGCCGAGCCCTTGCGCGGTTCCGTGAGCCCGAAGAACGTCCAGGTCGGCTCCCGGCCGGCTACCCGCTCGTAGTAGCCCTTGCGCTGCGAGGTGTCGCCCAGCGCGCCCACCGTCACACCGGACATCAGCGGGCCGGGACAGGCCAGCATGAAGCCGGTGTCTCCGTAGCTCAGCTCCTCTATGGTCACCACGTGTTCGAGGCATGAGGTCATGTCGTACGTGTAGGGGCCGGCCACGATGGGCTCGTCGACGTACTCCAACGGAATGGTGCACGACCGCATCAACTCCACGGCCCTGAGGTCCAGCCACCGGTCGATCGCCGTGGGATCCTGGTCGAGTTCCAGGCCCAGGCCGCGCGCGCGCAGCTCCGCGGCGGCTTCCGCGACATGGCCCCGCAGTACGGTCGTGCGGTCGCTCTCAGCTGCTGCCATCTCCTGTGTCCCCCCACTCGCTTCCCAGATGCAGATAGGTGTTGCCCAGCAGCTCGGCGACGTAGAGAACCGGTCCGGGGCCCTCACTCGTCAGGCTGTGGGCGCCGTACAGCTTGAGCACCGTGCGCCCCGCGCGAACCAGGTCCGCGTGTGCGCGCCGGAGCCCGGCCGCGGTGAGGGAGGGCAGTGCGAGCAGGTCCTGGGTCTCGGACAGGGCCAGGGCCACATCGGCCACCGAGCCCTGCACGAGCTGCCGGTTGAGCAGGCTGGTGCCCTCGGAGGTGCGTTCGCCGAGCCGGGTGACGGCCTGGTCGAGCACCGCGTGTACGGCCGCTCGGTGCAGCCGTACCAACCGGTCGGCGAACGCGACCAGTTCACGGCCGGCCGAGGGCGGACCGCCGCTCGCCACCGCCAGGGTCCCGGAGCTGCCCGGAACCGGTACGCCGGTCCGCAGCCGCAGGGCGGACGCGACCGTGTGTCCGCCCCGGGAGACCACGAGAGCACCGGGCGCGGCCTCTTCGTGACAGCCGTCCAGCAGGGCGGCGAACTCCGGCAGGCCGGTGACCGCCGCGGGAGCGGGGGGTTTCAGCGTCGTCATGTGCCCGCTCCCGTCCCGGCCGCACCGGTACGGCCGGGAGTCTCCCGGTCCGAGCGCAGTACGGCGAGGTGGGTGCTGCCGGTCCGGGGATCGGTGTCGCACAGCACGACCGCCGCGTACTCCTGCCGCCAGGTGCGCCAGTGGCGCGCCAGAGCCAGCCAGACACTGGTGGCGTACGTGCCGGCGGCGAGCCGCTGACGGCGCGCGGCCGGATCGAGACCCGACTCGTCGAACCACGGTCCGAGGACCAGCAGGGTGCCCTGCGGGTCCGCGGCGACCAGCTCCGTCAGCCTCTCCACGGCGGCTCGCGTCGTGTCGATGGCCGACACGTCCGTCACCTGGGGCCCGCCGTCGACACCGAGGACCAGCAGGGCCCCGGAGTCCGTGAGAGGGGTGTCGTGTGCCAGGGCGAAGCGGGTGGGCAGGGTGGTCTGCTCCAGGACCGCCAGCACGGCCGTCCGGCTGCGTCCGGACCGCTGGAACGCGGAGATGATGCGCAGCGCGGTGAACGGCGCCGCCAGTCCTTGCTGGGAGATGCCGAAGCTGGTGGTGGCCCTGTCGCCGAGGAGCCAGTTGAGATGCGGTGCTATCGCGGCGAACGGGGTGACGTCGGGCAGGGCGTGCGTCACGATCACCAGGTCGGGGTCGCACCGCCGGATGTCCTCCGGCGCGCCCAGGCGGTCGATCAGCTCGCGGTGGGTGACGTGGGGCGCGGAGCGCAGCAGCTCCTCGTCCACCGTCATCCCGAAGGGTTCCACCAGGTCGCGGTAGTAGGAGAGCGTGGCGGGGGACTCGTCATAGGGCGTGCCGGGCGGGGAGATCACCGCGCTGGCCGCTTGGAGTGTGGACATCGTGGTAGGCCTCACACCTCGCTGGTGGGCTGCTGGGCGAGGACGTAGTCGGTGAGCGTCCCGACGGACTTGAAGTCGTCCATGTCGAGATCCTCCGGGTCGACCACGATCCCGATGCCGTCCTCCAGCGCCATCAGCATCTCCAGCACCGAGGTCGAGTCCAGGTGGAGATCCTCGAACAGCCGGACGTCCTTGGTGAGGCCGTCGACCTCACGCTCCAGGACCTCGCTGAGGGCGGCCTCGATGGCGGTCACCACGTTCTGAGGTTCCATGGCATGTGCTCCTCTGGTCATTTGAAGTCGACAAGGCGCTGCTTGAAGAGCAGTTCCTCGGCCCGGTCCCGCTCGCGCACCAGGTGCGGCAGCCCGTCGTGGACGAGGACCTCGGCCGGGAAGCCGTGGCTGAGGAAGAGGCCGGGTGAGGCGCTCGGACCGTACGCACCGGACCGCTCGACCCCCAGCAGGTCACCGGGCTCGACGGCCGGGAGGGCCACCTTCTTGCCGATGACGTCGTTGGGTGTGCACAACGGGCCGGTGACGGTGTAGGCGGCGACCGGTTCGTCGGCGTACCGGGTCAGGGACCGGATGGGGAAGTTTCGCTTGACGAAGCTGCCGATGCCGACCGCGGCCATGTGGTGGTTGGTGCCTCCGTCGGCGACGACGAACTGCTCGCCCTGGGACTCCTTGACGTACAGCGCGCGTACGACGTACGTACCGCACCAGGCCGTCAGGTACCGCCCCAGTTCGTTGATCAGGCGGCAGCCGGGGTGGGCCTCCGCGAAGGGGGCGACGACCTCGTTGATGCCGGCGGCGGTCCGTTCGATGTCGAGGTCGCTCTCGTTGTCGAAGTAGCCGACACCGAAACCGCCGCCGAAGTCGACGGTCTCCAGGGGGATGCCGAGCTGCTCCGACAGCTCATGGGCGGTCGCGAGGATCTGCCGGGTGTTGTGCACCAGGTCGTCGGCGTTGAGGAAGCGGGTGCCCATGTAGACGTGGATGCCCCGCACATGGACACGTTCCAGCCCGTCGAGCACCTCACGGGACCGGCGCAGCAGCTCCACGTCCATCCCGAACTGCCGGGGCTTGCCGCCCATCGACAGCCCGGAGCCCTTGCTGTGGAAGTCGGGGTTGATCCTGAGCAGGACCGGGACCTCCGCCCTGCCCGTCTCGGCGGCGATCCTCTCCAGCTGGAGCACTTCCTCCAGCGATTCGCACACGATGGCGTGAATGCCGGCGGCGACGCACGCCTCCAGCTCGGCGGGGGTCTTGCCCGGGCCGAGGAAGATGATGTCCTCCGGGGCGATGCCCGCACGCTGCGCGGTCAGCAGCTCGACCATGGAGGAGATCTCCGCCCCCGCGCCGAGCGACCCGAGGTAGGAGCAGACGCTCACGTTCGGGTTGGCCTTGAGGGAGAGGAATATGTCCACGGCCGGGTGCAGCAGATCCCGCAGCCGCTGGTAGACGGACCGCAGCACATCGGCGTCGTAGAGGTACAGCGGGGTGCCGAACTCCTCAGCGATCTCGGAGACCGGTACACCCTGCACATGCCATTCCGTGGTCTTCACGGTGTCCTTTCGTCGATACCGAAGCGACGGAGCGTTCCCTCCACCCGCCGGTCGAGTTCTGTCAGCTGCCGCGCGTCGTGGGCGAAGAGCACGCTGTACAGCCGGCCGCCGAACGGCGGTGGGGAGTCGGCCTGCGCGTTGACGGTGCCGAAGCAGGTGATGACCAGTCCGGTGCCGTCCTCCGGCGGATCGGCCAGAGGACCGAGGGCCTCGGCCACCTCTTCGAACGGGACGGGTGCGTCGAGGCGCAGCGGATAGTGCTTGGCCAGGGCGACCCCGCCGGGCCGCTGGAAGAGCTCGGTGACCCGTCCCTGGTAACTCGACATGTTCAGCCGGGCGTTGATCTCCAGGACCGGGTAGACCAGGTCGTCGGCGCCCAGGAGGGCGTCCACGCCGACGACTCCGAAGAATCCGTCGGCGTAGAGCCTCGCGCCGAGGAGCTGGGCGGCCTCGGCCAGGGTCGCGTGCTGCTCGGCGGTCAGGTTGGCGGGCATCACGTGGCCGAGGTGCACGCCACCCGCGGTGAGCGCCTCCTTGACGAAGTCGAGGCGGGTGCTGCCCGTGCGGTCGATGGTGAACTGGTAGTTGAGGTCGAACCGCTTGGGCAGGAACGACTCGACGACGACGTGGATGCGGTCGTCTCCGGTGGAGCGCGCCCTGCGGTCGATCAGCCGGAGCAGCCGGTCGGCCTTGCGGCCGCTGTCGACCACCACGAGACCCCTGCCGGAGACACCGAAGGCGTCCTTGACGATGACGGATCCCGCGTTGTCGCCCCAGTCCCGGTCCAGGGCCCGGTGCAGCTCTCCCACCGTCTCGCAGCAGAAGCCGGGAATCGCCCGCAGCCGGAGTTCCTCGACCAGCCGTCGGCTGTAGATCTTGCTGTTGACACGCTCGTACACGCCGGCGTCGGGTACGGCCGGCCGCAGCCCCGTCTGCTCCGAGATGCGCTGCTCCTGCGCGGAGTTCCCCATGGGCATCAGATAGGCCCCGCCCCGGGCGAGGGTGCGCAGGCGGTCCATCAGCTCCGGGGAGTCGAGCACGGCCCGGCTGGTGCCTCCGGCGCCCGCGGGGGCCCGGGTCAGCAGCTCGGTGGGCGCACCGAGCCCGGACTTCTCGATGTAGCGGCGGTAGCCGCCCGACAGCGGCCGGTCCAGCAGGAGGTAGTCGGCCGGCTCGGCGAGGAGCGCCCCCAGCTCCTCCATCCGCTGGACGGTCGCGGTGGTGTTCGAGACGCGGGGCGCCGGGAGACCGACGTAGTCGAGGGCCCACTCCCTCTCCACCTCGAAATTGCACAGCCAGACGAACCGGGCCTCGCGGTCGCCGGTGAGCGCCTGTTTGAGGTCGCTCGTGTACACGGGCTCGGACACGGTGATCACCGCCTCCGGTGGGTGATGACCATCGCGCCGAAGGTGGCTCCCAGTCCTACGGAGACCAGCACGTAGTTGGCCCCGTCGACGAGACGGTCCTCCTCGTCCCGGAGCGTCGTGTAGTTGACGAAGACGTCGGACGCGTAGCAGTGGCTGTAGCGCGGGATGTTGCTCAGGAAGAACTTCTCGGGGTCCGCGCCCATCTCCTTGATCGTCTGGCGCCAGGAGACCATGTTCACGTTGTGCGGGATCACGAGCTCGATGTCGGAGAACGCCAGTCCCGCCCGGTCCACGGCCTGCTCGATGACCTCGCCGAGTACGGAGCCGTAGGCCCGGCCGAAGTCCTGGGTCTCCTCCCTGCTGAGGTCGAGGCCCGCGGCGAACCGGCCGAGCGTGCGCGTCACGTAGGAGCGCACCACGTCACCGGGTCCGTCCACGGTGACCAGGCAGGCGGCCGCCGCGTCCGCCATGATCGCGCTGTTGGGGATCAGCTGCACCTTGGGCGAGTAGGCGCGTTCCCCGGTGACCATCAGGGCGTAGGACGTCCCGGAGCCCTCGGCCCGCAGCAGTTCGCCCGCCACGTCGACGGCCCCGAGGCTGCTCACACACGCCTGGTGGCTGAGGGCGAAGGCCTCGGCGTCGTGCAGCCCCAGGTTGTCCTTGATCACCTGGGCCGCGTCGATGTGCGGCGGGGTGAGCGTCTGCATGGTGTGCGCGAAGATCACGTAGTCGACGGTGCGGCCCGCGGGCAGGGCCTTCAGGGCCCGCTGCGCGGCCGGCAGCACCAGGTCGAACAGGCCCACGTCCGGAGCGAAGCGCAGCCGGTCGAGTCCGTAGATCTTCCGGAACACACCGATCTCGGGCCGCCTGAGTCCGAGACTGCCGGCGACCTCGTCGATCGTCACGCTGGGTTCGGGGAGGAACGATTCGATCCTCTCCAGGGTCGTGGCCCCGCTCATCGGGTGTCCTCTCATCGACCGGCGAATTCGGAACGCACGAGCCAGCTCCGGGAGATGCCGCGACGGTCCCGGGACTGCACCTCGTAGGGCCAGCGCCCCGCACCCGCTCCGGGCTGCCCGGGCTCCTTGATGTCCTGGACCTTCCAGCCCGCGCTGCCGAGGAACTCCTCCGGCTCGTCGGTGCCGAAGAGCCACGGCGTGTCGTCGTCCTTCAGCGCCTTGAGGAACTCGCGGGAGAACGGGCTGCGCAGCAGCGCCTTGTTCACGAGGTCGACCGCCAGCCGGCTTCCCGGCGCCGAGACCGATCCCAGGGTCGCCAGGAGCGTCTCGGCCTGCTCCTTCTCAAGGAAGAACAGCAGACCCTCCGCGACCCAGAGCGTGGGCGCGGCCGGGTCGAAGCCGGCGCGCTCCAGCTCGGGCAGCCACGCTCCGGCGAGGTCCGCGGAGACCTCCCTGCGCTCGGTCCTGGGCTCCGCGCCCAGTCGCGCGAGGCGCTCACGCTTCTCCTCGATGAGGGCCGCGTGGTCGACCTCGTACACGACCGTGCCGTCGGGCCACTCCAGGCGGAAGGCCCGCGTGTCCATTCCCGCGGCGACGAAGACGACCTGCCTGATGTCGCTGTCGCGCAGGCTTTCCTGGACGCTTTCATCCATGTATGCCGTGCGGATGGCGATGAACGGAAGGAGTCCGGCACCTCCGTATTTCTTGAGCAACTCGAATCCGCGCGGCGCCGCGAGCGCTCGGGCATAGGGGTCCTGGAACATGGCGTCACTGTCACGCTCGGATTCGAGCGCGCGAGCGGCCGCCGTCCATTGGGCGGTGTACGAAACGGCTTCCATGGTTCGTGTGCCCTCCGTGAGCCGGGTGTTCAGACGACGGTGAAGAACGCCTTTTCGATGGCCGAAAGGGTCTGGAAGTCCTGCAGTTCGATGTTGTCGAAGTCGATCTCGACGCCGCTCGCACCTTCGATCGCGTAGACGAGTTCGACGAAGGAGAGCGAATCGACGAGTCGGCTCTCGATGAGGTTTTCGTCGGCTTCTATGGTCTGGCGTTCGGGGTGGCGGCTCAGGATCCACTCGCGTACTTCGCCTATGTCGGCAGAAGGCATGTCAGTCTCCTCGATCGCTCGGAGTGATGTGAGCTTCTCTGTTCCTCGGTCGCTCATACAGGTCGAATAAGCGACTGCGATGGCACAGGGGGAATCGTGCGCGATACTCACTTCGATGTGTTCGATACCGACGGTGGCGGCCAGCTCGCTCGCCCGGCCGCTGAGCCGGACCTCGGGCCAGCCGCCGGCCCCCCGAAGAATCTCGATACCGCGCCAGGGCAGCGTCTGTCCCGGCAGGTGAAACAGCTTGAAGACCGCTTCTTTCGCGGCCAGCCGGCCCGCGATGCCCTCGATGTCGGGGTCGTCCGGCAGGCGCAGTATTCCGATTTCTTCCTCGGTGAGCAGCCGGTACAGAGTCCGTTCGGATCCCGGGGCCAGCATTTTCCGTACGCGGCTGAAGGGGACCAGATCGATTCCGACCCGCCCGCCCCGCATATCAGCCGACCTGTTGTGCGGCGGCCCGTACCGATTCGAGCGCCTGTCGCGCGTCGCCGCCGTACTGTTCGTCGAGCACGGCGAGCCAGCGTTCGAGACCGAACGCGACACAGCCCGTATAGGCGTGTTCGCCGCCCTGTCGCAGCCGGATGTCGCACCGCTCCCCGAAGAAGTTCCGGTGGGTGTTCACCGAGGCGATGGCCAGGTCGCCCCGGCAGAATTCGTACTTGACGGGGCTCAGCCGTTGCAGGAGAGCGCGGGCACCGTCGTTCTCGAAGAACGGGTCGGTGGCGGCGACCTTCTTGAGATCCAGCGAGAGCGCCCGGGCGAACCGATCGATGCGGCCGGTGAACTCGGCGATGACGTTCTGCGTGTGCTCGAAGCTCCCCAGGGCGACGATCTCCCGCATCTGGAAGCTCACGAGCCGCCGGAGGGGACTGAAGCGGTCCTCGTTGCGGAAGCAGCGGTTCACCAGCGTGACCAGGGTGTTGTCGTCGACTCGCGTGCCCTCGTAGTAGAGGTACGCGCCGTAGCAGGTCGCGTGCGGCAGTCCGAACCGGGCAGCGCCCAGATCGCCGGCGGCGAAGCGTCCGTCGACCGGCTTGCCGCGGCCGGCCTCCAGGTCGAGCGGCGCCGCCACCAGGTTCAGGTGGGGGAAGTTCACATAGACGTCGAACTTCTCCAGATCGGAGACCGGGTACATGGGCGGCGGCAGGATCTCGCGTGCGCCGGCCGACCTTCCCCATCCGGTGAACGTCGCGTCGAGTTCCCTCAGCAGATCGGTCTGGTCGGGATCCAGGATGACCAGCGCGTCGGAGAGGCTCGCTTCCTCCTGCGACGCCGGCATCAGATGATCCCCGTCTTCTCCAGGAACTTGGCCGTCTTGCGGAAGACAGCCTTCTCCAGCTCGATTCGCTGGGGCGAGTCGAGCAACTCGCGCCTCAGCTGCTGCGGGTTCTCTATCCCGGCGTCGCGGTACACCTGGGGGTTGTACAGCGACTCGAAGCTGAAGGTCAGGTAGCGCCTGATGTACGTGGAGATGTCCTTCAGCTCTTCTTCGGACGCGTTCTTCCGGACGTCGGCGAAAAGAACTGTCACCAGCTCCCGGCCGAAGGCGATGTGGCGGGATTCGTCCTGGTGGTGGATGCGGTTGATGGCACGGATCGTTTCGTCGAGACGATCGTCCAGCGCCATCTTGGAGTTGAAGTGGTCGACCAACTCCTCGAAAATCAGGATCCGGACGAAAACCATGAGGCTCTCGATGTTCGACTGGGGTATCTCCATGTTGACACCCCCCGGCTGCCGGTAGATCTTCTTCCCGTACCGCAGGCAGAACTCCGCGAAGAACCACATGTGCTCGTTCTCCTCACCGATGAAGTGGTGGAAGAACTCGGAAGGCGTCTCGAAGCCGGATGTGTGGATCCGCTTGGTCACCTCGATGAGTAGTTCGCGAATACCGTGCACGTTCAGGCTGTAGAAGTTGATGCTTTCGTGGCGCGAAAGCGCGAAGAGCTGGTTCTCGGTGAGTCGCTCTGCCGCTTCCGTACCGTAGGTGGTGGTCAGTTCCGGGCTCATCCACCACATGTTCTCGGGAAGGCTGTCCGGCCACTCGAAAAGCTGGTACGGGTTGTAGTAGTCGTCGATCGATTTCGAGGTCAGACGATTCAGAATTCCGAGGAAGCGCTCGTCCTGATCGATCAGGTTACTGACCATGTGCGATTGGCCTCCAACTCATCTCGAACCTGCACGCGTGCCCATTGGCGATTTCGTCGACCGCCGACATAATCGGCGACGTCACGACAGTAAGGACGGCCGATCGGCCGACGCAAGGACCGAAAGCGGCCTGGCCCGGAACGGCCAACACGACGCGGACCACCTCGGTCACCGGACCGGCTCGGGCTTCCATCCGTACGCCTGGGCCGCCCCTCGTTCCGCTGTCAGGGGCCGGCCCCGGTCGCCCCGGGACCGGCCCCTCGCGCGTACGGGGCGCCGCCGGGTCAGCCCAGTCGCAGGTGGTGCAGCATCAGCAGGGCCGCCGCCATGTTCGCGGCGGGCACCTCGCCCCGGGCGATCATGTCCGGGACCACCTTGAGCGGTATCCACTCACGGCGCGAGGACTCGAAGGCGTCCTGCGGGGGGCCGGTCCAGTGCGCCTCGTCGGACCAGTACAGGTGGTGGCGGGCGTCGGTGAGGCCGTTCGACGGCTCCACCGTGAGCAGCGGGCGCAGCGCGCCGGGGCGCCAGCCGGTCTCCTCCTCCATCTCGCGGGCCGCCGCCACCGCGATGTCCTCGCCGTCCTCGACGACGCCCGCGGCCAGCTCCCACCCCCAGCTGTCGGTGATGAACCGGTGCCGCCAGAGCAGCAGCACCTCGTTCGCCTCGTTGACCGCGGTGGCGGCCGCGACGGGTCGCAGCCGGATGACGAAGTGGTCGAGGTGGCTGCCGTCGGGGAGCTGGACGTCCGCCAGATTCACCCGGAACCACGGGTTCTGATACACATTCTGTTCGCTTAAGTTCGTCCACTGCACGGTTCTGCCGCCTTTCGGCATGTTGGGGTCAACATGCCAGCAGGCTCGACTGCCGGAGGGAGCGAACGACGGGGCGTCGGCAGAGCTCACAGAGGCACGCGGAGCGCCTCGTCGATGAGCTCGGTGGTCCCCACCGCTTCGGAGCAGCCGCTCGCGGCCAGCTCGCCGCGGACCTGCCGCAGCCGGTCGCGCAGCCGCTGGGACTCCATCCCCCGGGCCCTCAGCGCCATTTCGGCCGCTGTACCGGCCGCGCGGTCGGGCTCGCCCTGAAGCAGCTCGATATGGCTCAACATCGCGAGACGGTGCACGCGCCCCCGGTCGTGCGCCGGGGCGCGCACGGCGGAGGCCGCGTGCTCCCGGGCGGCGGGCAGATCCCCGAGACCGAGCAGCGCCTCCGCCACCTGGACGTCGACCAGGCCCGGCTGGACGTAACCCGTCTCGTCCGGCTCCCGGCCGGTGTGGATCCGGCCGGCCTGCGCCTCGGCCCGCCCGATGCAGGCCCGGGCGCCGGCCGCGTCGCCCAGCCGGGCGTACGCCTTGGCCTGCATGGCGTGCAGATCCGCGGCGAGGGCGGGGGTGATGTGGCCGCCGGCGGCCCGCAGCGCGGCTTCGGCGAAGGCGATGGAGCGACGGTAGTCGCCGAGGAACAGCGACTGGGTGACCAGCAGGGCGATCACATAGCCGCCGAGCCCCCGGTCGCCGCTGGACTTCGCGAGCCGCAGCGCCTGGTGGAAGTAGCGCTGGGCCAGTCCGTGGGCGTCGGAGTCGTAGGCGCAGATGCCCGCCACCGCCACCAGTCCCGCCGTCGCCCGGTGCAGGCTCCGGCCCAGGGCATCGCTGTAGCCGCCGCGCAGCAGCGGCGCGGCCTCCGCGTTGAGGAAGCGGACGATCCGGGACCTGGTCGCGACGCCGCCCGTCTTGCGGTACATCTGCTCGTAGTGGTCGCGGGCCGACTTGAGCATCGCTATGTCGGCCGCGCTGACCCGGCCCGGCCCCGGCCGTGAGACGTCCGTGTCCTCCGGCGGGTTCTCCCACTCCCAGACCGGCATCACCGCCGGGGTGCCGGTGACGGCGGGCACGGTGGCCAGGTGCGGGCGCCGCTGTTCGTCGGAGCGCCACAGGGCGGTGGCCCGCTCGACGAACCCGGAGAGGGACGCGCCCTCGCCGGAGTCCGCCCCGGGCCCGGCGCAGGTGCCCAGCCCGACGTCGTCGAGCCCGACGGGCCGCCCCAGCCGGCCGGCCAGCACCTCGCAGATCAGGTCGGGAACCTGACCGCGCGGACGCTGGCCCTTGAGCCAGCGGGAGACCGCCGTGTGCTCGTACCGCAGGCTCAGCCCACGGGCGAGGCCCGCCCGGTTGACGTGACCGGCGAGGCCCGCACGGGACACACCGGCCTCCTCGATCAGGGCTTCGAGCAGGACATTGGGCTCCATCGTCCCCCCAGGTGCGTGTCGCGATCAGCCTAGTGGAGCACGATTCACACGGGGTGTGAACCAAATGCCCGAACCCTCCCGCTGTGCGCTCTGCCGCGCGGGTCCCGGGCTCGGTTGAATGAGCTCCCTCGCAAGAGGCGGCCGGGTCGTCGGCTCCCCCTCGTAACGGCCTACGACCCGCAACCGCGCCGTCCGCGCTGCTGACCTGCCCGACACTCCGAGGCAGCGCGGACGGCGCCCGGACCGCACGGCCCACTGACCGACGACGAAGGAGGGTGGCTGCGGAACGGACGTCGGAACCGCGTTCCTCCCGGTTCCGGCTCCGGATCCGGCGTGTGGTCCCACCGTCGCTCGGCGGGAAGGGAGAAGGGGCGTATCCGGTGGCCGGATACGCCCCTTCTCAACGCCTCGGCGCGTGAGGACTACGCGCCGCGCAGCACCGCGCCCGTGCGCTCGGCGGCCAGGGCCACCGCGCTGTCGCGGGCGGCCGAGGCCTCCTCGACGGTCAGGGTGCGGTCGGCGGCGCGGAAGCGCAGCGCGTACGCCAGGGACTTGTTGCTCCCGCCGATCTGCTCGCCGGTGAAGACGTCGAACAGCCGGAGCGATTCGAGGAGTTCACCCGCGCCCTCGCGGAGCGCGCGCTCCACGTCGGCGGCCGGCACGTCTCCGGCGACGATGAGCGCGACGTCCTGGGTCGCCACCGGGAAGGTGGAGATCCGGGGCGCCTGGAGCGCACCGTCGACGGCCTTCTCCAGGATGTCCAGCTCGACCTCGGCGGCGCAGGTCCGCTCGGGCAGGTGGAGTGCCTTGATCACGCGCGGGTGCAGTTCGCCCGCGTGTCCGAAGAGGGTCTCCTCGCCGTCCACGGTGACGTACAGCGCGGCGCAGCGGCCCGGGTGCCAGGGGGCGTGCTGGTCGGCGCGGACGGTGACCTCGACGCCGGCCTCGGCGGCGATCGAGCGGGCCGCCTCGATGGCGTCCGCCCAGGTCGCCGGGGTGCCCTTGCCCCACCAGCCGGCCTGCTCGCGGGCGCCCGCGAGGACGACGGCGGCGCGGCGCGGCTGACGCGGCAGCGCCGCGTCGAGAGCGGCGATCTCCTCGTCCGTGGGCCGGCGGTCGACGGGCAGCCGGACGGCGGGCGTCTCCTCGCCGGTGGGCCGGAAGACGAGGCCGGTCTCGAAGAGCGCCAGGTCGTGGCTGCCGCGGCCGTCGTTGCGCCGCAGCGCGCCGAGGAGGCCCGGCAGCAGCGTGGTGCGCAGCGCCGGCTCCTCGTCGGAGATCGGGTTGACGAGCTGGACCGTGCGGCGGCGGGCGTCGTCCGCCTCCAGGCCCAGCTGGTCGAGGACCGCGTCGCCGATGAACGGGTAGCTCAGCGCCTCGACGTACCCGGCTCCGGCCAGCACCCGGCCGACGCGGCGGTGCAGCCGCTGGCGGTCGGTGAGGCCGCGGCCGGAGGGGGGCGTCGGCAGGGTGGAGGGCAGGTTCTCGTAGCCCTCCAGCCGGATGACCTCTTCGACGAGGTCGTTCGGCTCGTTCAGGTCGGGCCGCCAGGACGGGACGGTGACGATCAGCTCGTCCTGCCCGTAGACGTCGCAGCCGACCTCCTGGAGGCGGCGGACGACGGTCTCGCGGCCGTACTCCACACCGGCCACCCGGTCCGGGTGGTTCGCCGGCATCGCGATGGTGCGCGGCGCGGACGGGGCGGTGATCTCGGTGACCCCGGCCTCGGCGGTGCCGCCCGCGAGGAGGACCAGCAGGTCGACCGTGCGCTGGGCGGCAGCGGCGGCGGCCTGCGGGTCCACGCCGCGCTCGAAGCGCCTGGACGCCTCGGAGGACAGCTTGTGGCGGCGCGCGGTGCGGGCGATCGAGATCGCGTCGAAGTGCGCGGCCTCGATGACGACCTCGGTGGTGAGGGCGTGCTCGCCGTCCGCGTCGGCGATCTCGGTGTTGGCGCCGCCCATGACGCCCGCGAGGCCGATCGGCCCGCGGTCGTCGGTGATGACGAGGTCCTCGGCGTCCAGCACGCGCACGGTGCCGTCCAGCGTCGTGAGCTTCTCGCCCTGCGCGGCGCGGCGCACGCCGATCGGCCCCTCGACCCGGGTGCGGTCGTAGGCGTGCAGGGGCTGGCCGAGCTCCAGCATCACGTAGTTGGTGATGTCGACGGCCAGCGAGATGGGGCGCATCCCGGCCTTCTGGAGGCGGCGCCGCATCCAGATCGGGGAGCGCGCCTCCGGCTGGAGACCGGTGACGGTGCGCGCGGTGAAGCGGTCGCAGCGAGAGGGCTCGGAGATCTTGACCGGGTAGCCGTACGCGTTCGGCGCGGGCACGTCCAGCAGCGCCGGGTCGCGCAGCGGCAGCCCGTACGCGATGGCGGTCTCCCGGGCGACACCGCGCATCGAGAGGCAGTAGCCGCGGTCCGGGGTGACGGCGATGTCGAGGACCTCGTCGACGAGCTGGAGCAGCTCGATCGCGTCGGTGCCGACCTCGTGCTCCGGCGGCAGCACGATGATGCCGTGGGTGCCGTCGTCGCCCATGCCGAGCTCGTCGGTGGAGCAGATCATGCCGTGCGAGGTCTTGCCGTACGTCTTGCGGGCGGCGATCGCGAAGTCGCCGGGCAGGACCGCGCCCGGGAGGACCACGACGACCTTGTCGCCGACCGAGAAGTTACGGGCGCCGCAGACGATCTCCTGCGGTTCGCCGGTGCCGTTGGCGGTGCCCACGTCGACCGTGCAGAAGCGGATGGGCTTCTTGAAGCCCTCCAGCTCCTCGATGGTCAGGACCTGTCCGACGACCAGGGGGCCCTTGAGGCCCTCGCCGATCCGCTCGACGGTCTCGACCTCCAGGCCGACGGAGACGAGCTCGGCCTGTACGTCACGGCCGGTCTCCGTCGCCGGCAGGTCGACGTATTCCCGCAGCCAGGAAAGCGGGACGCGCATCAGATCTCCATCCCGAACGGCCGGGTGAACCGGACGTCACCCTCGACCAGGTCTCGCATGTCTTCGACGTTGTGGCGGAACATCAGCATCCGTTCGATGCCGAACCCGAAGGCGAATCCGCTGTACTTCTGGGGGTCGACGCCGCAGGCGACGAGCACCTTGGGGTTGACCATGCCGCAGCCACCGAGCTCGATCCAGCCCTCGCTGCCGCAGGTGCGGCAGGGGCGGTCCGGGTTGCCGACGGACGCGCCGCGGCAGACGTAGCAGACCATGTCCATCTCGGCGGACGGCTCGGTGAACGGGAAGTAGTTCGGCCGCAGCCGGGTCTTCATGTCCGGTCCGAAGAGCGCCTGGACCATGTGGTCGAGGGTGCCCTTGAGGTCGGCCATGGTGAGGCCCTCGTCGACGGCGAGCAGCTCGATCTGGTGGAAGACCGGGGTGTGCGTGGCGTCCAGCTCGTCGGTGCGGTAGACCCGGCCGGGGCAGACCACGTAGACGGGGGGCTTGCGCTCCAGGAGCGTGCGGGCCTGGACCGGCGAGGTGTGCGTGCGCAGCACGACGCCGGACTCGTCGCCCTCGGTCGCCTTCCCGCCGGGCGTGGCGCCCCGCACGAAGAAGGTGTCCTGCATCTGGCGGGCCGGGTGGTCGGGCACGAAGTTCAGGGCGTCGAAGTTGAACCACTCCGCCTCGACCTCGGGGCCCTCGGCGATCTCGTAGCCCATGGCCACGAAGACGTCCGCGACGCGCTCCATGAAGCTCGTCAGGGGGTGGCGGGCGCCGGCCGGAGTGCGGTCGTAGGGCAGCGTGACGTCCACGGCCTCCTCGACGAGCACCCGGGCGTCCCGCTCGGCCTCCAGCTCCGCCTGGCGGGCGGCGAGCGCCTTGGAGACGGCGCCGCGGGCCTGGCCCACGCGCTTGCCCGCCTCGGCCTTGGCCTGCGGGGGCAGGGCGCCGATCTCGCGGTTGGCGAGGGACAGCGGCGAGGTACCTCCGGTGTGCGCGGTCTTCGCCTGGGCGAGCGCGTCGAGGTCGCCGGCGGCGGCGAAGGCGGCGAACGCCTCGTCCCGCAGGCGCTCGATCTCTTCCGGTTTCAGTGCCTCGACCTCGACTGGGTCGTACGACTTGTTCGGTGCCGACATCTCTTCCCGTGCTTCCGATTGGCTGGTGGCGCGACCCGGCTGGAGACCGCTGGACGCAAAGGTGCCAAAGGTCGAGTCTAAAGGCCGCAGGACGGTCGGGGCGCCCGCAGGCTGCTCACACCAGGTAGGCGGGCATGCTCACGGGCAGGACGAAGCGGAACTCGGCTCCGCCGCCGGGCCCCCGGTCGACGGTGATCGTGCCGCCGTGGGCCTCGACGATGCCCTTGACGATATAGAGGCCCAGGCCCGTGCCGCCGCGCTTGCTCCCCCGCCAGAAGCGGGTGAAGACACGGCCCATCGACTCCTCGGGGATGCCGGGGCCCTCGTCGCTCACGGTGACAGCCGTTCCCGTCTCGTCGTTCGCGCCCGGCGCGGGTGCCGGGGCGATCTCAATGGTGACGGTTCCCTCACCGTGGCGCACCGCGTTTTCCAGGAGGTTGCCGAGGACCTGGTCGACCTTGTCGGGATCGGCCCACAGGGCGGGCAGGGGTCCGCGGGCCCGGACCCGGAAGCGGTCGGGCTCCTGGCCGCCCGTGATGAGCGCCTGGATGTGCCGGGCCACGGCGGCGGAGACGTCGACGGGCTGGCGGCGCAGCTCCAGGCGGCCGGAGTCGATGCGGGAGATGTCGAGCAGCTCGGCGATGAGCCGGGTGACCCGGCCGGCGTCCGCGTCGACGGTCTCCAGCATCAGCCGCTTCTGGTCGTCGGTGAAACGTTCCCACTTGGCGAGCAGGGTGGCGGTGAACCCCTTGACGGAGGTCAGCGGGGAGCGCAGTTCGTGGGCGACGGTGGCGATCAGCTCGGCGTGGCTGCGTTCGGTACGCCGGCGGGCCTCGGTGCCCCGCAGCGAGACGACGACCCGGCGCACCGGGCCGAGCGGGTGCTCGCGTACGTAACGGGCGGAGACCAGCACCTCACGGCCGCCGGGCAGCAGCAGGTTGCGCTCGGGCTGGCCGTGGCGGATGGCGAGTCCGCCGTACGGGTCGGTCAGGGCCCACCAGCGCTTCCCCTTGAGGTCCTCCAGCGGGAGGACGACGTCCAGGGGACGTCCGATGGCGTCGGCTCGGGTGGTGGCGGTGATGCGGGCGGCGGCGGCGTTGAAGCAGACGACGTGCCCGCTCGCGTCGGCGACGACGAGACCGTCGGGAAGGTCGTCCGGGTCGAGGCCCGGGGCCTCCGGGCCGAGGCCGTCCGGACGGGCCGCCGGCCCGTCCTGCTCCTCTTCCGCCGCGCGCGGTGCGGTGGTGTGCGCCGGTCCCGGCGAGCTCATGCCGACAGCCATCTTCCCGTATCCCCACCTCTCGAACCGGTGCAGTGGGCCCCCGAGTTCGTCACCCTACTAGTCGTCGGTGAACCGGCGACACCCTGTGGGGGCGCGGAGGGGAGTGCGCCGGTGGGAGGGGCGCGGGAATGGCCGGGATCGTGTGCTGACGGGCCCCGGGAGCGGTGTTACGCGTGGGGGGCGCGCCGGGGCCGCTGCGCGCGGGCGGAGGCGTACAGGCAGACGGCGGCGGCGGTGGCGAGGTTGAGGCTCTCCGCCTTGCCGTGGATGGGGACGCGGACGACGGCGTCGGCGAGCGCACGGGTCTCCTCGGGGAGCCCCCAGGCCTCGTTGCCGAAGACCCAGGCGGTGGGGGTGCCCATGGTGCCCGCGTCCAGCTCGTCGTCCAGGTCGTCGGCCCCGGCCCCGTCGGCGGCGAGGATGCGCACCCCCGCGTCCCTCAGGCCCTGCACGGCCTGTTCGACGGGTACGCCGACGGCGACGGGCAGGTGGTAGAGCGAACCGACGGAGGCCCGTACGGACTTGGGGTTGTAGAGGTCGACCGAGGCGTCGGTCAGGATCACCGCGTCCGCGCCCGCCGCGTCGGCGCAGCGCAGGACCGTCCCGGCGTTCCCGGGGTCCCGCACGTTGGCCAGAACGGCCACCAGGGTGGGCTTCGCGGCGAGGATCTCCTGGAACGGGGTGTCCAGGAAGCGGCAGACGCCGATGAGGCCCTGCGGGGTGACGGTCTGCGAGACGTCCGCGAGGACGTCGTCGTCGGCCAGGTGCACGCGGGCGCCCGCGGCGTGGGCGGCCTCGACGATGTCGGCGTACCGGTCGGCGGCCTCGGGGGTGGCGAACAGCTCGATGAGGGTCGGTTCGCCGTCGCCGCCCCGGTGGGCGGCGGCCTCGCGTACGGCCTGGGGCCCCTCGGCGATGAACCTGCGCTCCTTGCCGCGGAAGTTGCGGCGGGCCAGCCGGCGGGCGGCGGCGACACGGGGGGAACGCGGGGAGATCAGTTCGGGGGTGCCCATGGTCGGCGGCGAGCCTCTCTGCGTACGGCTGTGGCGGTGGGGAGTGTCTGGGGGGCCGACGCACCGGACCCGCAGGCGGCGTGCGCCTGCGGGTCCGGTTCGCTTACCTGGAAGGGGGTGCCTGGATCAGGCGGCCTTCGGGGCGTTGACGTCGCTCGGGAGGGCCTTCTGAGCGACCTCGACGAGGGCGGCGAACGCGTTGGCGTCGTTGACCGCGAGCTCGGCCAGGATCTTGCGGTCCACCTCGATGTTGGCGGCCTTCAGACCCTGGATGAGGCGGTTGTACGTCATGCCGTTCTGGCGGGCAGCGGCGTTGATGCGCTGGATCCACAGCTGACGGAAGTCGCCCTTGCGCTTCTTGCGGTCGTTGTAGTTGTAGACCAGGGAGTGGGTGACCTGCTCCTTGGCCTTGCGGTACAGACGCGAGCGCTGACCGCGGTAGCCGCTGGCGGCTTCGAGGATTGCCCGGCGCTTCTTGTGGGCGTTGACTGCCCGCTTGACGCGTGCCACTTGTTAACTCCTTGTAGCGGGGCCGTGGGTGTCCTCACACGGCCCGGAAACGAATTGGTCCCGGTGTGATCGAGGTCGTGCCTCCGGGGCGAGCCGGAGGCCGAGCCTCACTTGCCGAGAAGCTTCTTGATCTTCTTGGCGTCGGCCGGAGCCACGACGACCGTGCCGGTCAGCGAGCGGGTCTTCTTGGACGACTTGTGCTCGAGCAGGTGGCGCTTGCCGGCCCTCTCGCGGAGCACCTTGCCGGAGCCGGTGATCTTGAAGCGCTTGCTGGCACCGCTGTGCGTCTTGTTCTTCGGCATCGCGCCGTTCTCTCCTCGTCAGTGGCGCCCCTCACGGTGCGGGGCACCGGACTGCAGGGGCGTCAGATCTCTATGGGATTCCGGGGGGACCCGGGGCCGCCTGGATGGCAGCCCCTGAGGTCACGCCTCGGAAGGTGTCTCGGCCGGAGCCTCGGCCGCTTCGGCCGGAGCCTGGGCGGTCTCACCCTCGGCCGGCGCGTCGGTCGTGCCCTGACGCTCGGCCTTGCGGGCGGCCTGGGCCTCACGGGCCTCGGCCATGGCTTCGGTCTTCTTCTTGTGCGGGCCCAGAACCATGATCATGTTCCGGCCGTCCTGCTTCGGGTTGGACTCGATGAAGCCCAGGTCCTCCACGTCCGAAGCGAGACGCTGGAGCAGTCGGAAGCCCAGCTCGGGGCGGGACTGCTCACGACCACGGAACATGATCGTGATCTTGACCTTGTCGCCCTGCTTGAGGAACCGGACGACGTGACCCTTCTTGGTGTCATAGTCGTGCGGGTCGATCTTCGGCCGGAGCTTCATCTCCTTGATGACCGTGTGCGCCTGGTTCTTGCGCGCCTCACGGGCCTTCATGGCCGACTCGTACTTGAACTTCCCGTAGTCCATGAGCTTGCACACGGGCGGACGGGCTGTCGCCGCCACCTCGACCAGGTCGAGGTCATACTCCTGTGCGAGTTCCAGGGCCTTGGCAAGCGGAACAATCCCGACCTGCTCGCCACTGGGACCGACAAGTCGGACCTCGGGAACGCGAATCCGGTCGTTGATGCGGGGCTCGGCGCTGATGGATCCTCCTCGGTAGCACCACGCGACCGCCTGGCGGACAGCCGCGTAACGTCTTATAACGTCAAGACCAACCGAGCCGGAAGCGCAAAAATGCCCCGGACGGGACACAGGCGAGGCTCCAGGAACTACCGGAGCACCGCCGCGGTCAACCGCGGGGCGCATCGGACGGTTCCATCGTCCGTACGGAACGATGGGGACCGTCTGACCGGTGACCCGCCGTCCGGTGAGGACAGCCAGGTGGGAGATCGGAGCCTCCACTTGTGGGCCGGGCACATAGGTGTCCGGCCGGTCGTTACACAAGGTTAGCAGCCCGGCCCCGGGTGCGCTAATCCCGCACATCCCCCGGTATCGCCCTCCCTGTCGCCCCAGGTCTTTACCCGCGGCCCCCGAAGCGGCTCCCGCGCGCGGGAGGGCGGTGGCCTGGCCTTATCGTGTGGGCATGAGTGACGCGACCCCCAGCAGTGACAACCCCGGCTTCGACGACATGGCCCGCGACATCGCGGAGGTCCCCGCGGTCGAGGTGATCGTGACGGTCGCCGTCAACCTGATGAGCGCAGCCGCCGTGAAGCTCGGTCTCACGGAGGAGGGCGAGCAGCACAAGGACCTCGACGAGGCCCGCAAGCTGGTCCAGGCACTGGCCGGACTGCTGGACGCGAGCGCCACGGAGATCAGCACCTTCCACGCCTCGCCGCTGCGCGACGGCCTGAAGTCCCTCCAGCTCGCCTTCCGCGAGGCCTCGCTGGTGCCGGACGAGCCCGGCCACGGCCCCGGCGAGAAGTACACCGGTCCCGTCTACGGCTAAGGGCTGTCCCGCAATTCCCGGTGGATCGGCGCGCGGCGTCAGATGCGGTGCATCGCAAGGCGAAGGGATGTCCGCATACTGGATGTATGGGGACGTTCCGACAACGCGGCGGGGTGCCGTAGCTGTCGTCGCGCGCCCGCCGGGAAGTGCGGGACAGTCCTTAGCCACCGGCCCCTTTCCCGTACGCCGGGAAGCCCGCCGTCTCCCCGTGGGGCGGCGGGCTTCCGCATGTGCGGCTGGCCGGAGCGGTTCCTCAGATGGCGTCCTCGGTCT
Organism: Streptomyces sp. NBC_01116; assembly: GCF_041435495.1. Classification (NCBI taxonomy): domain Bacteria; kingdom Bacillati; phylum Actinomycetota; class Actinomycetes; order Kitasatosporales; family Streptomycetaceae; genus Streptomyces; species Streptomyces sp. NBC_01116. Next base: position 1,456,891 of record NZ_CP108644.1, read on the forward strand.
CCGCGGGCATGACGTTGGGGTAGGGGTGGGTGAGCCGGTGGGCGTAGGCGGCGATCGCTCCGCCGACCAGGGGCGCGACGATGAACAGCCAGAGCTGGGAGAGGGCCGCGCCGCCCGCGAAGAGCGCCGGGCCGAAGCTGCGCGCGGGGTTGACCGACGTTCCGGTCAGCGGGATGCCCACCAGGTGGATCGCGGCGAGCGCCAGGCCGATGGGCAGCCCGTCGAAGCCGGTGACCGCCACCTTGTGGGTCACCGCGAGGACCACGTAGACGAGCAGGAACGTCAGGACCACCTCGGCGAGGAAGGCGCCGCCGATGTTGATGCCGACGGCCGACCGGTCGTCGTAGCCGTTGGTGCCGAACTCGCCACTGGTCTCCAGGCCCGGGATCTGCTTCGCCAGCAGGAACAGCAGGGCCGATCCGACGATCGCGCCGAGGAACTGGGCCACCCAGCGCTCGACGGCCGTACGGATGTCGATCCGGCCCGCCATGTACATCCCCAGCGTCACCGCGGGATTGACATGGCAGCCGGAGATCGGGCCGAGCGCGTACGCCAGCGCGAGGAGGGTGAAACCGAAGGTGAGGGCGATGCCCACCGTGCCGAGGTACTCGACGGCGACCACCGCGGACCCCACGGCGAAGAACACCAGCAACAGGGTGCCGAGGAACTCGGACGCCACGATCCGCTTCTGCATGGAACCACCTCGCGCGCTTGATCGGTCGGTCGGATTTCTCCGCAATCCCGACAATTCTCACGGCGGCAGGTGGTTGGCGCGCGTCGAACCGGGGCGGCCCCGGGCCGGCCCGGGGCATCAGCGGGCGAAGAGGGGCTCCCCCGGCATGGCCGTCCCGGCGGGGAGGAGGGCCAGGTCCAGGCCGCTGACCAGCCGGGCCCGCAGCACCTCACTGGCCGAGAGGGCCTGCGCGATGCGGCGGGCCGCCTCGGCAGGCACGGCGTCCGGGGCGAGGACGAGCGCGAGGGTGCCGTCCGCGGTGCCGGGGCCGAGGTGGGCGCGGACCACGGCGGGGTCGGCGGCCACGGTCTCCCGTACGGCCTCGATGACGGCGGGGTCCTGGAGCGGGTCGGTGCTGGTGCGGTTCTCGGCCAGCGCCAGGAGCGCCTGCCCGCTCAGCTCGAAGGCGACGGGCCCGGCGAGGTCCAGCACGACGGTGTCGGCCTTCTCGTGGGCGGCGGCCTGGAGGGCCTGGTGCAGCGGTACGGCGACGGGGCGCGCCTCCGGGTCCCAGAGCGCCAGCGACGCGGTCGAGGTGAAGGCGGGGAGCGCGCGCCGGTCGCCGGCCCGGAGGGTCGGCACGGCCATGTCGCTGGTCTTCTCGCGCCGGAGCCCGTTCTCGTCCTCCTCGACCTCGCCGAGGACGGCGACGACGGGGACCAGGAGCCGGGCGTCGCGCAGGGCCGTGAGGACCGGGCCCACGGCACTCCGGTCGCGGGACCAGGCGTCCAGAGCCCTGGTCAGGGCGGGGGACGCCGAGCCGTCGTCGTCGGAGAAACCGGGGTCCGGGATGTTCTTGAGCTCCACGGGACGAGGGTAGTGCCTGGGGTTCCGCCGCCCGCCCGCAGGTGGGCCCCTCCGGCACGGGACCCGGCACGACGGCGGGGGCCGGGTCTCAGCGCCCGGTCGCCACGGACAGCAGGGCGTCGGCCTCCTCGCGGGCGTGGGCGACCGGGTCGGGGAAGACCTTCAGGCCGTGCGCGACCAGAGCCCCTTCGTGCAGCAGCATGAGCGTCCGGCCCAGCCGGTCGGCGGCGTCGGGGCCGAGACCCTCGACGTCCCGGGCCAGTCGGGTGAACAGGTCCAGCATCCACTGCTTCTGGCCGGTGATGACCGCGTGCGCCGGATGGGACGGGTCGCTGATCTCCGCATGGGCGTTGACCATGCTGCACCCCTTGGAGCCGTGGTCCGACATCCAGTCGCGCGAGGCGTCGAAGACGGCCAGGATCCGGGCGCGCGGCGCGGGCGGTGCGGCGTCCAGACGCCCGGCGAGGAAGGCGCGCCAGCGTTCGTCGCGGTCGGCGAGGTACTCCACGACGACCTGCTCCTTGGAGCCGAAGCGGTCGTAGAGGGTCTTCTTGGTCACCCCGGCCTCGGCCGCGATCAGGTCCACCCCGACGGCGTGGATGCCCCGGTCGTAGAAGAGCCGCCCGGCGGCGGCCAGGGCCCGTCGCGCGGCAGGCGTCATCGTGATCCGTCGCGGTTCCTCGGAAGTGCCCATGGCACCCAGTATACCGATCTGTATAGTCGAGGGCGAGGTATACCGATCTGTATAGCGAGGTGCGCCATGAACGTCCTTCTCCCGGTCGCCTTCGTGCTGTGCTGGAGTTCCGGGTTCATCGGGGCCAAGCTCGGCGCGGGCAGCGCGTCCGCCCTCACGATCCTGATGTGGCGGTTCCTGCCCCTGACGGTCGTCCTGGCCGTGGTCGCGGTGACCGCCGCGCGCGCCTCCTGGCGGGGCCTCGGCGTACGGGACGTGGCCCGGCAGACCGTGATCGGCGCGCTGTCGCAGAGCGGCTATCTGCTGACCGTCTACTACGCGATCCAGCTCGGGGTCTCCACCGGCACCACGGCCCTGATCGACGGGGTCCAGCCCCTGGTGGCGGGGGCACTGGCCGGACCGCTGCTGCGGAGTCACGTGACCGCCCGGCAGTGGCTCGGCCTGTGCCTGGGAGTGGCCGGGGTCGTCGTGGTCACGACGGCAGACGCCTCGGCCGCCGCCGGGGTGGCCGGGTGGGCCTACGCCCTGCCGTTCGTCGGCATGCTGTCGCTGGTGGCGGCCACCTTCCTGGAGAGCCGTTCCGCCACCCGGGTGGCCCCTTCGGTGTCGCTGACCGTCCACTGCGCCGCCAGCACCGTGATCTTCACCGCGCTCGCCGTCGGGACGGGGACCGCGCTGCCGCCCGCCGAGCCCGCGTTCTGGGGCGCGGTCGGCTGGCTGGTGGTGCTGTCCACCTTCGGCGGGTACGGGCTGTACTGGCTGATCCTGAGGCGCTCGGGCGTCACGGCGGTGAACACGCTCATGTTCCTGATGGCCCCCGTCACGGCGGTCTGGGGAGCCCTGATGTTCGGGGAGCCGTTCGGCCCCCGGTCCGCGCTCGGCCTGGCCCTCGGTCTGGTGGCGGTGGTCGTGGTGCACCGCGGGGCCGCCCCGCGCGGCGACGTGCAGGCCGGTGGTCCGGCTCGGGATCCGGCCGCGCGCGACCGGTCGGACGCGGTGTCCGCGGCGACCCGGTGAACCGGCGCCGGACGGTCCGGGCGCGGTGCGCTCAGCGGCGGCCGGGGGCGTTACGGCCGCGCCACAGGACGACGGCCGCGGCCAGCAGCGCCGCGCCGAGGCCGCCGGCGAGCGGGGCGGCCCAGTTGGCCGTCGCGTCGGCGGCGCGGTCCGGGGCGGGGCCCTCGCCGAAGTACCGCCCCCGGTGTCCCGCCGGGGCGGCCTTGGCGTCCAGGCCGGCCGTGCGCAGCCGGGAACCCGCCTCGATGGCCTCCGCCGGGTCGACGATCCCGTAGCCGCGGGCGTCGTCGCGGCCCTGGGCGGGGGCGTCGCGGGCGGTGTCGGCGAGGAGCTTCTTGATCTGGGCCGGGTCGAGGCCGGGGTGCGCGGAACGGACCAGGGCGACCGCGCCGGAGACGAACGCGGCGGCGGCCGAGGTGCCCCACTCGATGTAGTAGTGCCCGTCCGGATTGGCGACCACGATGTCGACGCCGGGGGCGCTGACGGTGGCGTACCAGCGGCGGGTGGAGAACGACGCGTGCGTACCGTACTCGTCGACCGCGGCGACCGCGATCACCCCGGGGTAGGCGGCGGGGTAGGAGATCCGGTCCCCCTTCTCACCCCCGTTGCCCGCCGACGCGACGACGGGGACGCCCTTGGACAGGGCGTACTGGATGGCCGCGTCCTCGCCGGGGTCGGGGTGGGCGGACTTGCTGTCGTCGCCCAGGGAGAGGTTGATGACGTCGGCGCCGTTGTCCGCGGCCCAGCGGATGCCGTCGGCGAGGGCGGTCCCGCGGGACTTGCGGGCCTTGGCCCGGGCCGGGTCCTTGGACTCCAGGATGACCCGGACGGGCAGGATCCGGGCCTCGGGTGCTATGCCGAGGACGCCGTCGGAGCGCCCGGGGCCGTTGCCCCGCCCGGCGATGATGCCGGCCATCGCGGTGCCGTGCAGGGCCCAGGAGGAGTCGCCGCGGGCGGCGCCGAAGCCGACGAGGTCCTTGCCGGGGAGCACCTGGCCCGTCAGGTCGGGGTGGGCGTCGTCGACCCCGGTGTCCAGGACGGCGACGGTGACGCCCCGGCCCCGGGTGGTCTCCCAGGCCCGGTCCGTGTGCAGGGCGTCCAGGGCCCACTGCTGGTCGCGGATGGCGTCCGCGTGGGCGGGCGCCGCGGGGGTGAGCGCGAGGACGGCGGCGGCGCAGACCGCGGCGAGGACGCGGTGGGGTCGTCGGGTCATCCGGGCTGCTCCGTGAGGTCGGCGACGTGGGTGCGCAGTGCGCGCTCCACCCGGTCCGCGATGCCCTTCGCCTCGTGGCCGAGCCCCGCCTGGGCGATGTCCGTCGTGGCGCCCGGGGCCATGGCGTCGGGCGCGGGCTGCGGGGCGGCGACGGTGCGCCCGTCCGCGAAGCCGGAGACGGCGAGGACGACGACCGGGATCTCGGTGAGCGGGTTGACGGTCCAGCTGGCGCGCTGCCGGTCGCCGAAGGAGGCCGCCGGCGTGCCCTCGGGAGCGTACGTACGGGGCATGAGGTCCCTGCGCGCGCCGAGCTTCTGCTCGGTGAACCGGGTGCGCAGTGCCCGCATGCTCTGGGCGTCGGCCTCGGTGAAGACCAGGCCGACGGTGGTGACGGCGGAGCGGGTCGCGTCGGTGTAGGTGGCGCGCACCAGCCGTTCGCAGCCGACGGAGCGGAGCGTGGTCAGGAGCAGCGGGTCGAGCCCGCCCTTGCAGGTGCTGTCGGCGGCGACGGCGACCCGGGTCCAGGTGCGGTGGGTGCCGCCGGGGCCCGCGCCCTTGCCCTGGAGAGTGCGGGGGAACAGCGTGTCGACGGGGACGCTGTGCCAGGCGCCGCGTGCGGCGGTGTACGGGTTCCCGGTGGTCTCGGCCGAGGAGTCGCCGGTCAGCCAGGCTCCGGTGACCGCCCCGCCGATGAGCCCGAGGCCGAGCACGACGCAGGCGGCGGCTGTTGCGGTACGCCACCGCTGCCGGGGCCGGACCGGCCGCAGCCGGGTGGTGGTCTCGGCCGGTGTCTCCGGGTAGCCGTAGCGGACCGGCGTCCGGTAGCCGCCGGGGGGCGGCGGAACGGCTCCCGGCGCGGGCGTCAGGTCGACGGCTCCGACGGGCCTGCGCCGGGTGACGGGCGGCGGGCCGGCGGGCGGTGCGAGTGGCGGAGCGGAAAGCGGTGCCGGAGGCGGAGCGGGAAGCGGAGGGCTCGCGGAACCCGCGGAGGGCGGGGCCGGGTGCGTGGGCCTCGTGGAGGCGGGCGCGGACGCGGACGTCCTGGCAGGCGCGGGGCGCTGGGCCGGTGGGGCCTGCGGGACGGGAGGGGCCTGCGGGGCCGGTGCTGCGGAAGCGGCCGGGGCGGCCTGCGGAGCGGAAGGTGCCGGTGTGGCTTGCGGAGCGGAAGGTGCCGGTGTGGCTTGCGGAGCGGAAGGTGCCGGTGTGGCTTGCGGAGCGGAAGGGGCCGGTGTGGCTTGCGAGGCTGGGACGGCCGGACGGGCGGAAGTGGCCGGGGCGGCCTGCGAGGCCGGTGCGGCCGGACGGGCAGGCGGGGCCGGGCGGGCCTGCGGGGCGGCGTTGGCCGCCAGAGTGAAGCGGGTCGGCGGGGCCTTCGGGTCCAGCGGGACCGGTGCAGCCGGTGCAGCCGAACGAACCGGCGGGGCCTGCGGGGCCCGCGGGGCCCGCTGAGCCGGAGCGCCCGGGCGAGGCGCAGAAGCCTGCGGGGCCTGAGCGGGCAGGTGCGGCGGGGAAGCCTGCTGGACCGGAGCCGGGGCCGCGGGCGCTCCCTGCGGGGCCGACGCAGCCGCGTCGGCCGGGGACTCCGGAGCACCCTGCGCGGTGGCCTCCGGACGAACCTGCTGAGGCGGTGCGGTCCGCGAGGCCGGCGGGGTCGCGGAAGCGGGTGTCGAGGGCGCGGGGGCGGACGCCGTGGGAGGGACGGTCGGGCGGGGCGGCACAGGGGCGCGCTGCGCTTCGGTACTCATCCGGCCCCCCGCATACACGTCCTCGTACCGACCACGGATCACCGCCGCTGACAGGCCCGTTGGTGCTCGCGTGCACGTCACTCTACGGGCTGCGGGCGGGCGGCGGGGAACGGGACGCCCCGGTCGGCGGACGATCGGCGGAGGATCTGTCCTGATCGTCCCCCTACCCAGCCGTAGCGGCTCTCTGGCAAGCTGCGGCCATGACTGCCCGCGCCGCTGACCGGACCCGTTACAACCGGGCCACCGCCCATCTCGACGCCCCGATCGCGATCGTCGATCTTGAGGCGTTCGACGCCAACGCCGACGATCTCCTGCGGCGGGCGGCCGGGAAGCCGGTCCGGGTGGCGAGCAAGTCGGTGCGGTGCCGGGCCCTGCTGGAGCGGGTTCTCGCGCGTCCCGGATTCGCCGGGATCATGTCGTACACGCTGGCCGAGTCGCTGTGGCTGGCGCGGGCCGGATTCGACGACGTCCTGCTCGCCTACCCGTCGGCCGACCGGTCCGCCTTCGCCGAGCTGGCCGCCGATCCGAAACTGGCCGCGGCCGTGACCGTGATGGTCGACGACCACGCCCAGCTGGAGCTGATCGACGCCTCCCGGGCGGGCGGCCGGGAGGAGATCCGGGTCTGCCTGGAGCTGGACACCTCGCTGCGGATGCTGGGCGGCCGGGTCCGGATCGGGGCGCTGCGCTCGCCTCTGCGCTCCCCCGCGCAGCTCGCCGAGCTGGCCCGCTCGGTGGCCCGCAGGCCGGGCTTCCGGCTGGTGGGGCTGATGGCGTACGAGGGGCATGTCGCCGGGGTCGGCGACGCGCTGACGGGTCGGCCGCTGCGGTCCCGGGCGATCCGGCTGATGCAGTCGGCCGCCCGCAGGGAACTGGCGGTCCGCCGGGCCGAGGTGGTGCGGGCGGTCCGCGCGGTCGCGCCGGAGCTGGTGTTCGTCAACGGCGGCGGGACCGGCAGTGTGCAGCACACGGCGGCCGAGGACGCGGTCACGGAGATCGCTGCCGGTTCGGGGCTGTACGTGCCCCGGCTGTTCGACAACTACACGTCGTTCACCGGCCGGCCCGCGGCCCTGTTCGCACAGCCCGTGGTGCGTCGGCCCGGCGTGGGTGTGGTGACGGTGCTCGGGGGCGGCTATCCGGCGTCCGGCGCGGCCGGCGCCGACCGCTCGCCGGTGCCGTATCTGCCGGAGGGGCTGCGCTACGACCCGCAGGAGGGCGCGGGCGAGGTCCAGACGCCGCTGCTGGGCTCCCCCGCCGACGACCTGCTGATCGGCGACAAGGTCTGGTTCCGGCACGCCAAGGCCGGGGAGCTGTGCGAGCGCTTCGACGCGCTGCACCTGATCGAGGGCGACCGGGTCACGGCGAGCGTTCCGACGTACCGGGGCGAGGGCCGCACCTTCCTCTGAGCCCGCGCCCGTGGGCGATCCGGCCTCTGAGCCCGCGCCCGTGGGCGATCCGGGCTTCAGGGGCCGATGGACGCGCCCACGCCGGCGCTCGTCGCGCTGTCCCCGAGCGGGCGGATGCCCCGGGTGATCGTGTCCATCAGGGACAGCGGCAGGGCGGAGACCTCGGCGTCGAAGGCGAACCTGACGATCACCGGTGTCCCGGCGCCCACCGAGGAGGGGAAGACGAGGGACTGCACATACCCGCCGGGCCCCTTGCCGGTGGTGACCTGCCAGCGCACCAGGTAGCCGGTGCGGCCGGCGACGGTCAGCTCCTGGGCCTTGAGCACCTGGTGGGACGTGATACCGCCGTGGGTGCGCCGGCCGAGGCTGTCCTCCTCGTAGGCCCTGTCGGCCGCGGTGGCGATGTCGGCCTCGGCCAGGGCCCGGACATCGGTCTCGCCGCCCCGGGCGGTGCGGGTGCTGACCGTGCCGTGGTAGCAGAACGCCGCGCCTCCGGGGCAGTCGTAGGACTGCTCGGTGCGGATGGTGGCGGCGTCGTCGGAGGTGTTCTCCGGCTTCTCCCAGCCCTTGGGCACCGGCAGGGTGACCCCGTTGAGCTGGTCGACGAGGACCGTGGGGTCCTCGTCCGGACCGGGGCCGGAGTCGGGGCCGGCGGAGGAGGACGTGGCCGTGGGTGCGGTGACGGGGGCCGCGGAGGAGGTGGTCGCCGTCGGAGCCGCGGGCGTACCGCCCTCGTCGCGGCCCAGCAGCACGGCCCCGGCGACGGCCGCGCCCAGGACCAGCACCCCCGAGAGCGTGATCGCCAGGACCTTCGTCCGGCTGCCGCCGCCGGATTGGTCGATCGGACCGCGCTGGTGCGGGAGCGGAGGCGACGGCGGGCCGAACCCCGCGGGTGCCGGCGGCTGTTCCGGTGCGGCGTGGGCGGCGCCGGGCGTGCGGGTGTGCCCGGTCCAGGCCGTGCCGTCCCACCAGCGCTCCAGGCCGGATGCACCCGTGTCCGGATACCAGCCGGGCGGCGTCGCGTAGCTCATCCCCCCACTCTAGGGTCCGGCTCGGACACGGCGGCCGGGGCTCTGGGGGTTCGCGGGTCAGGCGTCGCGGGCGGTCAGGGACAGCAGGTCGCGGGCGGGGCCGGTGGGGCGGTGGCCGCCGGGCCAGACAGCGCGCAGTTGGCGGCGCAGCCGTACGCCCGCGACGGGGACCTTGACGAGGCGGCGGGACGACAGCTCCTCGCCGAGGGCGAGTTCGCTCAGGACGCAGGGGCCCGCGCCGCTCTCCGCCGCGCCCTTGACCGCCGTGGTGGAGGAGAGCTCCAGCAGCGGCTGGGCCAGTCCGCCGTGCACGGCGAGCGCGGCGTCCAGGACCTGGCGGGTGCCGGAGCCGTGTTCGCGCAGGATCAGCGGGGTGGCGGCGAGTTCGCCGGGCAGCAGCGGGGTGCGGCGGCGGGCCCAGGGATGGCTGGGGGCGACCACGACGACGAGGCGGTCGTGGGCGATGACGGTGCCGTCGAGGCCCTCCGGTATCGACAGGCCCTCGACGAAACCGAGGTCGGCCTCGCCGGTGACCAGGCGGCGCGCGACGGCCGCGGAGTTGCCGACGAGGAGCGAGACCGCCGTGTCCGGCCGCTCGCCGCGCAGCGCGATCAGCCAGCCCGGCAGCAGGTACTCGGCGATCGTCATGCTGGCGGCGACCCGCAGCCGGGAGTCGCGGCGGTCGCGCAGCGCCTGGGCGCCGGCGTCGAAGGCCTCCGCCGCCTCGACGACCCGGCGCGCCCAGTCGGTGACCAGCGCGCCCGCGTCGGTGAGCCGGGAGCCGCGCGGGGAACGGTCCAGGAGCGCGACGCCGAGCAGGCGCTCCATGGACCGGACGCGGCTGGAGGCGGCGGGCTGGGTGATGCCGACGTCCCGGGCGGCCCGCCCGAGGCTGCCGTGCCGGGCGACGGCGAGCAGCAGTTCCAGCGCCCCGAGGTCGGGGACCCGGTGGGAGAGGGAAACGTGGGGTGCGTGTGCGTCGTCGCCGGTCATAGAGCCAGCTTATGACCTCATAGGAACGGGGTCCCTGGTGGGCCGCGGCCCGGCCGCGAAGAATCGTGGCATGACCATCTTTCCGGTGACCCGGACCGCCGTACCGTCGCCTCCCGCCGCGCTTTTGGCCCGCCCGGCCGAGGCGCCGGGCGACGGGACGCGCCTGCCGTTCCTGCGGCACATCGGCCCCAACTGGTACGCGAGCGTCATGGGCACCGCGATCGTCGCGAGCGCCGGCGCGATGCTTCCGGTGGACGTTCCCGGGCTGCGCGCCGCGTGCACCGTGGTGTGGGCGCTGTCGGCCCTGTTGCTCCTAGCCGTCCTCGCCGCCCGTGCCGGGCACTGGCTCTGCCACCGTGACCAGGCGCGGGCCCATCTGCTGGACCCGGCCGTGGCCCCGTTCTACGGCTGTCTGTCGATGGCGCTGATGGCGGTCGGCGGGGCCACTCTGACGGTGGGCCAGGACGTGGTGGGCGCGCGGGCGGCGCTCGCGGTGGACGTGGTGCTGTTCGTGGCGGGTACGGCGATCGGTCTGGTGGCCGCGGTCGTGGTGCCGTATCTGATGGTCGTACGCCACCGTCCCGCGCCCGGGACCGCGTCCCCCGTCTGGCTGCTGCCGCTGGTCGCCCCGATGGTGTCGGCGTCGCAGGGCGCGCTGCTGGTGCCGCACGTCGCCGCCGGGCAGGGGCGCGAGGCGCTGCTGCTGGCCTGCTACGCGATGTTCGGCCTGTCGCTGCTGGCCACGTTGGTCGTGCTGCCGCTGGTCTTCTCCCGGCTGGTCCACCAGGGCCCGTTGCCGCTCGCGCTGACCCCGACGCTCTTTCTGGTGCTGGGGCCGCTCGGACAGTCGACGACCGCCGTCAACCAGCTGGCCGACGTCGCCCCGGGCGCGGTCGGCGCTCCCTACGCGTCCGCGTTCGGCGCGTTCGCCGTGCTGTACGGAGTGCCGGTGATGGGCTTCGCGCTGCTGTGGCTGGCCCTGGCGACCGCGATGGTGGTGCGGGCCGCCCGGAACGGCATGGGCTTCGCGATGACGTGGTGGGCGTTCACCTTCCCCGTCGGCACCTGTGTGACGGGCGCGGCGGGTCTGGCGCGGCACACCGGTCTCGACGCGCTGACCTGGCTGGCGGTGGCGCTGTACGGGGCGCTGGTCGTGGCGTGGGCGGCGGCCGGGGCGCGGACGGCGCTCGGGGTGGTCAGCGGAGCGCTGACGGCAGCGCCCGTGCCGCCTCGGCCAGCGACGGCCCGTACCACGTGAGCAGCCGCCCGTCGACGAGTGCGGCGGGCAGGGCGGGGAAGGCCTCGGGCCCGTCGTCCGCGGTGAAGCGGTAGGGCTCGTCGGGCAGCACGACCAGCTCGGCCCCGGAGGCGTTCAGCTCGTCGAGCGGGATGCGCGGGTAGCGCTCGGGGTGGTCGGCGTACACGTTGCGGACGCCGAGGCGGGCGAGGAGGTCGCCGGCGAAGGTGTCGTGGCCCAGGACCATCCAGGGCCTGCGCCAGATCGGTACGACGGCGGGGCGCGGGCTCCCGGAGGGCGCGGGCAGCGCCGCCCAGGCGGCCTCCGCCTCGTCCAGCCAGCGGGGCCGGGCGAGCCCGCAGCCGTCGACGAGGACGCGGTGCAGTTCGGCGAGGGCCTGGTCCAGGGTGCGGACCTCGGTGACCAGGACGTCGAGCCCGGCCGCCCGGAGCGCGTCGAGATCGGGGACCCGGTTCTCCTCCTCGTTGGCGATCACGAGGTCGGGGGCGAGGGCGGCGATCGCGGCCACGTCCGGGTTCTTGGTGCCGCCGACGCGGGCGGCGGTGAGGTCCGCGGGGTGCGTGCACCAGTCGGTGACCCCGACGAGCAGCCCGGGTGCGGTGTGGGCGACGGCCTCGGTGAGCGAGGGGACCAGGGAGACGACGCGCACGGGCGGGCCTTTCGCGGGTGGAGGGGGAGCCGGAACCGCCCCGGACGGACCCGGTTCGGACGGACCGGGCACCGGACGACTCACCCCGGACGGGCTGGGCACCGGACGACTCACCCCGGACGGGCTGGGCACCGGACGACTCACCCCGGACGGGCTGGGCACCGTACGGACTCGGCGCCCTGCCGGGCGCATCCGTACGGGGTCAGCGGCGCGAGTCGAACGTGGCGTCGATGTGTTCGGCCACCGCGACGACCAGGAGCCGGGTGCCGGGCACGGTGGCACGCCAGCGGTGGCGGACCCCGCCGGAGAGGAACAGGGTGTCGCCACGCTCCAGGCGGTGGACCTGGCCCTCGGCCTCGACGTCGACGGCACCCTCGACGACGTACATCAGTTCGTCGTTGCGGTGCTGGCACTCGCGCCCGAGGTCCGGTTCGCCGGTGAACTCCAGGGCGCTGAGCTGATGCCGGCCGCGCACCAGGCGGCGTACGCCCTCGCCCTCCCCGGCCCGGACGACGTCGACGGCGCGCGCGGAGTCGGCGGCGGCCCGCAGACGCCCGGTGGTGGTCTCCAGCGCTTCGGCGACCCGGTCGAGGGAGCGGGCGCTGGGGCGGGCGCGCTCGTTCTCGATCTGGCTGAGGAAGGGCACGGAGAGGCCGCTGCGCGAGGCGACCGCGGCCAGCGTGAGCCCCAGGGTTCTGCGCCGTCGCCGGACGGCGGCGCCCACCCGTGGTGTGTCCTTGTCGTCCATGTCCCGGCTCCCTCCCGCCTCCGCCATCCTCCCGGTTGCCAGCACCTTACGCACATGGTTGCGCACGACGTCCGGTAAACGACCCCGGGCAGCCGGAAGGGGTGGCCCCGCCCGAAGGCGGGGGCCACCCCTTTCGACCTGCTGCTTTCGTGCCCGTGGGCCCCTACTGGGGCGCCATGGTGTCCGCGATGCCCGGGTTGTCGTCCATCCAGGCCTTCACGGCTTCCTCCTCGTGGCCCACGCCGCGCTTCTGGATCTCGTTCTCCAGGCCGGCGAGCTGCTTCTCGCTGAGCTTGAAGTCCTTGAACCACTTCGTCAGCTGCGGGTACTGCTTCGGGAACTCCTTGGAGGCGATGGTGTGCAGGCGGTCGCCCTCACCGAACGCCTTCTTCGGGTCCTTGAGCTTGGTCATGCCGTACTCGTTGTACGCCCAGTGCGGGGTCCACAGCAGAACCGCGATGGGCTCCTTCTTGGCGTACGCGCGCTTCAGCTCGGCCAGCATGCCGGGCGTGGAGGAGTCGAGGACCTCGTACTCCTTGTCCAGGCCGTAACTCGGCAGGACGTTCTTCTTGAGGTTCTCCATGGTGGCGGTGCCGGGCTCGATGCCGACGATCCGGCCCTTGAAGTCGGAGCCCTTGCCCTTGAGGTCGTCGAGGGTCTTGACGTCCTTGACGTAGTCGGGGACGGCGACCTCGATGGAGGTGGGCCCGTACCAGGAGCCGATGTCGGTCAGCTTGTCGCCGTACTTGTCCCAGTAGTTCTTCTGGGTGTACGGCAGCCAGCCGTCGAACTGCACGTCGATCTGGCCGCGTGACATCGCGGCGTACATCGGGCCGACCTCGAACTGCTTGAGGTTGATCTTGTAGCCGCGCTCCTCCAGGACCGCCTTCCACAGGTACGTGGCGGCGATGTCCTCCTCCCAGGGGAACCAGGCGACCTCGACGGCACGGTCGCGCTCGTCCTTGCCGCCGGCGGCCTTGGCGTCCTTCGGGACCGGGGTCCACTTGTCGGCGACGCCCGGGTTGTCCTCCAGCCAGATGCGGACGGCGTCCTGCTCCTTGCCGGAGCCGGACTTCTGGATCTGGGCCTCAAGGCTGGTGAGCTGCTTCTCGCTCATCTTGAAGTCCTTGATCCACTTGCTGACCACGGGGTTCTCGGCGGAGAAGCCCTTGCGCGCCAGACTGTGGACGCCGTCGCCCTTGCCCCAGAGGCCCTTGGGGTCCTTCAGCTTGGTGAGGTCGTACTCGTTGTACGCCCAGTGCGGCGACCAGAGCGGAACCACGATGGGCTCCTCCTTGGCGTACGCGCGCTTCAGCTCGGCCAGCATGGACGGCGTGGAGCCGTCGATGAGCTTGTACTCCTTGTCCAGGCCGTAGCCCGGCAGCAGCTTGTCCTTGAGCAGGCCCATCTCACCGGCGCTCGGCTCGATGCCGACGATCCGGTCCTTGAACTCGGAGGCCCGGCCCTTCAGGTCGTCCATCGTCCGGACGTCCTTCATGTACGCGGGGACGGCGAGTTCCAGCGAGGTCGGGGCGTACCACGCGCCGAGGTCCTCCAGGCGGTCCTTGTACTTCGCCCAGTAGCTGGCGTGGGTGACCGGCAGCCAGGAGTCGGTCTGGAAGTCGATCTGCCCGTTGGCCATGCCGGTGTACAGCGCGCCGGCCTCGTACTGCTTGACGTCGACCTCGAAGCCGCGCTGCTCCAGCATCTCCTTCCAGAGGAAGGTGGAGGCGATGCCCTCGTCCCACGGGATGTAGCCGATGCTGACCTTCTTGCCGTCGCCGATCCGCGCGCTCTTGCCGGCGGTGTCGTCCTTCGAGCCGCCGAACATGCTCATGCTGCCCGCGACGAGCGCGAGGACGACGATGCCGACGGCCGCGATACGGGGCTGCGGGCGGTAGGTCCAGATCTTCCAGCCCTCGGCCATGGCCTGGGCCTTGGCGACCGCGCGGCGGCCCAGCGGGGAGACCTCGGTGCCGAGCGCGCCGGTCATCCGGTCCAGGTACATGGCGAGGATGACGATGGAGATGCCCGCCTCGAAGCCGAGGCCGACGTCGACGTTGCCGATGGCGCGGTAGACGGAGCCGCCGAGGCCGCCGCCGCCGACCATGCCCGCGATGACGACCATGGAGAGGCCGAGCATGATGACCTGGTTGATTCCGGCCATGATCGTGGGCAGGGCGAGCGGCAGCTGGACGCGCAGCAGGGTGTTGCGCGAGGTGGTGCCGAAGGCCTCGGCCGCCTCGACCAGTTCGCCGTCGACCTGGCGGATGCCGAGTTCGGTCATCCGGACGCCCGGGGGCAGCGCGAAGATGATGGTGGCGATGATGCCGGGGACCACGCCGACGCCGAAGAAGATGACGCCGGGGATCAGGTAGACCATGGCGGGCATGGTCTGCATGAAGTCCAGGACCGGCCGGGTGATCGCGCTGACCGTCCTGGACCGGGAGGCCCAGATGCCCAGGGGTACGGCGATGACCAGGGTGACCAGCGTCGCGACGAGCACCAGGGTGAGGGTGTCCATCGCTTCGTCCCACAGTTCGACGGAGTCGATGAGGGCGAACCCGACGAAGGTGAGCAGCGCCGCGGGCAGGCCGCGCAGCCACCAGGCGATGACGGCGACGATGCCCGCGAAGATCAGCGGTGCGGGGGCGGACAGGACGGCGGCTATGCCGTCGAACATGCCGCTGACGAGCGAGCTGATGGCGTCGAAGAGCCAGGCGAGGTGGGTCTGCAGCCAGTCGACCGCGGAGTCGACCCATTCGCCGAGGGGGAGCCTAAACACTGGCCACCTTCTTCACGCCGTCCGCTGCCGCGGGTTCGGTGTCGCGGGGGGCCTCGGCCGGGGTCATCGGCTCACCGAGGACGGCGAGCAGCCGGGCGCTGGGGACGACGCCGACGAGCTTGCCCTTGGCGTCGGTCACCGCGACCGGGTTCGCGCTCTGCGAGCAGGGCGTGAACAGGTCGATGATCGGCGTGGACTCCGGGACCGTGGCGGGGGCCGCGGCCAGCACGTCCTGCGGGGTGCGCAGTTCCTTGCCGTCCGCCGCCTTCGTGCCCATCACGGTGTGCGCCTCGGCCATGATCGCGCCCGCGGTGAGCACCCGGGAGCGGTCGACGTCCTGGGTGAAGGAGGCGACGTAGTCGTTGGCCGGAGTGACGAGGATGTCCTCGGCGGTGCCGAGCTGCACGATCTCCCCGTCGCGCATGACGGCGATCCGGTCGCCCAGGCGCATGGCCTCGTTGAGGTCGTGGGTGATGAAGACGATGGTCTTCTTCAGGCGCTTCTGGAGCTCCAGCAGCTGGTCCTGCATGTCACGGCGGATCAGCGGGTCGAGCGCGCTGAAGGACTCGTCCATGAGCAGCAGGTCGGCGTCGGTGGCCAGCGCGCGGGCGAGGCCCACGCGCTGCTGCATACCGCCGGACAGCTCGTCGGGCCAGGACTTCTCCCAGCCTTCGAGGCCGGTCAGCCGCAGGGCCTCGGTGGCGCGCTGCTCGCGCTCCTCGCGCGGCACGCCCTGGACCTCCAGGCCGTACGCGGCGTTCTCCATGACGCTCCGGTGGGGGAAGAGCGCGAAGTGCTGGAACACCATGCTGATCTTGGTGGAGCGGACGTTCCGCAGCTCGCGGGGGCTCAGGGCGGTCAGGTCCTGACCGTCGAAGAGCACCCGGCCCGCGGTGGGGTCGAGCAGACCGTTGAGCATCCGCAGCAGGGTGGACTTGCCCGAGCCGGACAACCCCATGACGACGAAGATCTGACCCGGCTCCACGGTGAACGAGGCGTCGATCACCGCTGCGGTCGTTCCCTCGGCGCGCAACTCGTCGCGGTCGGAGCCGCTCTCGAGCTTCCGCACGGCTTCATCGGGTCGTCTGCCGAAGACTTTGTACAAGTGCTCGGCTTGCAGCCTGGACACATACACCTCACGCGTTGAACCGAAAAACGGTCTGCCACCCCCTACGGCAGACCGTGGAGCGGTGCGGGTTCTGTCCGCGTGGCACATGCACTAGTTGAAAATGCGACGTGGTTCGCTCCGATGGCGCGCCTGCCCTCGCTTACACAGCCCAAACACAACAGTGATCCAGGTCACTGACCTGCGACGGAGCGACAGTAAGCGGTTACCCGGAGCGACTGTGGGCGCGGTGGGGCATCATCGGGTCTGTGACGCGACGCCTGATGCTCCTCGACACCGCCTCCCTCTACTTCCGCGCCTACTTCGGGGTGCCCGATTCGGTGCGCGCGCCGGACGGCACACCGGTGAACGCCGTGCGCGGCCTCCTCGACTTCATCGGCCGCCTGGTGCAGGACCACCGGCCGGACGACCTGGTCGCCTGCTGGGACAACGACTGGCGCCCGCAGTGGCGGGTCGACCTGATCCCGACGTACAAGGCGCACCGGGTCGCCGAGGAGACGCCCGCCGGACAGACGGACGAGGAGGAGATCCCCGACACGCTGTCCCCGCAGGTCCCGATCATCGAGGACGTGCTGGCGGCGCTCGGGATCGCCCGGGTCGGCGTCACGCCGTACGAGGCGGACGACGTCATCGGCACCCTCACGGGGCGGGCGACCGGACCGGTGGACATCGTCACGGGCGACCGCGATCTGTACCAGCTGGTCGACGACGCCCGACAGGTGCGGGTGCTCTACCCGCTCAAGGGCGTCGGCACCCTCCAGGTGACCGACGAGGCCTGGCTGCGCGAGAGGTACGGCGTGGACGGCGCGGGCTACGTCGACCTGGCGCTGCTCCGCGGCGACCCGAGCGACGGGCTCCCGGGCGTGCCCGGCATCGGCGAGAAGACGGCGGCGAAGCTGCTGGACGCGTACGGCGACCTCGACGGGATCATGGCGGCGGTGGACGATCCGAAGGCGAAGCTGACCCCGTCGCAGCGCAAGCGGCTGGACGAGTCGCGCGCCTATGTGGCCGTCGCCCCGAAGGTGGTCCGGGTGGCCGGGGACGTCCCCCTGCCCGACTTCGACCCGGCGCTGCCCCGCGAGCCGCGCGACCCGGCCGCCCTGGAGGCGCTGGCGGAGCGGTGGGGGCTCGGTGGAGCGCTTCAGCGACTCCTGACCACCCTTCAGCACTGAGGTGTTAACTTAGGCATACCTAACCTCACGTTCTCGAACCAGGGAGTACCTCGTGGCAGACCGCCCGGCCCGGCAGGGACCCACGGCTCAGGGTGCGCAGGTCGTGCGCACCGAGCAGATCACCCCGCACATGGTGCGGGTGGTCCTCGGCGGCGAAGGGCTCGCTGACTTCACCCTCTCCGGCTTCACCGACCACTACATCAAGCTGTGCTTCGCGCCCGAGGGCGCCGACTACGCGCACCCGTTCGACCTGGCCGCGATCCGCGAGGAGTACCCGCGCGAGCTGTGGCCCACCACCCGCACGTACACGGTGCGCTCGTGGGACCCGGTCGCCCGCGAGATGGCCGTCGACTTCGTCGTGCACGGCGACGCGGGTCTCGCGGGACCGTGGGCGCAGCGGGCCCGGGTGGGCGAGCAGGTGACCTTCCTCGGCCCCGGCGGCGGTTACGGCCCCGAGGCGTCGGCGGACTGGCACCTGCTGGCCGGCGACGAGAGCGCGCTGCCGGCGATCGCGGCGGCGCTGGAGCAGATGCCGTCGGGTGCGCTGGTGCACGCCTTCGTGGAGGTGCCGGACGCCACCGAGGAGCAGAAGATCGTGACGCCCGACGGGGTGACCGTGACCTGGCTGCACCGCGGCGACCGGCCCGTCGGCGAGCTGCTGACCGCCGCCGTGAAGGGGCTGGACTTCCCGGGGGGCGAGATCCAGGCCTTCGTGCACGGGGAGGCCGGCTTCGTGAAGGAGATCCGCCGGTATCTGCGCATGGAGCGGCAGATCCCGCTGTCGCGGCTGTCGATCTCGGGCTACTGGCGCCTCGGCAAGGACGACGACGCCTGGCGCGCCGTCAAGCGCGAGTGGAACGAGCAGGTGGAGCGCGAGCAGGAGAGCGGCACCACCGCCCCGTAGCACCCGCCCCGACACCGGCCGCGCCCCGAGCCACCCGTCGGCCCGCCCGGGGCGGCCCGGCCGAGCAGACCACCGGACCCCGTCCGCCGCACCCGCGGCGGGCGGGGTCCACGTGCAGGGGCACGGCGCGGGAGCCCCGGCCCCACGGCAACCGGGCCGGGACCACCGCACCGGGGCCGGCGCACCAGGTACGCGAGGGCCGCGACGGACGAGCCCGGCGTCACGGCAAGCGCGCCCGTGCCACCGCACCGGATACGCAGCGCCGAGGCGGCCGCACCGGATACGCGACGCCGACCCGCGCCGCCGGGGCCACACGCAGGCCAACCTGGCCGACGGGCGCCACGCCGCCACCTCTCAGCCCTCGGCCCCCGCCCCCCGGCTTCAGGCGTCCGTAGGGCCGGCCTCCGCACGGCGCACACCAGCCCCGCCGCCACGCACCCCGTCCCCGTCCCCGTCCCCCTCCGCGGTGCGGAAGCCCTCCCGCCCGACCGGCCCCGAGAGGTACCCCGGGGACTCGAAGCGCCGGAAGGACACATCGATGTGCGCCAGTCTCCGCAGCGCGCCGAACATCGCCTCGCCGAGGACGGTCCCCACGACCACGCTCTCGACCAGGTCCTCGCGGGCCACCCGCCGCTGTACGTAGTCGAGGTCGGCGCGGGCGACCGGCTCGGCGGCAGCCGCGTAGACGTCCAGCAGGTCGATGTACCCGCCGTGCCCGGCCCGGCGCAGCGCGGCCAGGACCCTCGCGAGTGATTCGGCGGCGGGACCCCGCTCGTCGGCGTGCCAGCCCCTCCGCAGCAGCAGCCCGGCCACCTCCTCCCGCGCCTCCTCCAGGTCGGCCCCCGCCTCCTCCTCGTCCTCACCGGCCGGTGTGACGCCGTCCGCCGCGATGCCGAGCACCTTGTGCACCGGCTGTTCGGGGTCGTCCATGGCCTCCAGGACCTCGCCGATGTCGGCGAGCGAGAGACCGCCCACGTCCAGCAGCGCCCGGATCAGGCGGAGTCGGCGCTCGTGTCCGGGGCCGTAGTGCGCCTGATTCGGGCTGGTCAACTCCCCTGCCGGCAGCAGCCCTTCCCGTAGGTAGTACTTGATCGTCGGCACCGGGACCCCGGACCTGCGACTCAATTCGCCGATGCGCACCGCGTGTTCGCCCTTTCACCCTTGCCAGAAACCGCACTCATCATAGATAGTCCACCTATCGGATAGCAGACAGCGCGACTATCCATACTGATCACATCATCACTCATATCACCGTCATCGAACGCACCGTCAGTGAAGTCACCGTCACTGGACGCACCGTCACCGCACCCATCGTCACAGGAGGTCTCCCATGTCGTCGCCATGGCGTTCCTGGCATCGCCCCTTAGTCGTCTGCTCCGCCGCGATGGTCATTCTGGCGCTCGTTTCCGCCGTCGGCCTCGTGGTCGACGACCGGGTCCTGGTCGGCGCACCGATCTGGGCGAAGCCGTTCAAGTTCGCCGTGTCCTTCGCCGCGTACTGCCTGACCCTGGCCTGGATGCTGACCCTGTCCACACGCGGGCGGCGCGTCGGCC
Source organism: Streptomyces sp. NBC_01116 (assembly GCF_041435495.1). Lineage (NCBI taxonomy): Bacteria > Bacillati > Actinomycetota > Actinomycetes > Kitasatosporales > Streptomycetaceae > Streptomyces > Streptomyces sp. NBC_01116. The sequence continues at coordinate 1,476,722 of NZ_CP108644.1, forward strand.
GGTGGGCGGGGAACGCCGTCGTGCTGACGAGCCTGGGCGAGATGGTACTGATCACGGTCCAGGTCGTCCGGGGCAGACGCAGCCACTTCAACTCCGCGACCCCGCTCGACGCGGCTCTGTGGGACGCGATGGGGCAGACCGTCGTCGTCCTGTGGGGGGCCAGCCTGGTGATCGCCGTCCTGCTGCTGCGCACCCGCATCGCCGACCGGGCGACGGCCCTGGCCGTCCGGGGCGGGCTGCTGATCGCTCTGGCCGGCGCGGCCCTCGGCTTCCTGATGGGGCAGCCGAGCGAGAGCCAGCGGGCGTCGGGAAACCTCGACACCGCCGACATCGTCGGCGCGCACTCCGTGGGGGTGCCGGACGGCGGCCCCGCCATGCCGCTGACCGGCTGGTCGACGACCGGCGGCGATCTGCGGGCCCCGCACTTCGTGGGCATGCACGCCCTCCAGCTGCTGCCGCTCCTCCTGATCGTCCTGGTGCTCCTCGCGCCCCGCTTCGCCCCGCTGCGCGACGCCGGGGTGCGGCTGCGCCTCGTCCGGGTCGCCGTGGCCGGCTACGCGGCGCTCGTCGCGCTCATCACCTGGCAGGCGCTCCGGGGCCAGCCGCTGATCCACCCGGACGGGGCCACGCTGGCCGCCGCCGGGGTCCTCCTCGCGGCGGTGGCGTGCGGAACCTGGAGCGCGCTGCGCCCGGCCGCTCCCACCTGCCCGTCCCGCACCACCGACGGCAACACCAACGACGACAAGGAGCCCGTCGCATGACCGGCGCACTGTTCGAGATCACGTTCTATCTGGCCGCCCCGTTCTGGCTGCTGATGATCTTCGCCCCCACCTGGTCCGGAACGGCCCGCGTCGCCGCCTCGCCGCTGACCGTGCTGCCCGTGCTCGCCGTCTACGTCGTCATGGCCGTCCCGGTGTTCCCGGAGCTCTGGGCGGCGGTGAGCAGCCCGGACATCGACACCTTCCGCGAGCTCACGGCGCTGGCCGGCGGAGCGGGGACCGTCTGGGCGCAGGTGATCGCCTGGGACCTGCTGGTCGGGCAGTGGATGTATCTCCAGGGCCGGAAGCTGGGGCTGTCGCCGCTGCTGATGGGTCCGCTGCTGGTCCTGACGATCCTGCTGTCGCCGTTCGGGCTGCTGATCTTCCTCGCCGTCCGCGCCGTCCGTCTGCGGCGGCGCGCGGCGCTCACCGGCTGAGTCGCGTCCTCCCGGGGTCCCGTCTGGAAAGATCGCGGGCATCCGACCAATCCGCACGCGCCTCGGCTCCGAATCACTACCGGAAGCGACGATCGTCCCGGGAGGAAAACCGCGTGAAGGAAGCCGTACACATCAGTGGGGTGCCCTCGCCCGGTCCCGATCTCCAGGAGCTCCTGGTGCGGGTCGCGCGGGGCGACCAGGACGCGTTCGCCGCGGTGTACGACGCGGTGAGCGGGCCCGTGCTCGGCCTGGTGCGCAGCGTGCTCCGCGACCCGGCGCAGTCCGAGGAGGTGGCGCAGGAGGTGCTGGTGGAGGTGTGGCGCACCGCGCCGCGCTTCCGGGCCTCCCGGGGCAGCGCGATGAACTGGGTGCTGACCGTGGCCCACCACCGGGCCGTCGACCGGGTCCGCTCGGCCGAGTCCGCTGCCGCCCGGGAGCACAAGGCGGCCCTGCTGGACCGGACGCCCGCCTTCGACGAGGTGTCCGAGCAGGTCGAGACCCGGCTGGAGAGAGAACAGGTACGGCGCTGCATGCGCACGCTGTCCGAGCTGCAACGGGAGTCGGTGACCCTGGCCTACTACCGGGGCCTGACCTACCGTGAGGTCTCGGAGTTGCTCGCCGTGCCGCTGGGCACCATCAAGACACGACTTCGCGACGGCCTCATCCGCCTCCGCGACTGCCTGGGGGTGAGCGCGTGAACACGGCAGAACTGCACACGCTGACCGGGGCCTATGCCCTGCATGCGCTGCCGGAGCCCGAACGGCTGGCGTTCGAGCGGCATCTGGAGGACTGCGAGGCCTGCGCCCAGGAGGTGCGGGAGCTGTCGGCCACCGCCGCCCGGCTCGGCCTCGCCGTCGCCGAGACCCCGCCGCGCGAGCTGCGCGAGAGGGTGCTGCGGGAGATCACGACCGTACGCCAGGAGAATCCGGCGCACGGCGGTCGGACGCGGACCGGCGGGAGCGGACGCACCGGCCGGTGGTACGCCTTCGCGCTCGCCGCCTGTGTCGCCGCGGCCGCCGCGTTCGGCGGGGTCGCGGTCTGGCAGAACCAGGTGGCGCAGGACGCGCGGCAGGAGGCGGACCTGGCTCAGCGGCAGAACGAGGCGTTGGCCCAGGTGCTCTCCGCCCCGGACGCGAAGACCTCCTCGGCCGAGCTGACCGGCGGCGCGCACGGCACCGTCGTCGTCTCGTCGAGCCAGAACCGCGCGGTGTTCCTGGCCTCGGGGATGGCACGGCCGCCGAGCGGCAAGGTCTACCAGATCTGGTTCAACGACGAGGGCACGATGCGCTCGGCCGGTCTGATGGACCCGAAGGCGAGCGACGACGCTGTCCTGCTGGACGGGCCGGTGGACCGGGCGTCCGGGATGGGCATCACGGTCGAACCCGCCGGAGGCTCGGAGGAGCCGACCTCGTCCCCGGTGGCGCTGATGGACTTCCCGACCGCCTGACCCTTCACCCACGAATCACCCACGAACCATGCGAAGGAGCGCCTGTTCCATGAGTGTCGCGGTGGTGCTGTTCACCTCCGACCTGCGGCTGCACGACAACCCGGTGCTGGATGCCGCCCTGCGCGACGCGGACGAGGTCGTCCCGTTGTTCGTCCGGGACGACGCCGTCCACCGCGCCGGGTTCGACGCGCCCAACCGGCTGGCGTTCCTCGCGGACTGCCTGGCGGACCTGGACGCCGGACTCCGCCACCGGGGCGGCAGGCTGATCGTCCGGCAGGGCGAGATCGCCGCCGAGGTGAAACGGGTCGTCGAGCGGACCGGGGCCGCCTCCGTGCACGTCGCCGCCGGAGTCAGCGCGTACGCGACGCGGCGCGAGGAGCGGATCCGGGAGGCCCTCGCGGGCGCCGGGTGCGAGCTGCGCCTCCATGACGCGGTGGTCACCGCGCTCGCTCCGGGCCGGGTGGTCCCGACGGGCGGCAAGGGCCACTTCGCGGTGTTCACCCCGTACTTCCGCCGTTGGGAGGCGGAGGGAGTACGGGGCACACTGACCGCTCCCCGCGCGGTACGGGTGCCGGACGGCGTGGCCTGCGATCCGCTCCCGGACCGGGACACCGTCAAGAACCTCTCCCCCGGTCTCGCCCGGGGCGGCGAGGAGGCGGGCCGGAAACTGGTCACGGCCTGGGTGAACGGGCCGATGGCCGACTACGAGGACGGCCACGACGACCTGGCCGGCGACGCGACGTCCCGGCTCTCCCCCCATCTGCACTTCGGTACGGTCTCCGCCGCCGAACTGGTGCACCGCGCCCGGGAGAAGGGCGGGTCCGGCGGCGAGGCGTTCGTGCGGCAGCTGGCCTGGCGCGACTTCCACCACCAGGTCCTCGCGGACCGGCCGGACGCCTCCTGGTCCGACTACCGGCCGCGCCACGACCGCTGGCGCTCCGACGAGAACGAGATCGACGCCTGGAAGGCCGGGCGGACGGGCTATCCGCTGGTGGACGCGGCGATGCGGCAGCTCGCGCACGAGGGCTGGATGCACAACCGGGGCCGGATGCTGGTCGCGAGCTTCCTCACCAAGACGCTGTACGTGGACTGGCGGGTGGGCGCCCGGCACTTCCTGGACCTGCTGGTCGACGGCGACGTGGCGAACAACCAGCTCAACTGGCAGTGGGTGGCGGGCACCGGGACGGACACCCGGCCCAACCGGGTGCTCAACCCGGTGATCCAGGGCAAGCGCTTCGACCCGCGCGGTGACTACGTACGGCGCTGGGTGCCCGAGCTGGTGGAGCTGGAGGGGGCCGCGATCCACGAGCCGTGGAAGCTCCAGGGCCTGGACCGGGCGGGGCTGGACTACCCGGACCCGGTGGTGGACCTGGCCGAGGCGCGGTCCCGCTTCGAGCACGCCCGGGGCCTGGACTGACCCGTAGGACGACACGGCATCGAGGAGGGCCCCCTACCGCTGCCGCGGTAGGGGGCCCTCCTCGTGTGCTCAGGTCCGGCGCGGCGGCCGGGGGAAGAAGCCGCTCGTCCGCGCCACGTACGCGTCGAACCCGGGCCGGTCGGCCATATGACGCTCCAGCAGGGCCGCGCCGCTGCCCTTGGTCAGCAGGAAGGTCATCACCAGCGGGGCCACGACGGTGGCGGCAGCGGCGGCCGGGGCCTGGCAGACGAAGAGGAAGAGGCCCCACCAGACGCAGAAGTCACCGAAGTAGTTCGGATGGCGGGTCCAGGACCACAGCCCCCGGTCCATGATCTTCCCCTTGTTGGCGGGGTAGGCCTTGAACCGGGCGAGCTGCGCGTCGCCGATCGCCTCGAAGGCGAGACCGACCGCCCACAGGAGCGCCCCCGCCCAGGCCCACCAGGCGAGCGGAGCGGTGAGGTACTGCGCGGCCTGTACCGGGAGCGAGACCAGCCAGACCAGCGCCCCCTGGAGCAGATACACCTTGCGCAGGGCGTAGAGGTTCGGGTTGCCGGGGGCCTTGGCCAGCATCTTCTCGTAGCGCGGGTCCTCCCCGTGGCCCCGGCCGCGCCGCCCGATGTGGATCGCCAGGCGCAGACCCCAGATCACGGTCAGCGCGGTCACCAGGAGCCGGCGGCCGTCGTCGCCGACGCCCGCCGACAGGGCGAAGGAGACCAGGGCGACGGCGGCGAACCCGACGCCCCAGGCGATGTCGACGATGCGGTGCACGCCCTTGCGCACGGCGACGGCGAAGGTGACGAGCATGACGCCGAGGGCGGCGACGGCCGCGCCCGCGAGCCCGCTCGCGAACTCGTGCCAGACGAAGCCGCTCACCGCTCCGCTCCCGGGTCCTCCGGTACGGACCACTCGCGCCGGGTGGCGGGCATGGCCGCGGAGCCGACCGGATCGGGCCGTACGGAGAGGATCTGGTCGACGCCCATCCGCCGTTCCTCGAACGCGAGCGCGCCGCCGACGAGGTAGAGCCGCCACACCCGCGCGGTCTCCTCCCCCACCAGCGCGACGAACTCCGCCCAGCGCTCCTCCAGGGTGCGCCGCCAGGCCTCCACCGTCCACACGTAGTGCTCGCGCAGCGATTCGACGTCCCGCACCTCCAGCCCGGCGCCCTCCAGCAGGCCGACGGTCTCGCCGAGCGGCCGCATGTGCATGTCGGGGGCGATGTACGACTCGATGAACGCGCCGCCGCCCGGCGCGGTCGTCCCCCGGGACATCTGCTGGACCAGGGCCCGGCCCTTCGGCCGCAGCGCGTCGTGCAGGATCGCGGTGAACGCCGGGTACTCGGCGTCCCCGACGTGCTCGCCCATCTCGATGGTCGACACGGCGTCGTACGCGCCCCGGGTCTCCGGCCGCCCCGCGATGTCCCGGTAGTCGATGTTCAGCACCTCGACCCGATCGTCGAGGCCGCGTGCGGTGACCTGCTCCCGTACGTACGCGGCCTGTTCGGCGGCGAGGGTGACGGCGGTGACGCGGACGTCGTGGCGCTCGGCCGCGTACAGGGTCAGCGAACCCCAGCCGCAGCCGATGTCCAGCAGCCGTGCGCCGGGCCGCAGTCCGAGCTTGCGGCAGATCAGCTCCAGCTTGTCGCGCTGCGCGTCGGCCGCGCCGTAGCCGGGCGCGTCGCTGGTCCAGTAGCCGCAGGAGTACGCCATCGTCTCGTCGAGGAGCAGCGTGTAGAAGGCGTTGGAGAGGTCGTAGTGGTGGCTGATCGCCGCCCGGTCGCGGGCCTTGCTGTGCAGGGCCCCGCGCAGTCCGGCGCGGGCGGCGGGGACCGGCGGCCGGGGACCGACCGCACCGAGGCGCAGAGCGAGGCCCGCCGCCCTGAGCCGGTCGGCGAGGGCCGGCGCGGGCGCGGTCAGGCCGCGGTCGCGCGCGGCGCGGCGCATGGCCCGCAGCCCGTCGCCGAGGTCGGTGTCCAGGTCGATGTCGCCGGTGATGTAGGCCTCGGCTAGCCCGAGTTCGCCCGGCTCCCACAGCAGGCGGCGCAGCGCTCTGCGGGTCCGCACATGGACGGTGGGGGCGTCCCTGGGCCCGGTCTCGCTGCCGTCCCACATCCGCACCCGGACCGGCGGCGGGCCACCGAGGAACCGCTCGATCAGCGGTTCGACGCGCTGGGCGGCCCCGGTCGGGGTACGCCGGGCGGGGGGCTTGGGTGCGGTCGTGGTCACGCGGTCTCCTCGCGGGTCAGAAGCAGTTGCTGCACATCGAGATAGCCGGAGCGGAAGCCCGCTTCGGAGTAGGCGAGGTAGAAGGTCCACATCCGGCGGAAGACGGCGTCGAAGCCGAGGGCGTCGACCTCGGCCGCCCGCTCGGTGAACCTCTCCCGCCACAGCCGGAGCGTCTCGGCATAGTGCGCGCCGAAGCGGATGCGCTGCGTGGTGCGCAGGCGGGTGTGGCCGGTGGTGATCCGCTCCACGGCCTCGGTGGAGGGCAGCAGCCCGCCGGGGAAGATGTACTTGTGGATCCAGGTGTACGTGGAGCGGCTGGCGCGCAGCCGGTCGTCGGGCATCGTGATGGCCTGGAGGGCGACCCGCCCGCCGGGGGCGAGCAGCCGGTCCAGGGTCTGGAAGTAGACCGGCCAGAACTCCTCGCCGACCGCCTCGATCATCTCGACGCTGACGATCGCGTCGTAGTCGCCGGTGACGTGGCGGTAGTCGCTCAGCCGGACCTCCACGCGGTCCGCGTACCCGGCCTCGCGGATCCGGGCGCGGGCCAGTTCGCGCTGTTCGGCGGAGAGGGTGACGGTGACGACCCGGGCGCCGCGGGCGGCCGCGCGGATGGCCAGTTCGCCCCAGCCGGTGCCGATCTCCAGGAGGCGGGTGCCCGCGGTGACCCCGGCGGCGTCCAGCAGCCGGTCGATCTTGCGGTGCTGGGCGGCGGGCAGCAGCTCGTGCTCGGCGGGGAAGCCGCGGAAGACGGCGGAGGAGTAGGAGAGCGTCTCGTCGAGGAAGAGGGCGAACAGCTCGTTGGACAGGTCGTAGTGGTGGCTGATGTTGTCCCGGGAGCCTTCGGGGGTGTTCAGCTGCGCGGCGGGCCTGCGCAGCGCCCAGATGCCGCGCAGGCGTTGCAGCGACCGGGGGACGAGGTCGGCGGCGTTGTCGGCCAGCACGGTCAGCACGCCGACCAGGTCGGGCGCGTCCCACTCCCCGGCCATGTAGGACTCGCCGAAGCCGATGAGTCCGCTCGCGCCGATCCGGCGGAAGAAGGCGTCGGGGTCGCGGATGTCCATGAGCGGCCCGCCGAGGCCGATGTCGTCCCTGCCCGCGAGCCGGGCGCGCAGGGGGAGCCGGGCGAGAGCGCGGCGGACGATGCGTTCGGCGACGGCGGTCCGGGCGCGGGAGGTCCGGGGCGGCGCGATGATGTCGGGCCAGCGTTCCGGGTCGGTCCCGGGAGTGTGTTCAGCCGGCAGCGCGGAGGTGGGCGCGGTCACTGCATGCCTTCCTGTGGGCGGTGCGGGGGACGGGGTTGCACGGGGAGCCCGCGCAGGTAGAGCCGGATGCCGTGCAGGCGGATCGCGGCGGAGACGAGGACGGTGGAGAGGGGGTGGCGCAGGGCGAGCCGCACCAGCTCCCGGGGGCCGGCGGGCCGGCGTCGGCCCCGGACGGTCGCGGTGAACGGACGGGCCCCGTCGCGCTCCAGATGGATGCTCAGGTCGAGCCGGGGCCCGGGCTCGGGCAGCCGCATCCGGTAGCCGCCGTCCACGGGGAAGAACGGCGAGACGTAGAACTCCTTGTCGGCCACGGACCGGTCGCTTCCGTCGGGGTTCAGGAGGTAGCCGTGCCGTCCGCCGTACGTGTTGTGCACCTCGGCGACGACGCAGAGGGGACTCCCGTCGGCGCGGTGGCACCAGTAGACGGTGATCGGGTTGAAGACGTACCCGAACACCCGGGCCTGGGTGAGCATGGTGACGGTGCCCCCGCCCAGCTCCACGTCCCGCGCCCGCAGGAAGCCCTCCAGCCCGGCCCGGATGGTGGGGGCGGTGCCGCCGAAGTGGTCGCGGGGGTCGAACCGGGCCAGCGGTCGCAGGAGGCGTGGCAGCCGGGGCGGCCGGTCGGGGTCGATGAGCCACAGATACGTACGGTGCCGGAACGCGTACCGCGTCGGCCGGTTCCGCACGTGCGTGATCGTGCACGGGTAGAGGGCGTTCACCACCTCACCCCCAGGGCCGCCGCGGCGCCGACCCCCGATCGGCAGCCGTCCTCGTGGAACCCCCAGCCGTGGTACGCCCCCGCGTAGGCGGTGACGGGACCGGACAGGGCGGGCAGGCGGTCCTGGGCGGCGACGGACTCCGGGGTGTAGACGGGGTGCTCGTAGACCATGCGGGCGCGTACGGAGGCGGGGTCGACGCGGTCGGCGCCGTTCAGCGTGACCACGAAGGTCTCGGGCGCGTCGAGCCGCTGGAGCCGGCTCATGTCGTAGCTGACGGTGACGCGGTCGGCGTCGGCGGCACACGAGGGCATCAGGTAGTTCCAGGAGGCCCTGGCGCCCCGGGCACGCGGCAGCAGGGTGGTGTCCGTGTGCAGCAGGGTCGGGTTGCGGGAGTAGCGGAACGCGCCGAGCGTGTCGCGCTCGGCGTCGGTCGGGTCGGTGAGCAGCCGCAGCGCCTGGTCGGGGTGGGTGGCGATGACGACGGAGTCGTACGGGGTTCTCGTGCCGTCCTCGGTGGTGATCTCGACGCCGTCCGCGTGCCGGGTGATCGCGCGCACCGGGGTCGCGGTGCGCACGGCGGTGAGCCGCTTGACGAGGAGGTCGACGTAAGCGCGGGAGCCGCCGGTGACGGTGCGCCAGACCGGGGAGTCACCGATGGTGAGCATGCCGTGGTGGGCGAGGAACCGGAAGAGATAGCGGGCCGGGTAGCGCAGGGCGGTCACCGGGTCGCAGGACCAGACGGCGGAGACCACGGGCGTGAGGAAGTGGGCGTGGAAGTAGGGCGAGAAGCGCCCGCGCCGGGCGAACTCCCCCAGCGTCATCCCACTCGGCCCGCCCGTCCCGCTCTCCGGCAGTTCCAGAAGGGCCCGCGCCGCGCGGTGGAAGCGCGGCACCTCGGCGAGCATCCGCAGGTAGGGGCCGCGCATGGCGGAACGCGGCTGGGCGAAGAGCCCGGCCGGGCCGCGCGCCCCCGCGTATTCGAGGCCGCATCCCTCGCACCGTACGGACATCGACATCTCGGACTCCTGGGTGGCGACGCCCAGTTCGTCGAAGAGCCGCAGCAGGTGGGGGTAGGTCCGCTCGTTGTGCACGATGAACCCGGAGTCGACGCGGTGCACCCGGCCGTCGGACGCGCCCAGGTCGTGCGTGTGGGCGTGGCCTCCGACGCGGTCCTCCGCCTCGTACAGCGTCACCTCGTGGGCGTCCCGGAGAACGTGGGCGGCGGTCAGTCCCGCCACTCCGGATCCGACCACGGCCGTCCGCCGTCGCTCCCCTGCCATTCCGGCTCCCTCCGGTCCTTCCGCACAGATCGGAGCGCTGCTGGAGTGCTCCTCACCCTGCATTCGTGGCCGGCGGCCGGATGGATTGGTCGATCAGCGCATCTACTCCGAACGGGTGAATGAGGGCCCGGGACCAATCCGCCGGCCGACCGGCGTCGAACCCCTTGTGTGAGAGCAGGCCGGAACGACGCGTGGATGACCGGGGCACTTCCGCCCCGGCGGTCCCGCCCGTCCCGTGGCCCACTCCCCTCTTTCTCTTCGCTGTCTCGCTTCACCTGACACACACGCACACGCCCTACCACCCAGGAGAAACGCCATGAACACGCTCCTCTTCCGCCGCGCAGCCGTCGCCGTGTCCGCAGCGGCCGTGCTGCCGCTCGCCCTCACCGCCTGCTCGTCGGACGACTCCTCCAAGGACTCGGCGGCGGGTTCGACCCCCAGCTCGTCCGCGCCGGCGAGCCCCTCGGCCGATGACTCGGCGACCATGGACGAGCCGTTCGGTCCGGCCTGTTCGTCGGTGCCGAAGGAAGGCGCGGGCTCGTTCGACGGCATGGCGAAGGACCCGGTCGCCACGGCCGCCTCGAACAACGAGGAGCTGTCGACGCTGGTGGCCGCCGTGAAGCAGGCAGGCCTGGTCGACACCCTCAACAACGCCGAGAACATCACGGTGTTCGCCCCGACCAACGACGCCTTCGCCAAGATCCCGAAGGCCGACCTGGACGCACTGCTGGCGAACAAGGCCGAGCTGACCAAGGTCCTCACCTACCACGTGGTGGGCGAGAAGCTGACGCCGCAGCAGCTGGAGAAGGGATCCTTCGACACGCTGGAGAAGAGCAAGCTGACGACGGCCGGCTCGGGCGTCGAGTACACCGTGAACGACTCCTCGAAGGTCGTCTGCGGCAACGTCCCGACCGCCAACGCGACGGTCTACATCGTCGACTCGGTCCTGATGCCCCCGAAGTAACCCCACCGCCCCCCACGGGACCGAGGGGCGGGGAGCCGCGGTGTACGCCGCTGCTCCCCGCCCCTCGTCGTGCGTGGGTGCTGCCCTAAGGGCTGTCCCGTGATCACTGGTGGATCAGCGTGCGGCGTCGGATGCGGTGCATCGCAAGGCGGAGGGACGTCCGCATACTGGATGTATGCGGATGTTCCGACAACGCGGCGAGGTGCCGTAGCTGTCGTCGCACGCCCGCCAGGGATTACGGGACAGCCCTTAGCCTGACCGGACGACACACCGTGAACCCCTGGGCCGTGGCGACCGTGTGGCCGGAGCCGTGGTCGGGTCCGCCGCCGGGGACGCGCTCGGCGCCCCGTTCGAGTTCGGCCCCGCCGGCGTGTTCACCGCCCGCTGGACCGAGCCCCTGCACCTACCGATGCCCGGCCACGGGGACCGTCGGCTGACCGCGGGGGACCTTCGCGCCCTGGCAGGCCGGCTGGACTCCGGGAGCACCTGAGAATCCCCGCCCATAACATCGCCCGAAAAGTACACATAAGCGCCGGATAAGAGCACTATGGGGATGAGGGTGCCTGCCGCATCCATCCGTACGGCGGCGGGGCCCGCACGACGAAGGAGACGAGATCTCATGAGCAACGTCTCACACGCGAGGAGTGACCTATCGGGCCACCCCGATGCCTCCGAAATGCGTGCGCGGTACGACCGCGTGATGGGCGGTCGCGATGTGGCGCTGGTGGACGCGCCGGTCTTCCTGCTCGGCCTCTACTGCGCCGTTTCCCCGTGGGTGCTCCACTTCACGGCCAGCCAGCCGGCCCTGGTCACGCACAACCTGGTGATGGGCATCGCCATCGCGGTACTGGCTCTCGGCTTCACCGCGATGCCGGAGCGCATGTACGGCCTGAGCTGGGCGATCTGCGCGATGGGTGCGTGGATCATCGTGTCGAGCTGGGTGGTGGGCAGCAGCCCGGACGCCGGGATCGTGATCAACAACATCATCGTCGGCGGCTTGGCCGTACTGCTGGGCATGGTCTGCGCGGGAGCAGCGGCCAAAACCCGCGACACCTGACCCCGAAGCACCCCGACAGCCCCGCTCCCGACCCGGCCCCTCCGGCGTTTGGGGAGCGGGGTCCGGGGCGGAGCCCCGGTTTCGGGAAGGGGCGGACAGGCGAACCAGCCCGCCGCGGGCGCACCACCCGCCCCGCACCCGTATGCGTCAGCCGACGGAGCTGTAAGCCACCACGCCCCGCAGCACCGCATCCACCGCCTTGCGCGCGTTCTTCGCCACCGAACTCGCCCCCTCCCCCGCGTCCCGGGGAGCCGCCGCGGCCACCTGCCCCAGCACGTCGATCACCTGCTTGCACCACCGCACGAAGTCCCCCGCCGGCATCTCCGCCTCGCGCAGCACCTCGTCCAGCGTCCGGCCGGAGGCCCACATGTAGACCGCCCAGGCGAAGCCGAGATCGGGCTCGCGCTGCCCGACCCCTTCCGTCTGGTTGATCTTGAAGTCCTCCTCCAGGGCGTCCAGCCGCCCCCAGATCCGCACCATCTCGCCCATGGCGACCTTGGCGGGACCCGACGGCAGCTTCGGCGCGACCGCGTCATCGGCCTGCCGCGCCTCGTACACCAGGGCCGAGACGCACGCCGCCAGCTCAGCGGGGTTGAGCCCTTCCCAGACCCCCTCCCGCAGGCACTCGCTGGCGAGCAGGTCAAGCTCCCCGTACAGCCGGGCCAGCCGCCGCCCGTTCGCGGTGACCTCGTTGCCCCGGAGGTAGTCCAGCTCGGTGAGGAGCGCGACGATCCGGTCGAAGGTCCGGGCGATCGTGTTCGTCCGCCCCTCGATCCGCTTCTCCAGCTGCCGGGTGTCCCGCTGCAACCGGTGGTAGCGCTCGGCCCACCGCGCGTGGTCCTCCCGCTCGTCGCACCCGTGGCACGGGTGGGCGCGCAGCTCGGTCCGCAGCCGGCTGATCTCGCGGTCGTCGGCGGCCGGCGCCCGGCCCTTGCGGTGCCGGTCGGGCACGATGTGACCCGCCTTCGTCCGCAGCGCCGAGGCCAGATCACGCCGGGACTGCGGCGAGCGCGGGTTGAACGACTTCGGGACGCGCATCCGGTCCAGCGCCTCCACCGGCACCGGGAAGTCCATCGAGGCCAGCCGCTTGACCTGCCGCTCGGCCGTCAGCACCAGCGGACGCGGCCCGTCGTGGTGGTCGAACCCGCGGTGCCCGTTGGCCCGCCCGGCGGGCAGGCCGGGATCCAGCACCAGGGCGAGCCCCGCGAACTTCCCCGTGGGCACGTGAATGATGTCTCCGGCCTTCAGCTTCTCCAGGGAGGAGGCCGCCGCCGCCCGCCGCTGCGCCACGCCCTGCTTGGCCAGCTCCGTCTCGCGGTCCTTGAGGTCGCGCCGCAGGCGCGCGTACTCCTCGAAGTCGCCGAGGTGGCAGGTCATGCCCTCCTTGTAGCCCTCCAGGCCCTCCTCGTTGCGCTGCACCTGACGCGAGATCCCGACGACGGACTTGTCCGCCTGGAACTGGGCGAACGAGGTCTCCAGCAGTTCCCGCGAGCGGTGCCGCCCGAACTGCTGCACCAGGTTGACCGCCATGTTGTACGAGGGACGGAAGCTGGAGCGCAGCGGATAGGTACGCGTGCCCGCGAGGCCGGCCAGTGCCGTCGGGTCCATGCCGCGCTGCCACAGGACCACCGCGTGGCCCTCGACGTCGATGCCGCGGCGTCCCGCCCGGCCGGTGAGCTGGGTGTACTCGCCGGGGGTGATGTCGGCGTGCTGCTCGCCGTTCCACTTGACGAGCTTCTCCAGCACCACGGAACGCGCGGGCATGTTGATGCCGAGCGCCAGTGTCTCGGTGGCGAAGACGGCCTTCACCAGGCCGCGGACGAACAGCTCCTCGACGACTTCCTTGAACGTCGGCAGCATGCCCGCGTGGTGCGCGGCGATGCCCCGCTCCAGGCCTTCGAGCCACTCGTAGTAGCCGAGAACGTGCAGGTCCTCGCCGGGGATGGACGCGGTCCGCTCCTCGACGATCTCCCGGACCAGCCGGCGCTTGTCCTCGTCGTTGAGCCGCAGACCGGCGTAGAGGCACTGCTGGACGGCGGCCTCGCAGCCGGCCCGGCTGAAGATGAAGGTGATGGCGGGCAGCAGGCCCTCGTTGTCCAGCCGGTCGATGACCTCGGGCCGGCCGGGCGTCCAGATCCGGCCGCGCTGTCGCCTCTCGCGCTCGCGGTCGGCCTCGCGCACCATCTTGCCCCGTCGGCGGTCACGGGGGTTGTAGACGTTCTGGCTCTCCTGCCGGGCGAGACGGACCAGGTCCGGGTTGACCTCGCGCCGTCCGGCGCCGCGCCCCCCGTGGTCGGTCGCCTCCTCGAAGAGGTCGTACATCCTGCGTCCGGCCATCACGTGCTGCCAGAGCGGCACCGGACGGTGCTCGGAGACGATCACCTCGGTGTCGCCGCGCACAGTGTCCAGCCAGTCGCCGAACTCCTCCGCGTTGGAGACGGTCGCCGACAGGGAGACCAGCGTCACCGACTCCGGGAGATGAATGATCACTTCCTCCCACACCGCGCCCCGGAAGCGGTCGGAGAGGTAGTGCACCTCGTCCATGACCACGTAGCCGAGGCCGGAGAGCGACTGGGAGCCCGCGTACAGCATGTTCCGCAGGACCTCGGTGGTCATCACGACCACCGGCGCCTCGGAGTTGACGCTGTTGTCGCCGGTCAGCAGGCCGACCTTGTCGGCGCCGTACCGCTTGACCAAATCGGCGAACTTCTGGTTGGAGAGCGCCTTGATCGGTGTCGTGTAGAAGCACTTGCGGCCCTGCTCCAGGGCCAGGTGCACGGCGAACTCGCCGACGATCGTCTTGCCCGACCCGGTGGGGGCCGCGACCAGCACCCCCTTGCCCGCCTCCAGGGCCTGGCAGGCCTCGATCTGGAACGGGTCCAGTCCGAACTCGTACATCTCGCGGAAGGGCCCGAGGGCCGTCGCCATCTCGGCCGCACGGTCCCGAGAAGCCTGGTATCGCTCAGCTGGTGAGAGGTCCTCTGTCATCTTGGTTACGAGCCTACCCGTCACCTCCGACACTCAGCGCGATCTTTAAATGCCCTTGGCCCATCCCTCGCCCGGGGCCCGGCCGGCGCCTGCTCAGCTCCCGGTGAGCACCCGCACGGCGCCCGGCACACAGGTGGCGGTGAGCGGCAGCGCGCCCAGCGGTTCACCGTCCGCGTACGCCGTGACCCCGGCCGCCGCCAGCTCGATCGAGGAGACCCGGTGCACGGTGACGGCGGGGTGGTCCAGGTGCGTGCCCCGGTAGACCTTCGGGAAGACCTTGAGGAGCGTGGTGCGGGTGCACCGCCCCACCACGGTCACGTCGAAGAGGCCGTCGTCCATCTCCGCGTCGGCGCAGATCCGCATGCCCCCGCCGTACGTGGTTCCGTTGCCCACCGCGACGAGGGTGGCCTCGATCTCGGTGGCCTCTTTGCCATCGAGCCGGATCCGGTACGGGATCGGCCGGAAGGCGGCCAGTTCGGCGAGGATCGCGAGGTCGTACGTGAACCGGCCGCCGACGAAGCGCATCCGGTTGCCCCGGTCGTTGACCCGGGAGTCGAAGCCGGAGGCGAGGACGGAACCGAACCAGCGGTCGCCCACCCGCCCCAGGTCGATGTCGCGGTGACCGCCCTCCTTGAGCGCCCGGGCGGCCAGCCGTCCGGCAGCGGCCGGGTCGCGTATCGGCAGCCCCAGCGCGCGGGCGAAGTCGTTGCCGGTGCCGACGGCGACGACGCCGAGCGGGGTGGCGGTCCCGGCGACGGCCTGGAGGGCGAGGGACATCAGACCGTCCCCGCCCACGGCTATCAGCGCCCCGGTCCCCGCCGCGACGGCCTCGCGGGCCCGGCGCAGGGCGTCGTCGGCGTCCTCGCCCAGCACCGTCACGACGGAGAATCCGGCGTCCCGCAACGCGGAAGCGGCCGGCTGCGCGGCGTGCGCGCCCCGGCCGCGTCCTGCGGTGGGATTGACGAAGAGGGTGATCTCGCTGGTCACCCTTCCGGACCCTACAAGGTCAGGTGATGTCGTCGTAACCATTCAGCCGGTGCGATCCGGCACCGTCCGCCCCGCCGGACGCCTGGCCCGGAAGTGCGGCGCGGGAGCCGGAGACGCTCTCGACGCCGCCTACGGGCTCGGGCGTCAGATCAAGATCCGAGGCCTCGTCGTCGCTGAGCTCGGCATCGGGGTTCCTGCGGTTGCGCCGCTTGTCGTTCAGCAGGGAGAAGCCGACGGCGATGAAGTAGAGGACCGCGAGCGGACCGGCGAGGAGCAGCATGGAAACCGGTTCACCGCCGGGGGTCGCGATGGCCGCGAAAGCGGTGAGGCCCACGATCATTCCGCGCCACCAGCCGAGCATCCGCTTGCCGGAGACGACACCGGTCATGTTCAGCGCGATGAGGAGCAGCGGCAGTTCGAAGGCGAGGCCGAAGACGATCACCATGCGGACCAGCAGGTCCAGATAGCTGTCGAGCTCGATCTGGTTCTGCACGTTCTCGGGGCTGAACCCGAGCATGATCTCGGCGGTCTGCGGCAGGATCGCGTACGCGAGGTAGGCGCCGGAGAGGAACAGGGGCGCGCCCACGACGGCGAAGGCGTAGGCGTAGCGCTTCTCGCCCTGGTGCAGCCCGGGAGCCACGAAGGCCCACAGCTGATACAGCCAGACCGGGGTGGCCAGCAGGACGCCGGACATCAGGGCGACCTTGAGGGCGTTGGTGAACGGCGCCAGCAGGGTGTTGGTCTTCAGCAGCGCGCAGGGCTTGCCGTTGACGGCGACGACCACGCCGTCCTTGCACCCGACGGATTCGAGAAGGGGGCGCAGAAGGAAGTCGTAGATCTCCTTCTGGAAGAACGCTGCCACGATCGTCACCACGACGATCGCGAGCACGGCTTTCAGCAGCCGGTTACGCAGCTCACGCAGGTGATCGAGGAGGGGCATCCGCCCCTCGTCGTCCTTCTCCTGCTTGCGGGCAGACTTGAGCAACCCACTTCCCTCGTCTCGTGCGGCGGCTGTCGGCGGAGCGCGTCAGCTGTCAGCTCTGGGTGGTGGGCTTGGCCTCGCTGACCGGGCGGGAGCTGGTGACGTCTCCCGGAGCGGCCTGGATGGTGCGCGCGGTGGTGGACTGCGGGGGCGTCGGGTCCTCGACGGTCTCCGTCGTGGGCGTCGCGGTCGTCGCGTCGTCCTTCTTCATGGCCTTGGCCTCGCTCTTGAGGATGCGGGCCGACTTGCCGAGCGAGCGCGCCATGTCGGGAAGCTTCTTGGCACCGAAGAGCAGCAGGATGACAGCGATGATCAGAACGATCTCGAGGGGCTTCAGATTGCCGATCATGTGCGACTTCCTTCTCACTGAGGCGGCTGGAGGTGGGCTCGCTATCCGTTCGACCGGGCGTATGTCCGATCGTTGCGCTTGGCAGCGATCGTAACCCGCAGGGGTAAACGCGAGGCAATGCGCGTGCGTACTCCCGATTGCGACCCGCACCTCCCTGCCTGGGCCGACCCATGCAGCGTACCCTCCGGTGCTGTCGAACATCAGGCCCCCGGGTCCGCTATCGCAGGCCTTCGCCCGTGGTCGCGAGGCGGGTCGCCGCCCGTTCGAGGTCCTCCGACGCCCGGTTGATCCGCTCCGTGGTGACCGTGACCTGACGGCCGAGGCGCTGGGCTTCGACGAAGACCTTGACGCCGAGCACACCGAGCACGGCGATGCCCAGGAATCCCAGGGCGATGGCGAGCATGGGCCAGAACATACGGCGGTGCCTCTTCCTACGGGCTTCCTACGGGGCTGTCCGACGGGGCTGTCCGACGGGCGGCTGCGGTCGGGGCGCTACAGGGCGGTGTGCAGGCGCAGGGTCCGTACGCCACCGCCGGTGAGCAGTTCGATGATGCGCTCCCCGGCGGGCTTGCGGACCGAGGCGCCGCACTCGGGGCAGGTGAAGGTGTAGAAGGTGGTACGGCTGGTGGCGCCGATGGCGAGCCGCAGCGCCGCGGCGGCCAGCTCGAAGCGCCCGCGGCAGTCGGGGCAGGCGGCCCGGAAGCGTACGGCGGCGGATACGGGCACGCGGACGGGCCCGGCGCCGGGCAGGGGCGCCGGGCGGATTCCGGTGACGGCGGCCGGAAACAGCGGCGTCCGGTTCATCGTTGTCTCCCCTCCTCGGGTCTCAGACCGCGCCCTCGTAGGCGGCGAGGGCCTCGCGGGCGGCCTCGCGGGCGCTGTCCGCGAGTTCCGGCGGGGCGACGATGCGGCCGTCGCCGCCGAGCCGCAGGGCGAGCCGGCGCAGGGAGGCCGGGTCCGGGGTGCGCAGGGTGATCCGCAGGCCGCCGTCGGGGAGCTCCTCGGCGGAGTCGTGCGGGTAGTACTCGGCGACCCAGCGGCCGCCGGTGCCGACCTCGACGACGACTTCCGGGTCCTCGGCGGCGGGCTGGACCAGCCCCGCGGACAGGTCGCGCAGCTCCAGCTCGGGCGGGGCGGCGGGGGCGTCGAGGAGGCGGATCTCGGCGACCCGGTCCAGGCGGAAGGTCCGGCGGGCCTCGGAGAGCCGGCACCAGCCCTCCATGTAGGTGTGGCCGACGGCGAACAGCCGGATCGGGTCGACCTCGCGCTCGGTGAGTTCGTCGCGGGCGGGCGAGTAGTAGCGCAGCCAGAGCCGGCGGCGCTCGGAGATGGCCCGGTCGACGTCGGCGAAGACGCCGCCCTCCGCCTCGAAGGTCACCGAGAGCCGGGAGCTGGCCGCCCCCGACTCGCCGGCGGCCGTCTCCAGCTTGGCGGTGGCGCGGACGAGGGCGAGCCGGTCGCTCTCGCGCAGGCCGGGCAGGGTGGCGACGGCGCGGGCGGCGACGAGGAGCGCGGTGGCCTCGTCGGCGGCGAGGCGGAGCGGCTCGGCGACGTCGTCCGGGTTGTGCCACCAGATCCGGTCGCCGTCGGTGTCGATGTCGAGGAGGTCGCCGCCGCGGAAGCTGGTGCCGCACATGGGCAGGACGTCGAGGTCCGAGATCAGCTCGTCCTCGGTGATCCCGAAGGCCCGCGCCACGTCCTGGACGTGGGCTCCGGGGCGCTCGCGCAGATACGTCACCAGGGACAGCATCCGACGGGTCTGGTCGATCGCGTTCGTGGCCATTTCCCTGCCCCTAGTCCTTGGCCACGGCGCGGAGCCGGTCCACCACATCGGCCCGCAGATCGGCGGGTTCCTCCACGACGACGTCCGGGCCGAACTCGACGAGCCAGGCGTCGAGGCCGTGCCCGTACGGAATCTCCAGCTCGTCCCAGCCGTCGCCGCGTTCCCTCACGGTTATCGCGCGCGACCGCAGCGGGTAGCCGGCTCCGGCGCGCAGCCTGATCCGGGCGGTACGGGTCGCGGTCTCGCCGGCCCAGCTCTCCACGGTCTCGCGGACGGTGACGACGTCGGGCACCTCGGCGCTGAACGCCCCGGCGCGGGAGCGGACCTTGCCGGTGATGCGGGAGAGCCGGAAGACGCGTTCGGCGCCGCGCCCGCGGTCCCAGCCCGCCAGATACCAGTGGCCGCGCCAGCATTCGAGGGTCCAGGGTTCGACCTGGCGCTGCTCGGGGCGGGCGGAGTTGGCCTTGCGGTAGTCGAAGGTGACGGGCCGGCGGTCGCGGCACGCCAGCATGAGGGGCTCGAAGGCGGCCTCGTGGACGGGGATGCGGGGTTCGAGGGCGCTGTGGACCTCGTAGGCGTCCTCGGCCTCAGGCATCCCGGCGGCCCGCAGTTTCTGGAGGGCGCCGCTGGCGGCTCCGGCGAGGCGGGCCTGCTGCCAGACCTTGGCGGCGAGGCCGAGGGCCGCGGCCTCCTCGGCGTCCAGGGTGATGGGGGGCAGCCGGTTGCTGTCGCGGCGGGCCAGGTAGCCGGTGTCGCCGTCGAGGTTCTCGACGGTCTCGATGACGAGGCCGAGCTCGCGCAGATCGTCCTTGTCGCGCTCGAACATCCGGTTGAAGGAGTCGTCGGAGCCCGCTTCGAGATAGGCCTCGATGGATCCGCGGAGTTCGCGCTTGCTGAGCGGGCGCCGGGTCCCCAGCAGGCACAGCGCGAGGTTCATCAACCGCTCGGCCTTGGCAATCGCCATCGACGCCCTTTCTCTTGTTGCTCTACGACCGTCGACCGTACCGCCCCGGGGTGTGGGGACCAAAAGGCGGGCCGCCGACCGGAGAACGGTGACGGGCCCGCCGGAGAACGGTGAGGGCCCCCGCCGCACGGCGGGGGCCCTCACGCGTACAACCGGAACCGATCAGACCGCGACGAGGTCGCAGACGAAGATCAGCGTCTCGCCCGGGGCGATCTTGCCGCCGGCGCCGCGGTCGCCGTAGGCGAGGTGCGCGGGGATGATCAGCTCGCGACGCCCGCCGACCTTCATGCCCTGCACTCCCTGGTCCCAGCCGGAGATGACCTGACCGGCACCGAGCTGGAACTGCAGCGGGGTGCCGCGGTTCCAGGAGGCGTCGAACTCCTCGCCGGTGGAGAAGGCCACGCCCACGTAGTGGACGGAGACGGTCTGGCCCGCCTGGGCCACCGCGCCGTCGCCCTCCCAGATGTCCTTGATCTGCAGGTCGGCCGGCGGCTCGCCACCCGGGAAGTCGACCTCGGGCTTCTCGATGCTCACTGAACTGCTCCTCTAAATGATGAACTGGACAACCGGGACAGTGTTACACCTTGGCGAGGATGTCCACGGCGAAGACCAGGGTGGAGTTCTTCGGGATGGCCTGCTGCTGCTGGTCCCCGAAGGCCTGGTCCGGCGGGATGACGAGCAGTACCCGGCTGCCGACCTTCTTGTCCACCAGGCCGTTCTTCAGGCCCTTGAGGGTGACCTGGGACAGCGGGAAGGTCTGGGTCTTGCCCGTGGTGTACGTGTTGTCGAACTCCTTGGCGCCCTTCCAGATCATGCCGACGTAGTTCACGACGACGCTGTCGGACTCCTTGACGACCTCGCCGTCGGACTCCAGGACGTAGTTGGAGACGAGCTTCTTCGGCGGGTCGCCCTTGGGGATGGTGACCGTGGGGGCCTTGCCGTCGGTCTTCACGCCGACCTTGGGCAGGTCGGCGTTGTCCTGGGCGACCTCGGTGCCCTTGGCGGAGGCCGGGATCTGGGTGGCCTTCAGGATGTCGACGACGAACACGAGCGTGGCGTTGGGCTTGATGTCGCCCTGGCCCTGCTCGCCGTAGCCGAGCTCGGGCGGGATGACCAGCTCGACACGGCTGCCGACCTTCTGGCCGACCAGGCCCTTGTCCCAGCCCTGGATGACCATTCCGGCGCCGAGCGTCAGATCGAAGGGCTGCTTGCGGTCGAAGCTGTTGTCGAACGGCTTGGTGGAGTCCCACGCCTGACCGAGGTAGTTGACCTGGATCGCGTCGCCGTTCTTGAGTTTCGCGCCGTCCCCCTCGCTGATGACGTCGGTCTTCAGCTCCTTGGGCGGGCCACCCTTCCCCTTGGAGAGGGTGGGCTTCTCGCCGAACTTGGCGCCCGCGGTGATCGCGGGGACGCCGTTCTTGGACGAGGCGGAGTCGGAGGCCTTGTCGTCGCTGCCGCACGCCACTGCCGACAGCAGCAGGAGGGGGGCGAGAAGAAGGCCGGCAATTCGGCGCACTGGTTCCTCAGATCTCAGGGGGCACGGTCGATCGGTCCCGCAACACTCTAAGGGTTGTCCCGCGATTCCCGGCGGGCACGCGACGACAGCCACGGCACCTCGCCGCGTTGTCGGAACGTCCGCATACATCCAGTATGCGGACGTCCCTCCGCCGTGCGATGCACCGCGTCTGACGCCGCGCGCCGATCCACCGGGAGAAGCGGGACAACCCCCAGGCCCTCCGATCCGGTTGGGGCCGGACCCCGCACGGACGGCCCCGGCCTCCAGGACCGGTGGGTCCTGGAGGCCGGGGCCGTGATGCGGTGGCGCCGGATCACATGCCGGCGATCAGCTTCTCCACCCGCTCGTCGACGGAGCGGAACGGGTCCTTGCACAACACCGTGCGCTGCGCCTGGTCGTTGAGCTTGAGGTGGACCCAGTCGACGGTGAAGTCCCGCCGCTGCTCCTGGGCCCTGCGGATGAAGTCGCCGCGCAGCCTCGCCCGGGTGGTCTGCGGGGGCACCGACTTGCCCTCGAAGATCTTCAGGTCGTTGCAGATGCGGGCGGTCTGCCCCTTGCGCTCCAGGAGGTAGAAGAGGCCTCGGCGACGGTGGATGTCGTGGTAGGCGAGGTCTATCTGGGCGACCCGCGGATTCGACATGGTCATG
Organism: Streptomyces sp. NBC_01116; assembly: GCF_041435495.1. Lineage (NCBI taxonomy): Bacteria > Bacillati > Actinomycetota > Actinomycetes > Kitasatosporales > Streptomycetaceae > Streptomyces > Streptomyces sp. NBC_01116. The sequence continues at coordinate 1,498,501 of NZ_CP108644.1, forward strand.
TTGTGCTTGGCCCGGTACCGCTCGATGAGCTTGTACTTCATGACCCAGTCGATCTCGGTGTCGATCCGGTCGAGGTCCTCTGCCTCGATCGCGTCCAGGGTGCGGCCCCACAGCTCCAGGACCTGGTCCACGGTGCCGGTGCGGATGCCCCGGCGCTCGACGAAGTCCACGGCCTTCTCGTAGTACTCCCGCTGGACCTCGATGGCCGAGGCCTCCCGGCCGCTGGCCAGGCGCACCTTGCGCTGCCCCGTGAGGTCGTGGCTGACCTCACGGATCGCCCGGATCGGGTTCTCCAGGGTCAGGTCGCGCATCACCGTGCCCGCCTCGATCATGCGGAGCACCAGGTCGGTGGCGCCGACCTTGAGCAGCATGGTCGTCTCGGACATGTTCGAGTCACCGACGATGACGTGGAGGCGGCGGTACCGCTCGGCGTCGGCGTGGGGCTCGTCGCGGGTGTTGATGATCGGCCGGGAGCGGGTGGTCGCGGAGCTGACGCCCTCCCAGATGTGCTCGGCGCGCTGGCTGACGCAGTAGACCGCGCCGCGCGGGGTCTGGAGCACCTTGCCCGCACCGCAGATCAGCTGCCTGGTGACGAGGAACGGAATGAGGATGTCCGCGAGCCGGGAGAATTCTCCGTGGCGGGCGACGAGGTAGTTCTCGTGGCAGCCGTAGGAGTTTCCCGCCGAGTCGGTGTTGTTCTTGAAGAGATAGACGTCGCCCGCGATTCCCTCCTCGTGCAGGCGGCGTTCGGCGTCGACGAGCAGGCCTTCGAGAATGCGCTCGCCCGCCTTGTCGTGCGTGACCAGTTCGGTCACGTTGTCGCATTCGGGGGTTGCATATTCCGGATGCGATCCCACGTCGAGGTAGAGGCGGGCGCCGTTCCGCAGAAAGACATTGCTGCTGCGGCCCCATGACACAACACGGCGGAAGAGGTAGCGCGCCACTTCGTCAGGTGACAGTCGGCGCTGTCCCCTGAACGTGCACGTGACGCCGTACTCGTTCTCCAGCCCGAAAATGCGGCGGTCCATGACTGAACATTACGCCTTATGGCCTGAGCTGAAACCGGGTTCGACGGCTCCGTTTCGATCATTTTCCGATCCCGCCACGACGGCGGGCGTACGGGAGACACCCGCCAGGACCCTCCCGGTGGCCAGCAGGACGATCAGAGCCGCCACTCCACCGGCCCCGGCGACGGCGAAGCTCCAGGCGGTCGAGCCGAGTTCGACGGCCGGTCCGGCGACGGCCGTACCGGCCGCCGCGCCTACGCCGAAGGTGGTGACGAGCCAGGAGAACGCCTCGGTCACCGTGCCGCGCGGGGCGTGCCGGTCGACCACGATGAAGGAGCAGGCGATGGCCGGCGCGAGGAACACTCCGGCGAGGGCGGCGAGCGCGGCCATGACAGGCACCGAGGGGGTGAGGGTCAACGGCAGATAGCCCAGCGCCAGCAGCCCGACGATGACCCGCAGCTGCCTCTCGGGCGCACCGGCCCACTGCCGCGCCCCGTAGGCGAGGCCGCCGATCAGCGCACCGAGGCCGAGCGCGGCCATCAGCCAGCCGTACACCGACTCCCGGCCGTGGTCGTCCGCGTACGCCACCCCGGCCACCGTGATGGAGCCGAGGGCGAGCCCGACGAAGAAGAACGCGCCGAGCAGGGCGAGGAGTCCGGGTGAGCGCAGGGCGCCGAGCCAGTGCGCCTCGCGGGGTGCGGAGCGCCAGGTGCGCGAGGGCTCGGACAGGACGACCGAGAGGGCGCCGAGCACGCCGATGGCGTTGATGACGAGCAGGGCGGCGGCCGGTGACCAGAGCGAGACGAGCAGGGTCACCAGGAGCGGGCCGACGGTGAACATGATCTCCTGCGCCACGGCGTCCATGGCGTAGGCCCGGTGCACCTGGCCCTCGCCCTTGAGGACGCTGGGCCACAGGGCCCGCAGGCCGCCTTCCAACGGCGGTGTGGCCACCCCGGCGATGACGACGGCGAGGTAGGCCAGCGGGAGCGAGGAGAGGCCGGTGAGGGCCAGCAGGGACATGCCGAGCGCGGAGACGACGGCGGCCGGGAGCTGGACGCGCGGCTGCCCGTGGAGGTCGACCGCCCGGCCGAGCAGCGGCTGCCCGACGGCGGTGGCCAGTCCGTAGGCGGCGGCGAGCGCGCCGGCCAGCGTGTAGCTGCCGCCCTCGGCCCGGGTGAACAGCACGATCGCGATGTGCGCGGTGCCGTTGGGCAGCCGCCCCACCAGGGTGCCCGTCAGCAGCCGGGCGGCATGCCGCGCCCGGAGGATCTCCAGATATCCCGCGGCCATTCCCGCCCCTCTCCGCCCCGACCGGCTGTGCCGCCCCCGAGGTGTTACGTATAACGTCGAGGTTCATACGTACCATGTGCGCAGTTCGCGGGTCCACCTCGCGGCGTTACGGAAACATCTCGCACGGAGGCACGAGTGACCAGCGCGCAGCAGCCCGTCCCCGCCCGGCCCACCAGCCGCGACGTGGCCCGTGCGGCGGGCGTCTCGCAGGCGACGGTCTCCCTGGTGCTCGGCGAGAAGTGGCTGGGCAGGGTGTCGGAGACCACGGCCCAGCGGGTCCGGGACACCGCGGCGGAGATCGGCTACCGGCCCAATCTGGCGGCCCGCAGTCTGCGGCTCGGCCGCACCAGGACCGCACTGCTGGTGGTGCCCGCGCTCACCAACGAGTTCTTCGCGCGGGTGTACGCCGGGGCGGCGGCGCTCGCCGCCGAACACGGTTTCGGCGTGGTGCTCTACCCCTCGCCCGACGGCACGGGCCCGGCCCGCGACCCGTTCGCCTCGGCCCGCGCGGCGCTCGACGGGGTCATCGCGTCCTCGATGGCCGCCGACGCGCTCGGCGCGCTGCACGGGGCGGATCTGCCGCTGGTGATGCTGGACAGCGATCCCTCGGACGCCGGGCCCGCCGCCCATGTGAACCTCGACATCGCCGACGGGATGCGGCAGGTGACGGACCATCTGCTGCGCCTCGGCCACCGCCGCTTCCTCCATCTGGCGTCCGCCGTGGACACCTGGACGTTCGCGGTGCGCGCCGGGGCACTGCACGAGGCGCTGGGAGCGGCGGGAGGCGCCACGGTGCGCACCGTGCGCGCCCCGCTGGAGGTGGGGGCGGGGCGCGAGGCGGTCGAGCAGGCCCTGTCGGCCGCCGGGGACCGGCCCACCGCGATCGTCTGCGACGACGACATCCTGGCCGCCGGTGCCTGCAAGGCGGCCCGCAGGCTGGGGCTGCGGGTGCCGGACGAGCTGTCCGTCACCGGATTCGACGACCTGGCGCTGGCCACCGCGCTGGAGCCGGAGCTGACCACGGTGCGGCTGCCGGCGGAGCGGGTCGGGGAACGGGGCATGGAGGCGCTGCTCGCGGTGCTGGACGGCCGTCCCGTCGAGCGGGGCGGCCTGCCGGTCCGGCTCGTCGTGCGCGGGTCCACGGCACCGCCGCCCGCTGCCCGGACATGACGGTGCCCCCGGGCCGGGACCCGGGGGCACGACGCCCCTGAAGGCGTCGCTCGCCTACTTGTCCGTCTCCTCCGTGGAGCCGGGGCCGCTGTCGGTGGCGTCCGTGCTGTCGGCGTCCTCGGTGTCGGACGGGGCGTCCGTCGGCGTGCTGCCGGCGGCCTCCGTGTCCAGCAGCCGGGCCAGCTGTCGGCCGACGATCCGCTTGAACTTGCGCTGCTGGGGACGGGTGCGGTCCAGGACCGCGACCTCCAGGCGCTCCGCGGGGATCTCCCGCTCGCCGCCGCCCGGCTCCCGCGAGAGCGCCTGGACGGCCAGCTTGAGCGCCTCGGCCAGCGTCATGCCGTCGCGGTGGCGCTGGTCGAGGAAGGTGCTGATCTGTTCGGAGTTGCCGCCGACCGCGACCGAGCCGTGCTCGTCCACGATGGAGCCGTCGTGCGGCAGCCGGTAGATCTGGTCGCCCTCGGCCGCGCTGCCGACCTCGGCCACCACCAGCTCCACCTCGTACGGTTTCTCGGCCGCGCTGGAGAAGATGGTGCCGAGCGTCTGGGCGTAGACGTTGGCCAGCCCACGGGCCGTCACGTCGTCCCGGTCGTAGGTGTATCCGCGCAGATCGGCGTAGCGCACCCCGCCGATGCGGAGGTTCTCGTACTCGTTGTACTTGCCGGCGGCCGCGAAGCCGATCCGGTCATAGATCTCGCTGAACTTGTGCAGTGCGCGGGACGGGTTCTCGCCGACGAACACAATGCCGTCGGCATACTGCAGCACAACGAGGCTGCGACCACGGGCGATGCCCTTGCGGGCGTATTCCGCCCGGTCGGCCATGGCCTGCTGGGGTGAGACATAGAACGGCGTCGACACCGGCTATCCGTCCCTTTCTGTCAGTGACGAGTGCGTCGGGAAGCTGGAGCGTGTTTCGGAAGTAGCGCCGTCCGCCCGGGCGCCGCCGAGCAGGCGGGACTTTCGAACCACGCCCCAGGGGTCCGGATCAGAGCAGCGCGGCGCGCGGGCCGTCGGGCTGCTCGAGTCGGCGTTCCAGGATGGAGCGCGCGATCGCGGAGGACTCCTGGTCGGTCAGCCTCCGGAAGCCTTCGTCGGTGATGACGGTGACGATCGGGAAGATGCGGCGGGCCACGTCGGGGCCGCCGGTCGCCGAGTCGTCGTCCGCCGCGTCGTACAGCGCCTGCACGACCAGGGTGAGGGCCTGGTCCTCCGTCAGGTCCTCGCGGTAGAGCTTCTTCATCGCGTTGCGGGCGAAGATCGACCCGGAGCCGGTGGCCGCGTAGCCGCTCTCCTCGCTGCGCCCGCCGGTGACGTCGTAGGAGAAGATGCGGCCCTTCTCGCGGTCGACGTCGTAGCCGGCGAAGAGGGGCACCACGGCGAGGCCCTGCATGGCCATGGCGAGGTTGCTGCGGATCATGGTGGAGAGGCGGTTGGCCTTCCCCTCCAGGGAGAGCTGGGCGCCCTCGACCTTCTCGAAGTGCTCCAGCTCCAGCTGGAACAGCTTGACCATCTCCACGGCCAGTCCGGCGGTGCCGGCGATGCCGACCGCGGAGTACTCGTCGGCCGGGAAGACCTTCTGCATGTCGCGCGAGGCGATCATGTTGCCCATGGTGGCGCGCCGGTCGCCGGCCAGGACCACGCCACCGGGGAAGGACGCCGAGACGATGGTCGTCCCGTGCGGCGCCTCGATGGGCCCCTGGAGCGGCGGCAGGCTCCGGTTGCCCGGGAGCATCTCGGGCGACTGGTCGGACAGGAAGTCCATGAACGAGGACGAACCCGGCGTCAGGAAGGCAGCTGGTAGACGCCCGGTGCTACGAGTGTTGGCTTCCACGCGTTTCCCTCCAGGTATGCGATGGCCCTGCGCAGGAGAGTCAGGATCATCCCCCGACCTGCCGATGGCCGAATTGCCGTTGAAGCAAGCACGTACGCCACGGACCCTACCCGCCAGGCGGGAGTGATCCACATGTTCGGCGGAGGTTGTCCGCACCGATCCGGCGGGGCCGGGAACCGGCCCCCGGGTCGGTGGGCGGGGTGACGGCGCGCACGGTGGCGCACGCCGTCACCCCTCTCCCCCGATGTCCGCGTGAGCGCCCGGAACACGTCCGGGCGTTCACACTGGTGAACTACTGTCCACCCTTCTGAACGAACGACCGGACGAAGTCCTCGGCGTTCTCCTCCAGGACGTCGTCGATCTCGTCCAGGACCGAGTCGACGTCGTCGCTCAGCTTCTCCTGGCGCTCCGCGAGGTCCTCGGACGCCTGCGCGTCCTGCGCCTGCTCCTCGACCTCCTCGGTGGAACGTGTCGCCTTCTGCTGTCCGCCGCCGGTGTCCTTGGTCGCCATGTAGCTCACCCCGCTCGGTTCGAAGCAATCGAAGCTCTTGATCAGACCCTACCCACGGGGCCCGATATTTGACCCGGTAGTTGATGCAACGCCCGCGCCTCAGGTGATTGATTCCCAGCCCGGAGGCCTTTCAGCCGCCCGACAGGGCCCGGACCAGCTCCTCCGCCGTCCGGCAGCGGTCCAGCAGGTCCTTGACGTGCTCCTTCGTGCCGCGCAGCGGTTCCAGGGTGGGCACCCGCTGGAGGGAGTCGCGGTCCGGCAGGTCGAAGATCACCGAGTCCCACGAGGCCGCCGCCACGTCGTCGGCGTACTGCTCCAGACAGCGCCCGCGGAAGTAGGCCCTGGTGTCCTCCGGGGGCTTCGCACGGGCCCTGGTGACCTCGTCCTCGTCCAGGAGGCGCTTCATCTTCCCGCGGGCCGCCAGGCGGTTGTAGAGGCCCTTGTCGGGCCGCACGTCCGCGTACTGGAGGTCCACCAGATGCAGCCGGGGCGCGTCCCAGTCCAGCGCGTCGCGGCGGCGGTAGCCCTCCATGAGCTCCCGCTTGGCGATCCAGTCCAGCTCGCCCGCCAGGCTCATCGGATCGGTCTCCAGCCGGTTGAGGGTGTCCTCCCAGCGGGTCAGGATGTCCTTGGTCTGCTCGTCGGCGTCCGCGCCGTACCGTTCGTCGACGTACTTGCGGGCCAGCTCGAAGTACTCCATCTGGAGCTGGACCGCGGTGAGCGTCCGGCCGCTGCGGAGCGTGATCAGCTGCCGCAGGTCCGGGTCGTGGGAGACCTGGTGCAGGGTGCGCACGGGCTGGTCGACCGCGAGATCGACGTTGATGAAGGCGTCCTCGATCATGGACAGCACCAGGGACGTGGTGCCGAGCTTGAGATAGGTGGAGATCTCCGAGAGGTTGGCGTCGCCGATGATCACATGGAGCCGGCGGTACTTCTCCGCGTCGGAGTGCGGCTCGTCCCGGGTGTTGATGATGGGACGCTTGAGCGTGGTCTCCAGCCCGACCTCGACCTCGAAGTAGTCGGCGCGCTGGCTGATCTGGAAACCGTGCTCGTTGCCGTCCTGGCCGATGCCGACCCGGCCCGCGCCCGTGACGACCTGGCGCGAGACGAAGAACGGCGTCAGATGCCGCACGATGTCGGAGAACGGCGTCTCCCGCTGCATGAGGTAGTTCTCGTGCGTGCCGTAGGAGGCGCCCTTGTTGTCGGTGTTGTTCTTGTAGAGGTGGATCGGCTGCGCGCCGGGGATGGCGGCCGCCCGCTCGGCCGCCTCCGCCATGATCCGCTCGCCGGCCTTGTCCCAGAGCACCGCGTCGCGCGGATTGGTGATCTCCGGGGAGCTGTACTCGGGGTGCGCGTGGTCGACGTACAGCCGGGCGCCGTTGGTGAGGATGACATTGGCCAGGCCGATGTCCTCGTCGGTCAGCTGGCTGGAGTCGGCGGTCTCCCGGGCGAGGTCGAAGCCTCGCGCGTCACGCAGCGGGTTCTCCTCCTCGAAGTCCCAGCGGGCGCGGCGCGCCCGGTGCATCGCCGCCGCGTAGGCGTTGACGATCTGGGACGAGGTGAGCATGGCATTGGCGTTGGGGTGGCCGGGGACGGAGATCCCGTACTCCGTCTCGATGCCCATTACTCGCCGTACGGTCATGCGGCCCTCCTTGCCCGGCGTCGGCCCCCTCCGGGGACGACGCTCAAGTACCGCTGCTGAGTCCGGTGCGTGTGCGGTGCCCGTCACCGCACTGCGCGACTCGGCGGTACCGCAGAGCCTAGAGCGCCTCTGCGCCGGTGGGGAGCTCCATTACGACATTGCTCCGGCAGGGCCGGAACGGGGGAATGAAACCGGCTGCGGAGGCCCCTGGGGGCTTCCGCAGCCGGTCCGCGTTTTACAGGTACTGGCCGGTATTGGCCACCGTATCGATGGAGCGTCCGGTGTCCGCGCCCTGCTTTCCGGTGACGAGTGTGCGGATGAATACGATCCGCTCACCCTTCTTGCCGGAAATCCTGGCCCAGTCGTCCGGGTTGGTCGTGTTCGGCAGGTCCTCGTTCTCCTTGAACTCGTCCACGCAGGCCTGCAGGAGATGAGCGACCCGCAGTCCCTTCTGGCCCTGTTCCAGGAATGCCTTGATGGCCATCTTCTTCGCCCGGTCGACGATGTTCTGAATCATCGCGCCGGAGTTGAAGTCCTTGAAGTAGAGGACTTCCTTGTCGCCGTTGGCGTAGGTGACCTCCAGGAAGCGGTTCTCCTCGGACTCCGTGTACATCCGCTCCACGACGGACTGGATCATCGCGTGGGCGGCGGCCGGCCGGGAGCCGGTGTGCTCGGCCAGGTCGTCCGCGTGCAGCGGGAGCCCCGGGGTGAGGTACTTCGCGAAGATGTCCTTCGCCGCCTCGGCGTCCGGACGCTCGATCTTGATCTTCACATCGAGACGGCCGGGGCGCAGGATGGCGGGGTCGATCATGTCCTCGCGGTTGGAGGCGCCGATGACGATGACGTTCTCCAGGCCCTCCACACCGTCGATCTCGGCGAGCAGCTGCGGGACGATGGTGTTCTCCACGTCCGAGCTGACGCCGCTGCCGCGGGTACGGAAGAGGGACTCCATCTCGTCGAAGAAGACGATGACGGGGGTGCCCTCGCTCGCCTTCTCCCTCGCACGCTGGAAGACCAGGCGGATGTGCCGCTCGGTCTCGCCGACGTACTTGTTGAGGAGCTCGGGGCCCTTGATATTGAGGAAGTAGCTCTTCCCCGTGGGCTGCCCGGTGACCTCGGCGACCTTCTTGGCGAGCGAATTGGCGACGGCCTTGGCGATGAGGGTCTTGCCACAGCCGGGCGGACCGTAGAGCAGGATGCCCTTCGGCGGGCGGAGTTCGTGCTCCTTGAAGAGGTCGGGGTGCAGGTACGGAAGCTCGACCGCGTCGCGGATCAGCTCGATCTGGTCGCCCAGGCCGCCGATCTTGTCGTAGTCGATGTCCGGGACCTCTTCGAGGACGAGCTCCTCGACCTCGCTCTTGGGGACCACCTCGTAGACGTAACCCGACCTGGAGTCCAGGAGCAGGGCGTCGCCGGAGCGGATGGTGATGTCCAGCAGCGGCTCGGCGAGCCGCACCACCCTCTCCTCGTCGGTGTGCCCGACCACCAGGGCGCGCTCGCCGTCCTCAAGGATCTCCTTGAGGGTGACGATGTCCCCGGCGCGCTCGAACTGCATGGCCTCGACCACGTTGAGCGCTTCGTTGAGCATGACCTCCTGGCCGCGCCGGAGCTCGTCGAGCTCGACACTGGGACTGACGTTCACCCGGAGCTTGCGGCCCCCGGTGAAGATGTCGCAGGTGCCGTCCTCGTTGGCCTGCAGGAAGACACCGAAGCCGGCCGGCGGCTGCGCGAGCCGGTCGACCTCCTCCTTGAGGGCCACGATCTGGTCACGCGCCTCACGGAGCGTGTTGGCGAGCCGCTCGTTCTGCGCGGACACGCCCGCCAGGTTCGTCTGCAACTCGACGATCCGCTCTTCGAGAATCCTCGTATGACGCGGAGAGTCGGCGAGCTTACGTCGCAGGACGGCGATCTCCTGCTCGAGATAGGCAACCTGGCCGGCTGGGTCCTCTGACCCTCGCGCGGGCCGGGTGCCGCGGTTGATGTCGTCGTCGTGGGCTGCCACGGTCCTCACCTCCTCCATGGGGAGCTGGACGCTTCCTGACCCTACCTGGGTGGGTGGTGATTGAAACCCCTAGATCACAAAGACTGCGGGGCGTGTCCGATCTTCACCCTTGCGCTCTCCCTCACGTCAAGGGAATACCCACCCTTCGGCACCGGAAAGCCGCCGGTTGTATCGTCGAACTGTTCAACACCCGTCAGGGCTCGCTCCAATTGGTTCAGATACGCAGGAACGGCAGGACACATGACCGTGCAGCAGGACTCGCCGGGCGACAGTGACACCCAGGACCTGGAGGTCTGGATCGACCAGGACCTCTGTACGGGCGACGGCATCTGTGTGCAGTACGCCCCCGACGTCTTCGAGCTGGACATCGACGGTCTGGCGTATGTGAAGAGCGGCGACGACGAGCTCCTGCAGAACCCGGGGGCGACCACTCCGGTGCCGCTGCCGCTGCTCCAGGACGTCGTCGATTCGGCCAAGGAGTGCCCCGGGGACTGCATCCACGTGCGGCGCGTCAAGGACAGCGTCGAGGTGTACGGGCCGGACGCCGACTAGCCGGTACGGGGGCTCGCGCCCCGGTCCCGGCCGGAGCCCCGCGGGGGCGTGGTCAGACGCTGCGCGCGAGGTCCCCGGAGGTGCGGACGAACGCCTTCCCCTGCCATCGCCAGGAGGCCTGTTCCTCCTGGTCGGGGCAGCAGCGGGGCACCTCCAGCGAGGAGTAGCCGAGGAGGGTCGCCGAGACGGTTCCGTCGCGTACGGCGAAGTCCCCGACGGTCTTCCTGTCGGCGGGGTCCACCAGGGTCGCCACGACCCGGGGCGCGGCCCCGCTGTTCTGTGTCAGGACGTAGATGCCGCCGGGCGGGGTCCCCGATCCGGCGTCGCAGTGCACCACGGCGACGGTTTCCGGCCGTCCGTCGCCGTCGAGGTCGCCGGAGGCCTTCTTCGCGACGGTCGTCCCGGCGCCGCCGCACTCCAGCGGGAACTCCACGCCGGCCGGGTCGGGTGCGGGCACGGGGGCGCCGTGCTGCGCGGTGGTCCGCTGCTCGGGGGCCGTGGCGGTCGCGGTGGCCGTACGGGGCTGGAGCAGCCCGGCCAGCGCCACGACTCCGGCCATCGCCGCGGCCGTGGCGAGCCAGTGCACCGGCCTGGTGGCGGTGTGGGCGAGATCCGGGAGCGCGGGGGTCTGCACGCGGTATGTCTCCTGATGGTTCCTGGAAGCCCGGCGAGGGGGTGGGGACACCTCCGTGGGGTTGCCGGCATCGTGCCACACCTCACATCCGGGCGGAACGGCGGGGGCAACGAAAAGGCGCCGCCGCGCGGTTCCCCGGTCGGTCGGGGAACTGCGCGGCGGCACCGGTGCGTTGGAAGGATCAGCCGCGTTCGGCGGCGGGGCCTCCACGGCTCTGGCTGCCGGGTCCTTCGTAGTCGTCGCCGTAGGCGCCCTTGGACGGGCGGCGGCGGCGCAGCGGCGGCTCGACGCCGTCCGCGAGGCGGCGGGCGGTGACCAGGAAGCCGGTGTGGCCGATCATCCGGTGGTCGGGGCGGACGGCGAGGCCCTCCACGTGCCAGTTGCGGATCATCGACTCCCAGGGCTGCGGTTCGGCGAAGCAGCCGATCTCGCGGATGGACTCGACGGTGCGCGAGAGCTGGGTCGTGGTGGCGACGTAGGCGCAGAGGATGCCGCCGGGCACCAGGGCCTTGGAGACGGCCTCCAGGCACTCCCAGGGGGCGAGCATGTCGAGCACGACGCGGTCGACGTCGGTGTCGGAGAGGTTGTCCTGGAGGTCACCGACGGTCAGCTGCCAGGCCGGGTGCGGGGAGCCGAAGTAGCGCTCGACGTTCTGCTGGGCGATCTCGGCGAAGTCCTCGCGGCGCTCGTAGGAGTGCAGCATGCCCTGCTCGCCGATGGCGCGCAGCAGGAAGGTGCTGAGCGAGCCGGATCCGACCCCCGCCTCCACGACGCGGGCGCCGGGGAAGATGTCGGCGAAGGCCAGGATCTGCCCCGCGTCCTTGGGGTAGACCACGGCGGCGCCGCGGGGCATGGACAGGACGTAGTCGGGGAGCAGGGGGCGCAGCGCGAGATAGGCGACGTTTCCCGTGGTGCGGACAACACTGCCCTCGGGAGCACCGATCAGCTCGTCGTGCGGGAAAGAACCCTTGTGGGTGTGGAAGTTCTTTCCGGCTTCGAGCGTGAAGGTGTAGTGGCGGCCCTTGGGGTCGGTGAGCTGTACCTGGTCCCCGACCTTGAAGGGCCCACGTCGGCGGGCGGCACCGGTCGGTTCAGACATGTGACCAGCCTACCGGTGATTCCCGGGCCGCCGACCGCCCGGGCCGCGCCGGCCGACGGCCCGGGAGCGCTGTCAGGCGCCGGGGCGGGCCATGGCCTTGACGAAGGCGCGCTCCACGTCGGAGGTGGAGAGGACTCCGTAGATCTCGCCGGTCTCCTCGACGACCAGGTACTCGGTGGCGGGAGTGGCCTTGAGCCGGTCCAGGAGGGCCTCGCCGGCCAGTTCCGCGGGGACCTTCATGCCGTCGGTGAGGTCCTGGGCAAGGCCGCTGACGGCGACCCAGGGGCGGCGGTGCTCGGGGACGCCGACGATGGCGGCCTCGCGGACGACGCCCTTGGGGTTGCCCTGTCCGTCGACGACGACCAGGGCGCGGGCGCCCGCCTCGTTGGCCCGGCGCAGCGCTTCGGAGAGCGGGGTGGCGGACTCGACGGGGACGGCTCGGCGGGTCAGGGTGCGGGCCCGGAGGTCGGGCAGGTGCTCGCGGAGGCGGGCCATGCGCAGGCTGTTCCCGGCGCCGGTCCAGATGATGCCCGCGAGGATCGCGGCGAGGAGGGCGTCCATGACGGTCTCGACCCCGCCGATGTCCTGGGCGGTGCCGCCGAGCGCTCCGGTGTGGGTGAGCAGCGGCAGTCCGACGAGGACGACGACGGCGAGGCCGCGGCCGACCCAGGCGGCGGCGATGGTGCCGCTCATGGGCTTGCCGGTGATCTTCCAGACGACGGCGCGGAGCATCCGGCCGCCGTCCAGCGGCAGGCCCGGCAGCAGGTTGAAGGCGGCGACGATGAGGTTGGAGATCATCAGGCCCGCGACCAGGACGCCGGGGACCGTGCCGGGCTCGACGAACTGCATCGCGCCGTAGAAGACGCCGCCGAGGACCAGGGACAGGAGCGGTCCGACGAAGGCGAGGACGAACTCGCGGCCGGGTGTCTCGCTCTCTTTCTCGATCTCCGAGACGCCGCCGAAGAACTGGAGCTGGATGCGGCGGACCGGGAGCTTGTAGCGCAGCGCGGCGACCGTGTGGGCCAGTTCGTGGACGAGTACGGAGGCGTAGAAGGCGATGGCGAAGAACAGGGCGACGAGATAGCGTGCGGCGCCCAGCTCGGGCAGCACGCGGTCGAGCTGGCCGCCGAACACCCAGGTGATCAGGGCGGCGACGACGAACCAGCTGGGGGCGACGTAGACGGGCACGCCGAAGGGCCGGCCCATGAGCAGGCCGCCGCCCGGCTCCTCGGGGCGTTTCGGCTTGCCGTTGTCGGGATCGGTGCCGGGGGCCGTTCCCCCTGCGCCGGGCTGCGGCCGCCCGCTGTCGCCGCTGTCGTCCACGGGGTCCCTTCGGTTCGGTGAGTGGCGTTGGCCACGATCATGCAGTGTGCGAGGGGCTGCCGTCGATGGTATGCCGCTCGCTGTCAGTGGCGGGCCGTAGGGTCTTCAGACATGACCTCCGTGCCGCGGCCGCCCCGGCCGCCTTCGTCCCTGTCGCCGTCGCGGGCGAGCGATTTCATGCAGTGTCCCCTGCTCTACCGTTTCCGCGTCATCGACAGGCTGCCGGAGAAGCCCAGCGAGGCGGCTACCCGCGGCACGCTGGTCCATGCGGTGCTGGAGCGGCTCTTCGACGCCCCGGCGGCCGACCGGACGGCGCCGCGGGCGCGGGCGCTGATCCCCGGCCAGTGGGACCGGCTGCTGGAGTCGAAGCCGGAGCTGACCGGGCTGTTCGCCGGGGACACCGAGGGCGAGCGCCTGACGCGCTGGCTGGGTGAGGCGGAGCGGCTGGTGGACCGGTGGTTCTCGCTGGAGGACCCGACGCGGCTGGAGCCGGCGGAGCGTGAGCTGTTCGTCGAGACGGAGCTGGAGTCGGGGCTGCGGCTGCGCGGGGTGATCGACCGGGTGGACGTCGCGCCGAGCGGTGAGGTCCGGATCGTCGACTACAAGACGGGGAAGGCGCCGCGGCCGGAGTACGCCGATGGTCCGCTGTTCCAGATGACGTTCTACGCGCTGGTGATCTGGCGGCTGAAGGGTGTGGTGCCGCGCCGCCTCCAGCTGGTGTATCTGGGCAGCGGGGACGTCATGACGTACGACCCGGTGGTGGCGGATCTGGAGCGGGTGGAGCGCAGGCTGCTGGCGCTGTGGGACGCGATCTCGCTGGCGACGGAGACCGGTGACTGGCGGCCCCGGCCGACGAAGCTGTGCGGCTGGTGCGACCACCAGGCGGTGTGTCCGGAATTCGGCGGGACTCCCCCGGTATACCCGCTGTCGGTCCGCCCTGCGGATCCGGGTGAGGATGGCCAGGGCAGAATGGGACCGGTCCAGGCCGAGGCCGGCCGTGCCGTGGCCCTTGAGGGCCCTTAAGGAGTTCCTGTGGCGATCCGCGTCCTTCTGGTCGATGACCAGCCTCTGCTGCGCACCGGTTTCCGGATGATCCTGGAGGCCGAAGGCGATCTGGCGGTGGTCGGTGAGGCCGGTGACGGTCTGCAGGCCATCGATCAGGTGCGGGCGCTGCAGCCCGATGTGGTGCTGATGGACATCCGGATGCCGCGGATGGACGGGGTCGAGGCGACCCGTCAGATCACCGGCCCCGGGAAGGACGGCCCGGCGAAGGTGCTGGTGCTGACCACCTTCGATCTCGACGAGTACGTGGTGGAGGCGCTGCGTGCCGGGGCGAGCGGATTCCTGCTGAAGGACGCTCCGGCGGCCGAGCTGGTGCAGGCGATCCGGGTGGTGGCGGCGGGCGAGGCGATGCTCGCGCCGAGCATCACGCGTCGGCTGCTGGACAAGTACGCCGATCACCTGCCGTCCGGTGAGGACCCGGTGCCGGACGCCCTGCACACGCTGACGGACCGTGAGGTCGAGGTGCTGAAGCTGGTGGCGCGGGGCCTGTCGAACGCGGAGATCGCGGCGGACCTGTTCGTCAGCGAGACGACGGTGAAGACGCATGTCGGCCATGTGCTCACGAAGTTGGGCCTGCGGGACCGGGTGCAGGCCGCGGTGTACGCGTACGAGAGCGGGCTGGTGCGTCCCGGCGCGCAGTAGCCGGTCTCGCGCACGCACGCGCAGCAGCCCGCACGCACACGCGGTAGCTCGCGCGCACACGCACACGACGAAGCCGTCCGGCCCGCGTCCGTCCTTGGAACAGGAGGGGCGGGCCGGACGGCTTTCCGGTCGGGTCTCAGACGCCGGGCCGGTTCAGCTCCCAGAGCTGGAGCTCGGAGGTGGCGCTGACGGACCGCTCCACCCCGGCGATCCCGTCGCGGGAGGCCACGTACTGCTTGCCCTGCCAGATCGGCAGCACCGGCACATCGGTGGCGACGATGTCCTGGAGCTTCTCGTAGGTGACGGCGGCGGCGGTGCGGTCGGTCTCGCGGCGGGACTGCGGGATGAGGACCTTCTGCGCCTCGCGCGACCGGTAGGGCGAGTTGAGGAAGTTGTTCTCGTCCAGGAAGGGCGCCGTGTAGTTGTCCGGGTCCGGGAAGTCGGGGAACCAGCCCATGCCGTACGCCGCGTAGTCGCCGCGCTTCTGCTCCGGGCGGTACTGCGACCACTCCTTGCCCTGGACGGAGACGTCGAAGAGGCCCGAGCTGTTCAGCTGCTGCTGGATCGCCTTGAACTCCTCGGCGGTGGCCGGGCCGTAGTGGTCGCTGGTGTAGTGCAGGGTGAACTTCACCGGTGTCTTGATCCCGGCGCCGCGGAGGATCGCCGCGGCCTTGGCGGTGCTGGGCTCGCCGTACTTGTTGAAGAAGGCGTTGGTGTGCCCGGCGATGCTGGACGGGATCAGCGAGTAGAGCGGTTCGGCGGTGGTGCCGTAGACCTTGCCGGCGATCTCGCCCCGGTCGACGATCTGCGCCATCGCCTGGCGGACGGGCTTGCTGACCACGGGGTCCTTGGTGTTGAACCCGACGTAGCTGATGGCCAGACCGGGCAGCTCGGTGAGCTCGACGCCCTCCTCCGGCTTCACGAGCATGTCGCCGGCCTGCTGGGGCGACATCGCCCGGGTCATCATGTGGATCTTCTCCTCGTCGAGCGCCTTGCCCATGGCCTCGGCGTCGGGGAAGAGGTCCATCTCGACCTTGTCGTTGAGAACCTTCAGCTCGCCCTTGTACGAGGGGTTCTTGGTGAAGGCGATCTTGACGACCCGGCCGTCCTCGACCTGCGGCTTCATGGTGTACGGGCCGGAGCCGTTCACCTGGAGGCCGGTGCGGCCCGCCTTCGCCGGGTACTGCGCCTTCGGGACGATGCCGGCGGCGGGGGTGGCGAGCTTGTACGGGAAGGTCGCGTCGGGTGTGTTCAGGTGGAAGATCACCTGGTCGTCGCCCTTGGTCTCGACCATGTCGATGTTGGCGAGCAGTCCGACCGGCCCGCTGTCCGCGTCGATGTCGATGACGCGCTGGATGGAGTGCTTCACGTCCTCGGCGGTGACGGGCGTCCCGTCGGCGAACGTGAGGCCGGCCCGCAGGGTGCAGCGGTAGCTCTCGTTCGCGGTGTCGGTGAAGGCGCAGCTGCGGGCGGCCTCGGGCACCGGCTCGCCGCCGCCGGCCGGCACCGTGGTCAGGGTCTGCACGGTCTGCCGCAGGACGTTCCAGACGCCCGCCTCGTAGCCGATGGCCGGGTCGAGCGGGGCGGGGTTCTCCTGGGAGGCCACGAGCTGGTCCGTGGTGCCGACGACGATGGCCCCCTCGCCACCGGCGCCGCTGTCCGTGCTGCCGCAGGCGGCGAGCACGGGGGCGAGCAGGCCGACGACGGCCGGCAGCACCAGGGTCTTGCGGTTCATCTGGACGTTCTCCCTCATCCCGGCAGGTGAGGAATCAAAGCTAGTAGCCGCGGGTGACCCCTCCGACCGTCCGGCGGGCGGCTCCCGCTCACCCGACGCACGAAGGGGGCGACATACGGCCACCATTACGGACAGCCCACCCGATCCCGACGGCCCAGCGGAGGCCCACGGGTGAGGAAGGTCACCCATCAGGGCTCTTCACAGATGCACCCCGCGACTGATCCACATCCACGGAACGTTGTCGGAACGCACACGGCCCTGACCGGAACATCCGCTGTTCGTTCACAAGTGGGCGACCGGCGCGGGCGCACGCCGGGCTCGGGTCAGCCCGTTCCGCCCGCCTGGGTGATGAGCTTGCGCAGGAAGGCGAGGTCGACCTCTTCCAGGGAGCCGACGACCACGCGTCCGGCCGCCGGCGCGATGGGGGCGACGGACGGCACGGCGACGACCCGGCAGCCGGCGGCCTCGGCGGCGGCCACTCCGGTCGCGGTGTCCTCGATGACGGCGCAGCGCCAGGGGTCGGCGCCGAAGCCGGCGGCCGCGGTGAGATAGGGCTCGGGGTGGGGCTTGGTCCGGGTGACCTCGTCCCCGGCGACGGTGAGCGCGAAGTGGTGACGGCCCACCGATTCCAGCACCCGGTCGATGATCCGGCGGTGGGAGGCGGAGACGAGCGCGGTGGGCACCTCGTACGCGGCCAGCTCGGCGAGCAGCCGCTCGGCGCCCGGCATCAGCGGCACCCCGCGCTCGATGCGCTTCTCGAATCCGTCGTTGAGCAGCACGGTCAGCTCGTCCAGCCGGACGTCGGCGCCGGTGACGTCGATGAGATAGCCGGCGCTGCGGGTCATCGGACCGCCGACGACCACGTCCCGCCAGGACTCGTCCAGCCGGTGCCCGAGGCCGGCGAAGACCTCCTTCTCGACGTCCCACCAGAAGCCCTCGGTATCGACCAGGGTTCCGTCCATGTCGAGAAGGACCGCCTGCAGGGCGGCGCCTTCGGCCGTGCGGGTCAAGGACGCGGGGACCGTACTGGTCATCCGGCACACCTTCCGTAAGGGACGAGAAGGCCGGCCGCCATTCCCGGAAACGGGAGGGCGACCGGCCTGCACTGGACCGACCAGTGTACGACGTGTCCGGCCGCGGCGCGCGAAGGACGCGAGGCCGCGGCGGGAACACGGGGTTACCGGGCGTTGAAGTACTTCGCCTCGGGGTGGTGGATGACGATGGCGTCGGTGGACTGCTCCGGGTGGAGCTGGAACTCCTCGGAGAGGTGCACGCCGATCCGCTCCGGCTGGAGGAGGTCGGCGATCTTCGCCCGGTCCTCCAGGTCCGGGCACGCCCCGTAACCGAGCGAGAACCGCGCGCCGCGGTACTTCAGCGCGAACATGTCCTCGACGTCCGCGGGGTCCTCGCCCGCGAAGCCCAGCTCGCTGCGGACCCGGGCGTGCCAGTACTCGGCGAGCGCCTCGGCGAGCTGGACGGACAGGCCGTGCAGCTCCAGGTAGTCGCGGTAGGAGTTGGCGGCGAACAGCTCGGCGGTGGCCTCGCCGATCCGGGAGCCGACGGTGACGATCTGGAGGCCGATGACGTCCCTCTCGCCGGACTCCTCGGGGCGGAAGAAGTCGGCGAGGCAGAGGCGGCGGCCGCGGCGCTGGCGCGGGAAGGTGAAGCGGGTGCGCTCGGAGCCGTCGTCGTGGAGGAGGACCAGGTCGTCGCCCTTGGAGACGCAGGGGAAGTAGCCGTAGACGACGGCCGCTTCCAGGAGGTTGTTGGACTGGAGGTGGTCGAGCCAGCCGCGCAGGTGCGGGCGTCCCTCGGTCTCCACCAGCTCCTCGTACGTCGGTCCGTCGCCGGTCCTGGCCTGCTTGAGGCCCCACTGGCCCTTGAACAGGGCGCCCTCGTCGAGCCAGGAGGCGTAGTCCTTGAGCGGGATGCCCTTGATGACGCGGGTGCCCCGGAACGGCGGCTCGGGGATGGGGTTGGTCGTGGAGACGTCCGAGCGCACCGCGCCCTCGGGCTCCTCGACCTCCAGCACCGCGACGTCCTTCTTCGGCACCCGGCGCTGCTTCAGCTCGGGCAGGACCGCGCCGGGCACACCGCGCTTGACGCCGATGAGCGCGTCCATGAGGCGCAGGCCCTCGAAGGCGTCCCGGGCGTAGCGGACCTCGCCCTCGTAGATCTCGTGCAGGTCCTGCTCGACGTAGGCCCGGGTCAGCGCGGCGCCGCCGAGGATGACGGGGAAGTCGGCGGCCATCTTGCGCTGGTTGAGCTCCTGGAGGTTCTCCTTCATGATCACCGTCGACTTCACCAGGAGGCCGGACATGCCGATCACGTCCGCGCGGTGTTCCTCGGCGGCTTCCAGGATCGCGGAGACGGGCTGCTTGATGCCGAGGTTGACGACGTTGTAGCCGTTGTTGGAGAGGATGATGTCGACGAGGTTCTTGCCGATGTCGTGGACGTCGCCGCGGACGGTGGCCAGCACGATCGTGCCCTTGCCGTCGTCGTCGGTCTTCTCCATGTGCGGCTCCAGATGGGCCACCGCGCTCTTCATGACCTCGGCCGACTGGAGCACGAACGGCAGCTGCATCTGGCCGGAGCCGAACAGCTCGCCGACCACCTTCATGCCTTCCAGCAGCGTGTTGTTGACGATGTCGAGGGCCGGGGTGTCCTGGAGGGCCTCGTCGAGGTCGGCCTCCAGGCCGTTCTTCTCGCCGTCGATGATGCGGCGCTGGAGGCGCTCGTCCAGCGGCAGGGCCATCAGCTCCTCGGCCTTGCCCGCCTTCATCGACTTCATGTTGACGCCCTCGAACAGCTCCATGAGCTTCTGGAGGGGGTCGTAGCCCTCGGCGCGGCGGTCGTAGATCAGGTCGAGGGCGACCGTGACCTGCTCCTCCTCCAGCCGGGCGATCGGCAGGATCTTCGAGGCGTGCACGATCGCGGAGTCCAGGCCCGCCTTGACGCACTCGTCGAGGAAGACGGAGTTCAGCACGACCCGGGCGGCCGGGTTCAGGCCGAAGGAGATGTTGGAGAGGCCCAGCGTGGTCTGGACGTCCGGGTGGCGCTTCTTCAGCTCCCGGATCGCCCCGATGGTGGCGATGCCGTCGCCGCGGGACTCCTCCTGGCCGGTGCAGATGGTGAAGGTCAGGGTGTCGATGAGGATGTCCGACTCGTGGATGCCCCAGTTGGTGGTGAGGTCCTCGATCAGCCGCTCGGCGATGGCGACCTTGTGCTCGACCGTACGGGCCTGGCCCTCCTCGTCGATGGTCAGGGCGATCAGCGCGGCCCCGTGCTCCGAGGCCAGGGCGCTGACCTGCGCGAAGCGGGACTCCGGGCCGTCGCCGTCCTCGTAGTTCACCGAGTTCAGCACGGCCCGGCCGCCGAGCTTCTCCAGACCGGCGCGCAGCACGGGCAGCTCGGTGGAGTCCAGCACGATCGGGAGGGTGGAGGCGGTCGCGAAGCGGCCGGCCAGCTCCGCCATGTCCGCGACGCCGTCGCGGCCCACGTAGTCGACGCAGAGGTCGAGCATGTGCGCGCCCTCGCGGATCTGGTCGCGGGCCATCTCCACGCAGTCGTCCCAGCGGGCCTCCAGCATGGCCTCGCGGAACTTCTTGGAGCCGTTGGCGTTGGTGCGCTCCCCGATCGCCAGGTAGGCGGTGTCCTGGCGGAAGGGGATGGTCTGGTAGAGAGAGGCCGCGCCGGGCTCGGGGCGCGGGTCCCGCTCGGTCGGCGTGAGCCCCCGGGCGCGCTCGACGACGGCCCGCAGGTGCTCCGGCGTCGTACCGCAGCAGCCGCCGATGAGGGAGAGGCCGTAGTCCCGGACGAAGTTCTCCTGGGAGTCGGCGAGACCGTCGGGGCCGAGCGGGAAGTGCGCGCCGTCCTTGGTGAGGACGGGCAGCCCGGCGTTGGGCATGCACATCAGGGGCGTACGGGAGTGGCGGGCGAGGTAGCGCAGGTGCTCGCTCATCTCGTCCGGGCCGGTCGAGCAGTTCAGCCCGATCAGGTCGATGCCCAGCGGCTCCAGGGCGGTCAGGGCGGCGCCGATCTCGGAGCCCAGCAGCATGACGCCGGTCGTCTCGAAGGCGAGGGAGCAGATCAGCGGCACGTGGACGCCGAGGGCGTCCATCGCCCGGCGCGCGCCGATGATGCTGGACTTGGTCTGCAGCAGGTCCTGGGTCGTCTCGACGATCAGGGCGTCGGAGCCGCCCGTGAGGAGACCCTCGGCGTTCTTCTGGTAGCCGTCGCGCAGGACGTCGTAGGTGATGTGGCCGAGCGAGGGCAGCTTGGTGCCGGGGCCGATCGAGCCGAGGACCCAGCGCTGGCGTCCGTCCTTCCCCGCGAACTCGTCCGCGACCTCGCGGGCGATCCGGGCGCCGGACTCGGAGAGTTCGAAGATCCGGTCGGCGATCTCGTACTCGTTCGCGGCGGAGTGGTTCGCGCCGAAGGTGTTGGTCTCGACGCAGTCGACGCCGACCGCGAAGTACTCCTCGTGGACCGAGCGCACGATGTCGGGCCGGGTGACGTTCAGGATCTCGTTGCAGCCTTCGAGGTTCTCGAAGTCCTCCAGCGTGGGGTCCTGTGCCTGGAGCATGGTGCCCATCGCCCCGTCGGCCACCACCACACGGGTGGCGAGTGCTTCTCGCAGTGCGTCGGCGCGGGTCCGGCTGTCGGCGGCGGATGTCGGCAACGAGGCCATGGATGATCTCCCAGGGATGCGACGGCTGTCGGCTTTGCGTCCTTCTTGGGGAAGGCGCACCTCGCCAGCGTAGCCGGACGCGGCCCAGGACCGTAGGTGCGTCCATGGGACGGACTGCATGCTGTGCGGGTGCGGCGGGTGCGGCCCGGTGGCGGAGACTTTCCCCCGGAGTCCGACGCAGGTCGGCATCGACCGATAGTGTTCAGCATTGTCGAACCGAGGTGGAGGAGTACGGCGCGATGGCCAAGAACATCCAGTCGCTGGAGCGGGCGGCCGCGATGCTGCGTCTGCTGGCGGGCGGCGAGCGCCGGCTCGGGCTCTCCGACATCGCCTCCTCGCTGGGGCTGGCCAAGGGCACCGCGCACGGCATTCTGCGCACGCTCCAGCTGGAGGGCTTCGTCGAGCAGGACGCGGCGTCGGGCCGCTACCAGCTGGGCGCGGAGCTGCTGCGGCTGGGCAACAGCTATCTGGACGTCCACGAACTGCGGGCGCGCGCCCTGGTCTGGACGGACGACCTGGCCCGCTCCAGCGGCGAGAGCGTCCACCTCGGGGTGCTGCACCAGCACGGCGTGCTGATCGTCCACCACGTCTTCCGGCCCGACGACAGCCGCCAGGTGCTGGAGGTCGGGGCCATGCAGCCGCTGCACTCCACGGCGCTGGGCAAGGTGCTGTCCGCGTACGACCCGGTGGCCCACAGCGAGGTCATGGAGGCGGAGCGCCGCTCCTTCACCGGGCGGACCGTCACCGCCGCCGACGCCTTCGAGTCGATGCTCGACCTGATCCGGGCCCAGGGCTGGGCCGCCGACGCCGAGGAGACCTGGGAGGGCGTGGCCGCGGTGGCCGCCCCGATCCACGACCGGCGCAGGATGCCCGTCGGGGCGGTCGCCGTGACCGGCGCGGTGGAGCGGGTGGCCCCGGGCGGGACGCTGCGTCCCGAGCTGATCGCGGCCGTGCGCGACTGCGCCCGCGCGGTATCCCGGGATCTGGGCGCCGGCCGCTTCTGAGCGCCCCGCACGGCCCGTCCCGCCCCTCCCCGCCCTCCGTACCGGCCGGTGACCTCCCACGCCCGGGGGCGCCCGGAGCCTGCGCGGTAACGATCGCGTCGCGCACCGAGTCGTGCGCCACAGAACCCTTGACGCTTCCTTCACTCGGGGGAAACACTGCCGTTCAACGGTCGGCATTGTCGAACGCCTAACGGCAATACGCGTTAGGGTGTGACAGTGCCAAGGGCCGGTCAAGCCCTTACAGGTGGGCTGCCCACGCTTCGTGGATACCCATCTGGGGCGCGGATCACCGGCGGGACCGGTGCTCCGCTCTCCCCTGGACGAAGGACAAAGGAGTCGCGGGTGTCCAGCTCCGACATTTTCATCGGCGAGACCATAGGTACCGCCGTACTCATCCTGCTCGGCGGCGGTGTCTGTGCCGCCGTCACGCTGAAGAGCTCGAAGGCCCGGAACGCGGGCTGGCTGGCCATCACCTTCGGGTGGGGTTTCGCCGTCCTCACCGGCGCCTATCTCGCCGGCGGCGTATCGGGCGCCCACCTCAATCCCGCGGTCACGGTCGGCCTCGCCATCGAGGGCGGCACCGCGTGGGGCGACGTCCCCCTGTACCTCGGCTCGCAGCTGCTCGGCGCGATGATCGGCGCCCTGCTGGTCTGGGCGGTCTACTACGGGCAGTTCCACGCCCACCTCACCGACCCCGAGATCATCGGGACGAAGTCCACCGACGAGGGCATGGTCGACCAGGCCGCCGCCCCGAAGGCGGGCCCGGTGCTCGGCGTCTTCTCCACCGGCCCCGAGATCCGCAACGGCGCCCAGAACGTCATCACCGAGATCATCGCGACCGCCGTGCTGGTCCTGGCGATCCTGACC
Organism: Streptomyces sp. NBC_01116; assembly: GCF_041435495.1. NCBI lineage: Bacteria > Bacillati > Actinomycetota > Actinomycetes > Kitasatosporales > Streptomycetaceae > Streptomyces > Streptomyces sp. NBC_01116. The sequence goes on from NZ_CP108644.1 coordinate 1,521,562, forward strand.
CAGGGCCTCAACGACGAGGGCAACGGCCTCGGCACGCTCGGCGCGCTGATCACCGCCCTGGTCGTCGTCGGTATCGGCCTCTCGCTCGGCGGCCCGACCGGCTACGCCATCAACCCGGTCCGCGACCTCGGTCCGCGCATCGTGCACTCCCTGCTGCCGCTGCCGAACAAGGGTGGTTCGGACTGGGGCTACGCGTGGGTACCCATCGTGGGTCCGCTCGTCGGCGGCGCACTCGCCGGCGGGCTCTACAACCTCGCCTTCGCGTAGGCCCCTCCAGCCCGAGCCGCACCTCTTCACCTCACAGACCTCCGGGAGCACACCGTGACCGACGCACACACCACCGGCACCCACGGCACCGGGCCGTTCATCGCGGCCATCGACCAGGGCACCACCTCCAGCCGCTGCATCGTCTTCGACAAGGACGGCCGGATCGTCTCCGTCGACCAGAAGGAGCACGAGCAGATCTTCCCGAAGCCGGGCTGGGTCGAGCACGACGCGACCGAGATCTGGGAGAACGTCCAGGAGGTCGTCGCCGGCGCCATCGTCAAGGCCGGCATCACCTCCGCCGACGTCAAGGCGATCGGCATCACCAACCAGCGCGAGACCACCCTGATGTGGGACAAGAACACCGGTGAGCCGGTGCACAACGCGCTGGTCTGGCAGGACACCCGCACCGACGCGCTCTGCAAGGAGCTCGGCCGCAACGTGGGCCAGGACCGGTTCCGCCGCGAGACCGGGCTGCCGCTCGCCTCGTACTTCGCCGGGCCCAAGGTCCGCTGGCTGCTCGACAACGTCGAGGGCCTGCGCGAGCGCGCCGAGGCCGGCGACATCCTCTTCGGCACCATGGACTCCTGGGTCATCTGGAACCTGACCGGCGGCACCGACGGCGGGGTGCACGTCACCGACGTCACCAACGCCTCGCGCACCCTCCTGATGAACCTGCACACCATGGCGTGGGACGAGAAGATCCTCCACTCCATCGGCATCCCGGCGGCGGTGCTCCCCGAGATCCGCTCCTCCGCCGAGGTGTACGGCCACGCCAAGGGCGGCATCCTCGACGGCGTCCCCGTCGCCTCCGCGCTCGGCGACCAGCAGGCGGCGCTCTTCGGCCAGACCTGTTTCGCCGAGGGCGAGGCCAAGTCCACGTACGGCACCGGCACCTTCATGCTGATGAACACCGGCTCCACCCCGGTGAACTCGTACAACGGGCTGCTCACCACCGTCGGCTACCAGATCGGCGACAAGCCCCCGGTGTACGCGCTGGAGGGCTCCATCGCGGTCACCGGCTCGCTGGTGCAGTGGATGCGCGACCAGATGGGCCTGATCAAGTCGGCCGCCGAGATCGAGACGCTGGCCTCCTCGGTCGAGGACAACGGCGGCGCGTACTTCGTGCCCGCCTTCTCCGGGCTGTTCGCCCCCTACTGGCGCCCCGACGCCCGCGGGGTGATCACCGGTCTCACCCGCTACGTCACCAAGGCGCACATCGCCCGTGCCGTCCTGGAGGCCACCGCCTGGCAGACCCGCGAGATCAGCGACGCCATGACGAAGGACTCCGGCGTCGAGCTGGCCGCGCTCAAGGTCGACGGCGGCATGACGTCCAACAACCTGCTGATGCAGACGCTCGCCGACTTCCTGGACGCGCCCGTGGTGCGCCCCATGGTCGCCGAGACCACCTGCCTCGGCGCCGCCTACGCCGCCGGTCTGGCCGTCGGCTTCTGGCCGGACACCGACGCGCTGCGCGCCAACTGGCGCCGGGCCGCCGAGTGGACACCCCGCATGGACGCGGACACCCGTGCCCGTGAGTACAAGAGCTGGCTCAAGGCCGTCGAACGGACCATGGGCTGGGTCGAGGACGAAGAAAGCTGACGAGGAGCATCACCATGACCACCCTGCAGAGCGTTCCCGCCCTCGGAACGCACCCGGCCTCCGGCTCGCTGCCGAGCCGCGCCGAGACCCGGGAGCAGCTGTCCCGGGCCACGTACGACCTCCTGGTCATCGGCGGCGGCATCCTGGGCATCTCCACCGCCTGGCATGCCGCGCAGTCCGGGCTGCGGGTGGCGCTGGTGGACGCCGGCGACTTCGCCGGCGCCACCTCCTCCGCCTCCTCCAAGCTCCTCCACGGCGGTCTGCGCTACCTCCAGACCGGTGCGGTCAAGCTGGTCGCGGAGAACCACTTCGAGCGCCGCGCGGTCTCCCGCGAGGTGGCCCCGCACCTGGCCAACCCGCTCACCTTCTACCTGCCGGTCTACAAGGGCGGCCCGCACGGCGCGGCCAAGCTCGGCGCGGGCGTCTTCGCCTACTCCGCGCTCTCCGCGTTCGGCGACGGCGTCGGCCACGTCATCTCCCCGGCCAAGGCGCAGCGCGACGTGCCCGAGCTGCGTACGGACGACCTGAAGGCGGTCGCGGTCTACCGCGACGACCAGATGAACGACGCGCGCATGGCCCTGATGACGGTCCGCGCGGCGGTCGACGCGGGCGCGGTCGTCCTCAACCACGCGGCCGTCACCGGGCTCCGCTTCACCCGGGGCCGGGTCACCGGCGCCGAGCTGAAGGACAGCGCCGACGGCACCGAGTTCGGCGTCGACGCCCGGCTGGTGCTGAACGCGACCGGCCCCTGGGTCGACCACCTCCGCACGATGGAGGACCCGAACGCGGCCCCCTCCATCCGGCTGTCCAAGGGCGCGCACCTGGTGCTCAAGCGGACCCGGCCGTGGCGGGCGGCGCTGGCCACCCCGATCGACAAGTACCGGATCACGTTCGCCCTGCCCTGGGAGGACATGCTGCTCCTCGGCACGACCGACGAGGAGTACGAGGGCGACCCGGCGGACGTCGCGGTGACCGAGGCGGACACCGCGCAGATCCTCGACGAGGCGGCGTTCTCGATCAAGGACCAGCAGCTGTCGCGCGATCTGATCACGTACTCCTTCGCGGGGCTGCGGGTGCTGCCCGGCGGCCCCGGCGACACCTCCAAGGCCAAGCGCGAGACGGTCGTCACGGAGGGCCGCGGCGGGATGCTGTCGGTCGCCGGCGGCAAGTGGACGACCTTCCGCCACATCGGCCGTACGGTGATGAACAAGCTGGCCGCCCTTCCCGGCCACCCGCTCGCCGAGGACATGGAGCCGATGGACCGGCTGCCGAGGAAGCTGCCGCTGCCCGGCATCGCCAACCCGAACGCGGTGGCGCACCGCCTGCTGGTCGACGGCGGTACGCCCGGCCCCCGGATGGCGCCGGACACCGCCCGGCACCTGGCCACGCACTACGGTTCCCTCGCCTTCGACATCGCCCGGCTGGCGAACGAGAGCCCGGAGCTGGCCGAGCGCGTCCACCCGGACGCCCCGGAGATCTGGGCCCAGGTCGCCTACGCCCGGGACCACGAGTGGGCCGAGACGGCGGACGACGTGCTGCGCCGCCGGACCACGCTGACGATCCGGGGCCTGGCGACGGACGACGTCCGGGCCGGCGTCGAGAAGCTGCTGGCCGACCGGGACTGACCGGTTCCCCACGGTCCGCCGTGGGCACGTCGACGGGGGCGGCCCCACCGGGACCGCCCCCGTCGACGTGCGCGAACGCCCCGGCGCACGCGCCACACTCCCGCCATACGCCCGCAACGTGCCCCGGGGACAGTGGAGTTCATGAAATTCTCCGTGCTCTCCCTGATCGGCCACGAGCCGCACCCGCTCACCGGTGAACTCCTTCCGGCCGCCGACCGGTTCGAGGAGGTGATCGACACGGCAGCCGTGGCGGAGCGGCTCGGCTTCGACGCCTACTCCGTGGGCGAACGGCACGCCGGGGCCTTCCTCTCCTCCAGTCCGAACGTGGTGCTGGGCGCGATCGCGGCCCGTACGAGCACCATCCGGCTGCTCACCGGGGTGACCGTCCTCGCGATCCTCGACCCGGTCCGGGTGGCGGAGGACTTCGCGACGCTCGACCAGATCTCCCGGGGCCGGGTCGAACTGGTCGTCGGCAAGGGCGCGGAGGCGGGCCACTTCGACCTGTTCGGGCTCGACGAGGCACGGCAGTGGGACCTCCAGAAGGAGAAGTACGAGCTGCTGCGGCGGCTGTGGAGCGAGGAGGGCGTCGACTGGGAGGGCGAGTTCCGGCCGCCCCTGAAGAACGTGACGACGGTGCCGCGCCCGTACGCGGGCGTGCCGCGCGTCTGGCACGGCTCGGCGACGAGCCTCAACTCCCCCGAGCTGGCGGCCAAGCACGGCGACCCGCTGTTCACCGCGAACGCCATCCAGCCGCGCGAGGCGTACGCCGGGCTCATCGCCCACTACCGGGAGCGGTTCGAGGCGTACGGGCACGATCCGGCGGACGCCGAGGTGGCGGCGGGATCGGGCGGACTCCTCATCGCCGACAGCTCCCAGGCGGCCGTCGACCGGTACAAGGAGCTGTACGAGGCGCGGGTGCGGCAGACCTTCAAGCCCCATCTGGAGGGCAGGGCCGGCTACAACACGCCCTTCCGCACGATCGAGGAGGCGATCGCGGACGGCCCGCAGCTGATCGGCAGTCCGCAGCAGATCATCGACAAGATCCTCGGCTGGCACGAGGTCTACCGCCACGACCTCCAGTCGATCACCGTGGACGGTTTCGGGCTGGGCCGGCCGGAGCAGTTGGAGACGCTCCAGCGGTTCGCGGAGGAGATCGCCCCGGTGGTGCGGCGGGAGGCGCCGTCCTCGCCGCGGCGCTGACGCGGGAGCCGGCCCCCCGCGGCACGGCGGCCGGCCGCCGTGCCGCGGGGGGCCATGATGCACTGATCCGGCCGATGATCCACTCCTGGTGGCAGGGTTCACCCGGCCGTGCAAGAGGGCTGCGGCGGGGGCCCCCGGAAGCCGTAAGGTTGCTCCGTACGTATGGAGACATCGGAAGGAGGCCCGGGTGATCGAGCTCGAGTCGGTGCCCGAGCTGATCGACCCGGTCATGGTGGCCGCGTTCGAAGGCTGGAACGACGCCGGGGACGCCGCCTCCACAGCGGTCGGTCATCTGGACCGGGAGTGGAAGGGCGAGGTGTTCGCGGCGCTGGACGCCGAGGACTACTACGACTTCCAGGTCAACCGGCCCACGGTGTGGCTGGACGGCGGTACGCGGAAGATCACCTGGCCGACGACACGGCTGTCGGTGGTGCGCGTGGGCGGGGAGAAGCCCCGGGACCTGGTCCTGGTGCGCGGCATCGAACCGTCCATGCGCTGGCGGTCGTTCTGCAACGAGATCCTCGGCTTCGCCCATGAGCTGGGCGTCGAAATGGTCGTCATCCTGGGCGCGTTGCTCGGCGACACCCCGCACACCCGGCCGGTGCCGGTGAGCGGGGTCACCTCGGACGCGGACCTGGCCCGGACGATGGACCTGGAGGAGACGCGGTACGAGGGCCCCACGGGCATCGTCGGGGTCCTCCAGGAGGCGTGCACGCACGCCGGGGTGCCCGCGGTCAGCCTGTGGGCGGCGGTCCCGCACTACGTCTCGCAGCCGCCGAACCCGAAGGCGACGCTGGCCCTGCTGAACCGCCTGGAGGATCTGATCGGGCTGCGCATCCCGCTGGGCGAACTGCCCGAGGACGCGCGGGCCTGGCAGCTCGGGGTGGACCAGCTGGCCTCGGAGGACAGCGAGGTCGCCGAGTACGTGCAGACGCTGGAGGAGGCGCGGGACACCGCGGAGCTTCCCGAGGCGTCCGGCGAGGCCATCGCCCGGGAGTTCGAGCGCTATCTGCGACGGCGGGACGGCGGCCCCGGGCAGGGGCCGGGCGGCCATGCGACGGAGAGCGGGGACGTGCCGTATCTGCGCGACCCCTCCAGCGGCCGCACCCGCCCGCCGAAGCCGCCGCGTCCGGAGACGGGGCGCGGGAAGGCCCCCGACGACAAGGGCGCCAGGGGTCCTGACGCGGCGCCGGGGGACGACCCCGGCGAAGGCTCCGGGGACGCCTCCGACGAGGAGTGACCGGGCGCCGGTGACGCACAGCGGGGCGCCGCACGGGAGACGATCCCGTGCGGCGCCCCGTTCGTGTGTCCGGAGCCGGGCTCCGTCCTACAGCGCGACCCCCAGCAGGGCGTCGACCGTGCGCGAGACGACGCCCGGAGCGCCCTCGTCCGTACCGCCCTCCGCGGCCTGGAGCGCGGCCCAGCGGTCCACGGCCGCGAGCGCCGAAGGACTGTCCAGGTCGTCCGCGAGAGCCTCGCGGACCTCCTCGACCAGCGCGTCGGCGGACGGTCCGTCGGGGCGCGAGACGGCGGCCCGCCAGCGCGCGAGACGCTCGACGGCGTCGGCCAGCACCTGGTCGGTCCACTCCCAGTCGGAGCGGTAGTGGCGGGAGAGCAGGGCGAGCCGGAGGGCCGCCGGGTCCACGCCGTCGCGACGCAGCGTCGAGACGAAGACCAGGTTGCCGCGCGACTTGGACATCTTCTCGCCGTCCAGGCCGACCATTCCGGCGTGGACGTACGCCTTGGCGAACGGGTGCTCGCCGGTCAGCGCCTGGGCGTGGGAGGCGCCCATCTCGTGGTGCGGGAAGGCGAGGTCGGAGCCGCCGCCCTGGATGTCGAAGCCCATGCCGAGGTGGTCGAGCGCGATGGCGACGCACTCGATGTGCCAGCCCGGGCGGCCCTCGCCCAGGGAGGCCCCGTCCCAGCTCGGCTCACCCGGGCGGGCGGCCATCCAGAGCATCGGGTCGAGGGGGTTCTTCTTGCCGGGGCGCTCGGGGTCGCCGCCGCGCTCGGCGGAGAGCAGCCGCATCGCCTCGGCGTCGAGGCCGGAGACCTCGCCGAAGTGGGGGTCGACGTCGACGGAGAAGTAGACGTCGCCGTCCAGGTCGTAGGCGGCGCCCGCGTCCCGGAGGCGTTCGACGAGGGGCACGATGCCCGGTATCGCCTCGACCGCTCCGATGTAGTGCTGCGGGGGCAGCATCCGCAGGGCGGTCATGTCCTCGCGGAAGAGCGCCGTCTCGCGCTCCGCGAGCTCGGTCCAGTCCTGACCGTCGCGCACGGCCCGCTCCAGGAGCGGATCGTCCACGTCGGTCACGTTCTGGACGTAGTGGACCTGCCGCTTGGTGTCGAGCCACACGCGCTGAACGAGGTCGAACGCGTTGTAGGTCGCCGCATGACCCATATGGGTCGCGTCGTACGGCGTGATGCCGCAGACGTAGATGCGGGCGACGGGACCGGGGTCAAGGGTGATCCGTCCGCCGGTCGCGGTGTCGTGGATCCGAAGGTCGCGGCCCTTGCCAGGCAGGGCGGGGACCTCAGAAGCGGGCCAGGCATGCATGTCATGAGCGTAACCGGACGATGCTTCCGGATACGAACCGGCTCCGGAAACCTGTCCGAAGAGGCCCTCTTGCGCGAAACCTCCGGCAGGCGGTACAAGCCCCGCGGGCGCCGGGGCTTCCCGTGCGTGCCAGCTGTCGTCGCGCGCCCGCCGGGGATTGCGGGACAGCCCTTAGACCGGCGGCCAGGGAATCGGCGGCCACTGGCCGCTCGGCCGCGGGTGCACCGCGCTCTCGACCAGCCCGGCGACCCGCTGCCGCAGGGCCTCCAGTTCGGCCGGCGTGATGAGTTCGGCCATCCGGGTGGCGAGGGCGGTGCCCGGCGCCAGCTCACCGTCGAGCCGGCCCAGCACCGCCAGCGCCTCCTCGGTCAGCGGGTCGCCGGCCCAGCCCCAGAGCAGGGTCCGCAGCTTGTCGTCCGCGTTGAAGGTGACGCCGTGGTCGATGCCGAAGAGCCGTCCGCCGGGAGCGGGCAGCAGGTGCCCGCCCTTGCGGTCACCGTTGTTGATCACCGCGTCCAGGACGGCGAGGCGCCGCAGCCGGGCGTCGTCGGCGTGGACCAGCAGCGCGGTCTTCCCCTCCCCCACGTCCGCGAAGCCCACGGCCTTCCAGCCGTCACCGGGCTCCTCGCCCTCGACGAGCGCCAGCAGCGAGGGCGCGTCCTCGTCGGGTGCGGGGCCGTCGATCCACAGCTGGCACATGCCCCGCCCGTACGGCCCCTGCCGCAGCACGGTCGGCGGCACGAGGTCCCAGCCGGTGGCCCGGGAGATCTCGTACGCGGCGACCTCCCGCTGGGCGAGGGTCCCGTCGGGGAAGTCCCACAGCGGCTGCTCCCCGGCGACCGGCTTGTAGGCGCAGGTGCGCTCCTCGCCGTCGTACGCCACCGTGCAGTGCAGCACCGCGTTGGACGCGCCGCCGACCTGCCCGAGGACGGTGATCGTGCCCTCGGTGAGCAGGGTGAGCAGCTCGCCGTCCGTCAGGCTCCGCGACGGTATCCGTTCTGGCGCGGGCATACGTGTCCTTCCGGATCGAGCGGCAGGCTGCACAGCGGGCACGGCGGGCGGCCTGCGTTGACGACGTCCAGGGCCCGCTTGGCGAAGGCGCGGGCCTGGGCGCCGCTGAGCCGGACGCGGAGCATCGGCGGGCCGTTCTCCTCGTCCTGGAGGAGCTTCTCCTCGGCCTCCGCGAGGTCGTCCTCGGATTCGGCGTCGAGCTCGACGAGGGCCTGCGCCTCGACGATCATGCGCTGTTCCTCGCCGTCCCAGGCCAGGGCCATGGTGCCGACCCGGAACTCCTCCTCGACCGGCACGTCGAGCGGCGCGGTGTCGGAGACGTCGGTGGGGGCCACGGCGGGCACCGGGGAGTTGCCCCCGGTGCGGCGTACGACCTCGTCGAGCAGTTCGTCGATCCGCTCGGCGAGAGCGGTGACCTGGGCCTTCTCCAGGGCGACGCTGGTGACCCGGCCCTGCGAGGACGCCTGCAGGAAAAACGTACGGCGGCCAGGCAACCCGACCGTACCGGCCACGAATCGGTCCGGCGGGTCGTAGAGGAACACCTGACGGGACACGTCCTGCTCCCTTGAGCTTCGATGGTGGTTGGGCGGCGCTACGGCGCGTCCACCCTACTGCCCGGAGCGATCACGGTGCGCCCGCGCCGCCCCCGACCGTCGCGTCCGCCGCGCCGTCGCCGGTGGGGGACGCGGTGGCGTCCGCCCCGATGGACTGTTCGCGGGGGGCCAGGGAGGCGAGGTCGCCGGTGTCGCCGAGCCTCAGGATGAAGGGGCGCAGCCGGGTGTAGCGGATCGCGGTGACCGAGCAGGGGTCGACGTGGACGCGCTGGAAGAGGTCCAGGTGCATGCCCAGCGCGTCGGCGACGAGGGACTTGATGATGTCGCCGTGCGAGCACATGACGTAGGTGGCGTCCTCGCCGTGCTCCGCCTCGACCCGGTCGTTCCAGTCGCGTACGGCGTCGACGGCGCGGGCCTGCATCGCGCGCATCGACTCGCCGCCCGGGAAGGCCGCCGCGGAGGGGTGCTGCTGGACGACGGACATCAGCGGCTCGTCGGCCAGTTCGGCCAGCTTCCGCCCCGACCAGTCGCCGTAGTCGCACTCGCTGATGCGGTCCTCGGTGTGCAGGGGCAGGCCGGGGCGGGCGTCGAGGAGCGGCTGGAGCGTCTGCCGGCAGCGCTCCAGGGGGCTGCTGACGGCGAGGACCGGGACCACCGCGGAGAGCCGCGCGGGGAGGGCCGCGGCCTGTTCGGCGCCGCGTTCGTCGAGGGAGACGCCGGGGGTGCGGCCCGCGAGCACTCCGGCGGTGTTGGCGGTGGAGCGACCGTGGCGTACGAGGATCAGGGTGGGCATACCCGCCAGCGTAGAGGGACGGAGAAGGTGCGTGACGGCCGGTTCAGGGGGAAGAATGCCCGCCGTGATCGTGGACTGTGCCATCTACCGGGACGGGCGCCGCACCGAACGGCCCGACGACTTCTCCGATGCCCTGGACGAGGCGAGGGCCTCGCACGACGCGTTCCTGTGGATCGGGCTGCACGAGCCGACGGAGGAGGAGTTCGACCTCGTACGGGACGAGTTCGGGCTGCATCCGCTGGCCGTGGAGGACGCTCTGCGGGCGCATCAGCGGCCCAAGCTGGAGGTGTACGACGACTCCCTGTTCGCGGTCCTCAAGCCGATCGTCTACGAGCCCGAGAGCGACACGGTCAGCGCCGACGAGCTGATGGTCTTCATAGGCGACGCGTTCGTGGTGACGGTCCGGCACGGCGAGGCCGCCCCGCTGGCGGCCGTGCGCCGCCGGCTGGAGGCCGAACCCGAGGTGCTGAAGCACGGCCCGACCGCGGTGCTGTACGCGGTCAGCGACGCGGTCGTGGACCACTACATGGACGTGTCCGGTGAGCTCCAGCTCGACCTGGAGGAGCTGGAGGCGCAGGTGTTCGCCCCGAGCGGCGGCGACTCGAAGAACACCGCGGCCCGGATCTACACCTTCAAGCGGCAGGTGCTGGAGTTCCGCCGGGCCGCCGGGCCGCTGACCGCTCCGATGGCCCGCCTCTCGGGGGCGGGCGTGCCGTTCGTCCACGAGCACGCGCAGCCGTTCTTCCGGGACGTGGCCGACCACCTGACGCGTGCCAACGAGCAGGTGGAGGGGTTGGACCGGCTGCTTTCGGACATCTTGTCGGCGCATCTGGCCCAGATGGGCGTGCGGCAGAACGACGACATGCGCAAGATCTCCGCCTGGGCGGCCATGGCCGCCGTTCCGACGATGGTGGCGGGCGTCTACGGCATGAACTTCGACCACATGCCGGAACTGCACTGGGTGTGGACCTACCCGGCGGTGGTCGCGGCGATGGCGTGCGCCGTGTTCGGTCTCTACCGGCTGTTCAAGCGGCGCGGCTGGCTCTGACCGCCCGGCGCCCGCGAACCCTGCGCGCTCGGACGTCTTCGCGGGCCGTCCGCGCTCAGACGTACGCGTGTTCCGGCGCGGCGGGGCTGCCCAGCGCGTCGCGGTGCCGCGGCATCTCCAGGCTCACCATGCGCCGCCAGCCGACGAGGCGCTCGTACGCGTACACCGCGTGGATGCCCGCGGCGAGAACGGCGGCCTTGGGCCGCGACCAGCCGAGCACGCGGCCCATGTGGGCCATGACGGCGAGGCTGACGTCTCGGTAGACGCGGATCTCGGCCAGGGCGCACTCGCGCATGGTCCGCTGGATGGTCCGGCCGTGCCCGGCGCGGGCGAGGCGGAGGAGTTCCTCGTGGCAGTAGGCGAGGTGGCTGTCCTCGTCGTGGGAGATCATCTTCACCGCGCGGCCGATGTCGGGGTGGTCGGCGAAGTACCGGCGCAGCAGCCGCATCTGCTCGGAGGCGCGCTGCTCGGTGACGCGGCTGTGGGCCAGATAGGTGATGATGTCGCGCTCGGTGAGCCGCTCCTCGCCGCGCAGCCGGGAGTGCGCGAGGCCGATGCCCTGCTGTTCCAGCAGCATCGTGTAGTCGGTCTCCGGCGGGACCTCGACGGGCGGCAGTCCGCGCTTCTTCAGGAGCGCGTTGAAGATCCGGCCGTGTTTGTCCTCGTCGGCGCCGTGCCGGACGATCCTGGGCGCCAGGTCGCGGCCGCTCTCCGGGACGAGGGCGGCGATGCGGGCGTTCTCCCAGCCCCCCTGGGCCTCACCGCTCGCGGCGATGGAGCAGAAGAGCCGGTAGGACTCGTCGTCGTCCAGGATCTCCTGGAACAGGGTCTGCGCTGAGAGCATGACGGCCACCTCCGTACCCGTTGCCCGCGGAATCCAACTCCGCGGAGCGGTAGTGCGCAGGGAGAGTCAAATGCGCCGCGGGACGGTCGGCAACCGGAGCGGCCGGGCACGGCGCCCGGTGCGGCGGCGTAACCCCTGGGCGCGCGGCGCGTTGTTCCGGGTGACGGCCGTGGCGGGGAAGACCCCCGAGCCCCCACCACGGCCGTAGTGCTGTCCCGGGATCCGTCAGGCGAGTCCGGAGCGCTCCAGGGCGTCCGTGCCGGCGCGCAGGGCGGTGAGCCGCTCCTCCAGCGTGAAGCCGGCCGGGGCGAGGTTGAGCGTGGTGACCCCGGCGGCGGCGTAGGCCTGCATCCGCTCGGCGATCCGCTCGACGGGGCCGAGCAGTGCGGTCTGGTCGATCAGCTGGTGCGGAACGGCGGCGGCGGCCCCCGCCTTGTCCCCGCCGAGGTACTTGTCCTGGATCTCGGCGGCCTCCTTCTCGTATCCCATGCGCTGGGCGAGCTGGTTGTAGAAGTTCTGCTTCCGGCTGCCCATGCCGCCGACGTACAGCGCGGTGTACGGGCGGAACATGTCGGCGAGGCCGGTCACGTCGTCGCCGACGGCGAGCGGAAGGGTCGGGCTGACGTCGAAGCCCTCCATCGTCTTCCCGGCCTTCTCCCGGCCCGCGCGCAGCGGCTGGATCGCGGTCTCCTCCAGGTGCTCGGCGGAGGGGAAGATCAGCAGCGCGCCGTCGGCGATCTCGCCGGTCTGCTCCAGGTTCCTGGGGCCGATCGCGGCGATGTAGAGCGGGATGTGCTCGCGCTGGGGGTGCACGGTGAGCTTGATCGGCTTGCCCGGGCCGTCGGGGAGCGGCAGCGTCCAGTGCGCTCCGTCGTACGACACGCGCTCGCGGGTCATCGCCTTGCGGACGATCTCCACGTACTCCCGGGTGCGGGCCAGCGGCTTGTCGAACTTCACGCCGTACCAGCCCTCGGAGACCTGCGGGCCGGAGACCCCGAGGCCGAGGCGGAAACGGCCGCCGGACAGCGAGTCGAGGGTGGCGGCGGTCATCGCCGTCATGGTGGGCTGGCGGGCCGGGATCTGCATGATCGCGGAGCCGACGTCGATCGACTCGGTCCGGGCCGCGACCCAGGTCAGCACGGTCGGGGCGTCGGAGCCGTACGCCTCGGCCGCCCAGCAGACGTCGTAGCCGAGCCGGTCGGCCTCCTGCGCGACGGCGAGGTTGTCGCCGTCCATGCCGGCGCCCCAGTAACCGAGATTGATGCCGAGCCGCATAGCCGCTCCCCTTACTGATCAGTAACGTCCCTTCCGCGCGACTCTAGCGCGGCCGGCGGCGATCCGGCAGGCCCACGCGACCTCCCGTTGTCCACAGGCCTGCGCCCCGTGGGGTCATGGCCAGTAATCTCAGCGCCCATGGAGCAGAGGCATCTCGGCCGTACCGGCCTTCGCGTGTCCCGGATCGGGCTCGGCACCCTCACCTGGGGCCGGGACACGGACGAGCACGACGCCGCCGACCAGCTCAAGGCCTTCTGGGACGCGGGCGGCACCCTGGTGGACACCGCCGATGTGTACGAGGGCGGCGAGGCCGAATATCTGCTCGGGCGGCTCGTCGGGAGCCTGGTCCCCCGTCAGGATCTGGTCCTCGCCACGAAGGCGGGCAACGTGCCGGACCCCTATCGCCGCTTCAACGGTTCACGTGGCCATCTCCTGGCCGCCCTGGACGCCTCCCTGGAGCGGCTCGGCACGGACTACGTGGATCTGTGGCAGGTCCACGCCTTCGACCCGGCGACCCCGTTGGAGGAGACCCTCCAGGCGGTGGACCTCGCCGTCTCCTCCGGGCGCGTCCGGTACGCGGGCGTGTCGAACTTCTGCGGCTGGCAGCTGGCGAAGGCCGCCACCTGGCAGCTCGCCGCGCCCGGCGTGCGCACGCGGCTGGCCAGTACGCAGATGGAGTACTCGCTGCTCCAGCGGGGCATCGAGCGCGAGGTGCTGCCCGCCGCGCTGGACCTCGGGATCGGGCTGCTGCCGTCCTCGCCGCTGGGGCGCGGCGTGCTCACCGGCAAGTACCGCCAGGGCACCCCGTCCGGCTCCCGGGGGGCGTCGACACGGCTCGCCCCGTTCGTCGAGCCGTATCTCGACGACGCGGCGGCCCGTATCACCGACGCGGTGGCGACGGCGGCGGACGGGCTGGCGACGAGTCCGCTCCAGGTGGCGCTGGCCTGGGTCCGGGACCGGCCCGGGGTGGCCGCGCCGATCGTCGGTGCGCGCAACGCCGGGCAGCTCGCGGAGGCTTTGTCAGTGGAGGCGCTTAGTCTTCCCTACGAGATCTGCCAGGCGCTCGACGATGTGTCGGCGCCCGTGCACCGCTATCCCGACCAGGACTGGAGCACGCTGTGACTGCGCTTCCCGGGGAGACCCCCGGCACCGTCGGCACGGACACACCACAGGACGCCGTGTCCCCGCCGGAGACCGGTGCCGAAGGCCCCGAGCACGCCGAAGCGCCCGATGGGCCCGACGTTCCCGACGCGTCCGAGGACACCGAGCCGTCGGGCACTCCGGCGGACGTCGAGGATGACGCGGAGGGCGATGCGGAGGGCGATGCGGAGGACGGGACGGCCGAAGCGACCGCTGACGCCGCGACCGCCGACGCCGCTCCCGCCGCCGAGCTCTCGGAGGCGCAGGCCGAGCTGGCCGCCCAACGGGAGCTGCGGGAGCGGATCGAGAAGCGCAAGTCGGAGAAGGCCGCGCCCATCGCCGCGGGAACGGGACTGAGCGGCACGGCGGCCGATCTGCTCGCGGCCGTCCGGGCCGTGGAGAGCGGCGAGAAGGCGGGCACCGCGTTCTTCGACCGGCCCGCCGCGCCCCCGGCCTCCCGCCGCCCCGAGCAGGCCGCCAAGCCGTCCCGTGCCCCCGCGCCCGGGGCCGCCCCCGCGGCGCGGGCCGCCACGCCGGAGGTCCTGGACGCGGTGCGCGCGGTGCTCACGGAGGGCGGGGCCCCCGAGGCGCTGGCCCGCCCGGCCGCCGGCGCGCTCGGCGAGCAGGCGGCCGAGCTGCTGCGCACCGACCCCTGGCAGCTGCTGGCCGTGCCCGGCGTGCGGCCGGAACAGGCCGACGGCTTCGCTCGGGCTCTGCTGGGCGCCGACTGCGGCCCGGACGACGGCCGCAGGACGGCGGCCCTGGTCGGCTGGGTGCTGGAGCGTGCCGCACTCCGGGGCCACACGGCACTGGACGCCGAGACCGTGCGGGCGGCGCTCGCCGAGCGCGCGGTCGGTGATCCGGAGGCGGCGGTGCGGGACGCCGTCGAGGAGGGCGTCGCCCTGCTCTTCCAGGAGGACGACGAGCCGGCGCCGGACGACACCGGGGCCGAGGACGGCGAAGCGGACGGGGCGGGCCTCGCGGAGGAGGCCGACGCGGCCCGGGAGCCGGTCCAGGTGCTGCTGGGCCTGGACCGCTACGCCCTGGCCGAGGAGAGCCTCGCCGATGGTCTGGCCCGGCTGGCCAACGCCTGCGAGAAGGCCGACGACTGGGCGGAGGCGGCCGCCGCGGCCCCCGGCCCGTCGGCCGCCGAGCTGATCCGTGCGGCCGCGGCGGCCGGACTGGTCGCGCACAGCGGCGGCGAGGCGGCCCGGGCCGAGCCCGCCGCCCTGATCGCAGCGGCGCGCGGCCTGGGGCTGCGGGCGCTGGGCGCCACCCACAGCGAGGACGGCCGCCACAGGCTCGCGGCGGCCACCGGCGATCCGGACACGGCGGTCACGCTGGCCGGCCTGCTCTCCGGCGCGCAGGGCCCCGGCCGGGACGAGGACGGGGCGCTCGCCCTGGACCTGCTGGTCGTGCTGGACGCCCCGCAGCTGGACGTGGAGGGTGCGGCCGTCCTGGTCGAGGCGCTGGCCGACGGCGCCCGGCTGGTGCTGAGCGGCGACCCGGGTGTGCTGGGCTCGGCGGGCGCCGGGCGGGTGTTCGCCGATGTGCTGGCCTCCCACGCCTGTCCGCAGGTCGTCTCCCGCACCCCGGACCCCGGACCGATCGGCGAGCTGGTCTCCGGCATCGGCATCGGCGAGCTGCATCAGGTCGACGCCCCGGGCAAGGAGGTGGTGATCGTTCCGGTCCGCGACGCGGGCGAGGCGGTCCACCGCACCGTGCAGCTGGTCGCGGACTCGGTGCCCCGGGCGTTCTCCATCCCCGCCGAGGAGACCCAGGTGATCACCGTGGGCCATGGCGGGTCCGCCGGAACCAGGGCGCTGAACGAGGCGCTGAAGCAGCGGCTCAACCCGGGGCCCGGCCGGTTCGGCGGTTTCGACCCGGGCGACCGCGTGGTCCATGTGCCCGCGCCCGGCCGGGCGGTGCCCGGGGTGGTGCGCTCGGCCGACGCCGAGGGGCTGCGGCTGGACTGCGGGGGCGTCCCCGTCGTCGTACCGCAGGAGCGGGTGGAGTCGTCGGTGCGGCACGGCTGGGCCCTCAGCGCCCACCAGGCGGCCGGGATGCGCTGGCCCGCCGCGGTCGTGGTGCTGCCGGGCGACGCCGCGCAGGGGCTGAGCAGGCCGTGGGTGTACACGGCGTTCGGCCGGGGCGAGCGGCATCTGTCCGTGGTGCACGGGGTGGACCAGGCGCTCCCGCACGCGGTGGCGCAGGTTCCGGCCCAGGAGCGCACGACACGGCTGCGCGCGTTGCTGGAGGCGCTGCCGACGCCCGACGCCTCGTCCTGAGCGGTCGGGCCGGTCCGGACAGCGGTGGGGCCCCGGCGCGTTGTGCGCCGGGGCCCCACCGCTGTCCGGTGCGGGAGGAGGGGGAAGGGTCAGAGGCCGCCCGCCGGAGGCCCGGGGAAGTCCTCGTCCGACTCGTCCTCGTCGTCGAAGACCGCGCTGACGTCGAAGCGGCAGACCACCAGTTCGGGGTCGGCGTCCTCGAACGGGGCGCCGAGCCACTCCCCCGGCTCCGGCGGCGCTTCCCCGGCCGAGACCCAGAGGGTGGAGTCGCCCTCCTCCAGGCCGAACTCCTTGTGCCGGGAGGCGATCTCGTCCGGTTCGTACTCGCCGAAGAGCACGCCGAGCGCGGCGTGGACACTGGTGCCGACCACCGGGGCCGTGCCCTGCCCGCCGCCCGGACCCGCGTCGAGGTCGGCGAGGCGCTGAGCCTGTGCGAGCAGCCGCGGGGGCTCCGCGACCACGTAGTCGCGCCGGATCAGAACGCTGAGCGCGCTGGGCTCGGCGGGACCGGCGTAGGGAGGCAGGGAGTCGTCCGCGCCGGGGATCTCGAAGGGGGTGACTTCGTCGTAGCGCTCGTAGAGGAGTTCGTCGTAGACCTCGGCGGCAGCGGCAAGGGCGTTGAACGCGTCGTAGACGGCGGGGTCGTCGTCCCCGGTGCGGCGTTCGACCGCGCCGAGGTGACGGTCGATCGCGGCTTTGACCGCCTCGGCGGCGGCGCGTACCTCGGCAGCGGTGGGCTGCGCAGCATCAGACATAGTGCAGACGCTATCCGTACCGGGGCTCTGCCCGCACAATAGATGCGATGCCGGAATACGAATTCGTCGACGTGTACGTGCCGCGCGGGGTCTCCCGCAAGGAAGCGGCCCGACTCCTGACCGACCACGCCGAGTACGGACACTGGGAACTGGACCGCCTGACGCTCCGCAGGGACGGCAGCCGCAGGGTGCGGCTGCGCAGACGGATCATCCGTCAGCTGCGGGCCACCTGGTGACAGGGAGCGGGCCCCGTGGCCGCGGGGCCCGCTCCCTCACCCGGGCTGTGCCGTGGTGCGCCCGCCCGGATCAGGCGGCGCTGCGCGAGCGGCGGTAGAGAACCGATCCGGCGCCGGCGAGCAGCAGTCCGGCACTGGCCGGGATGAGCAGTTCGAGCCCGCCCCCACCGGTCTGCGCGAGCTGCTCCCCGGGGATGTGCTGGGTCTCGGGGACATTCGGCTCGGGCGGCTGGTTGGCCGGCGGGGTGACCGGCTTCTCCGGCGTGACCGGGGGCTTCTCCGGCTGCTCGGGCGGCGGGGGCGGAACCTCGGCGTCGTTGGAGCAGCTGTTGCCGAAGACGGGGTTCAGCAGACCGACGACGGTGACGCTGTTCCCGCAGAGGTTCACGGGGATGTCGATCGGCGCCTGGATCAGGTTGCCGGAGAGGATGCCGGGCGAGCCCTGGGCGATCCCCTCGGCCGTGGCGCCGCCGCCCGGGGCCCGGTGACGGCCGGTGCCGGGCTCGGAGTACCGGTCCGACGCGTCGGAGTGCCCGTCCGAGGCGGTGGTGTCGCCGGCCCGGGCGCCGTTTCCGGAGCTTCCCTGGACGGAGCGCTCCTGGGGAGCCGCCGAGCGGTTCCCGGAGTGGTCGGATTCTGCTGATCCGTTTCCGCAGTCGTTGCCGAAGACGGGGTTGAGCAGACCGCCGACGCTGGCGGAGTTGCCGCAGGCGTTGACCGGGATGTCGATCGGGACGCTGACCGAGTTGCCGGACAGCACGCCCGGTGAGCCGGAGGCGGTACCGGCCGCCCCGGAGTCGGCGTGGGCGTATCCGCCACTCAGCGCGAGCACTCCGCCCGCAGCCGCCATGGTGATCAGGCCTTTACGAGTGACCTGTCGCATAGGTTCGTTTCCTGCCTTCTGGCTTCCGAAAAGCCCCCGGACATGACCGTGCGGGAGCCGAATGCCGAACGGTCCCGGAGTGCATGGAGTGCACTCCGGGACCGGTCGAGCTCAAACCCTTACGGGTCGACGTTCAACGTCAGGCGTTGACGCAGGTGTTGCCGAAGGCGGGGTTCAGCAGACCGATCACGGAGACCGTGTTGCCGCACAGGTTGATCGGCACGTGGACCGGAACCTGGACGACGTTGCCGGAGAGCACGCCGGGGCTGCCGATGGCAGCACCCTGGGCGCCCGCGTCGGCGGAAGCCATGCCCGCACCCGCGAGAACGAGGCCACCCGTAGCAGCCGCAACTGCGACGACCTTCTTGATCATGATTCCTCCTAGTTGGAAAATGCGGTCCCAGCCGCGGACCGCAAACCTTGTAACGAGGAGGATTTCCCGGGGCTACGTGTGAACGGCTCGTTTCACTCGTTCGGACATGTCCGCACAGGTGGACGAATCAGCGGTGAATCGGTCACGGAGCGGTCAGGAGTGGTCGATGAACCGGTCGAGCACCCGCACGCCGAACTGCAGGCCGTCGACCGGGACCCGCTCGTCGACGCCGTGGAACATCCCGGCGAAGTCCAGCTCCGGCGGCAGCTTCAGCGGAGCGAAGCCGAAGCCCCGGATGCCCAGGTCGTCGAAGGACTTGGCGTCGGTGCCGGCCGAGAGCATGTACGGCACGGCACGGGCGATGGGGTCCTCGGCGACCAGCGCGGTCTGCATGGCGTCGACCAGAGCGCCGTCGAACGTGGTCTCCAGGGCCTTGTCCGCGTGCACGTCCTCGCGCCGGACGTTGGGCCCGAGGATGCGGTCCAGGTCCGCCAGGAACTCCTCCTCGTAACCGGGCAGGTACCGGCCGTCGACGTGGGCGGTCGCCTGCCCCGGGATGACGTTGACCTTGTAGCCGGCGCCGAGCTGCGTGGGGTTGGCGGTGTTCTGGAGGGAGGCGCCGATGAGCTTGGCGATGCCGCCGAGCTTGGCGAGCGTCTCGTCCATGTTCTCCGGGTCCAGCTCGGTGCCCAGCGCGTCGGAGAGCTCGTCCAGGAAGTGCCGCAGCGTCTTGGTGACCCGCACCGGGAACTTGTGCCGCCCCAGGCGGCCGACCGCCTCGGACAGCTCCGTGATGGCGTTGTCCTTGTGGATCATCGATCCGTGTCCGGCGGTGCCGTCCACGGTCAGCTTCATCCAGTGCATGCCCTTCTGGGCCGTCTCCACCAGATACAGCCGCAGGTTCTCGTTGACGGTGAAGGAGAAGCCGCCGACCTCGCTGATCGCCTCGGTGACGCCCTCGAAGAGCCCGGGGTGGTTGTCGACGAGGTAGCGCGCCCCGTACGTCCCGCCGGCCTCCTCGTCCGCGAGGAAGGCGAGCACGATGTCGCGCGGGGGCTTGCGTCCTGTCCGCATGCGCTCGCGGACGACCGCGAGGGTCATCGCGTCCATGTCCTTCATGTCGACCGCGCCCCGGCCCCAGACGCAGCCGTCCGCGATCTCCCCGGAGAACGGGTCGTGCGTCCAGTCCGCCGCGTTGGCCGGGACGACGTCGGTGTGCCCGTGGATGAGGAGCGCCGGGCGGGAGGGGTCCTCGCCCTCGATCCGGGCGACCGTGGAGGCCCGGCCCTTGTGCGACTCGAAGATCTGCGGCTCCAGGCCGACCTCCGCGAGCTTCTCCGCGACGTACTCGGCCGCGAGCCGCTCACCGGGGCCGGAGTGGTCGCCGTAGTTGCTGGTGTCGATCCGGATCAGGTCACGACAGAGGTCGACGACCTCCCTCTCGGCGTTGCCACCGGTGACGGCCTTGCCCGTGCTGCTCTCGCTCACGCTGATTCCTTCCGCTGTCGCTGTGGTGCTCCTCTTCATCCTCCCGCGCCCATGGCCCGCGCCCAAGGCCGCGCACCCCCCGTCACGCACCGTTCACAGCCATCGGGGCGTGATCGAGCACCCTCGAATGTTTGCTATGGTTTTCCACGTCGGAACGGGCACGGCCCGCGAGACAGACACCTTGTCCGGGTGGCGGAATGGCAGACGCGCTAGCTTGAGGTGCTAGTGCCCTTTATCGGGCGTGGGGGTTCAAGTCCCCCCTCGGACACCAGCAGGAGCCCCACTTCGGTGGGGCTCTTTTGCGTCACCGGGCGACCACGGAGAGGGGCGACGATGCGAGGCCGCAGGAAGCCGCCTCCCGCGCCGCTCCCCCAGCGGCACGGGATCGACGCGGTGCGGGTGCGGTTGCCGGAGGATCCCGCAGGGCTCTGGGGCCGTGTCGGGGACCATCTCGTCGGGCGGTTCGGCGGAGCGATCGGGGCGGCCCGGGTGGCGGAGATGCTGGCGGCCGGGCGGTTCGTGGGGGCCGACGGGGTCGCCGTGCGGGGTGACGAGCCGTATACCGCGGGGCGGTGTCTCTGGTTCCACCGGGACTTCGCACCGGAGGAGACGGTGCCGTTCCCGGTCGGCGTCGTGTACCGGGACGAGCGGCTCGTCGTCGCCGACAAGCCGCACTTCCTGGCGACCGTGCCCCGGGGGCGGCACATCACCGAGACCGCGGTGGCCCGCCTGCGGCGGGAGCTGGATCTGCCGGCGCTCCAGCCCGCGCACCGGCTGGACCGGCTGACCGCGGGGCTCGTGCTGTTCGTGGTGCGGCCCGCGGACCGGGGCGCGTACCAGACGCTGTTCCGGGACCGGCTGGTGCGGAAGGAGTACGAGGCGGTGGCCCCGTACGATCCGGAGCTCGTCCTTCCCCGGACCATGAGGAGCCGGATCGTGAAGGAGCGCGGGGTGCTCGCCGCCCGTGAGGAGCCGGGCGAGGCGAACAGCGAGAGCCGGGTGGAGCTGCTGGAGCACCGGGGCGGGACCGGGCGCTACCGGCTGCTGCCGGCCACCGGGCGGACCCATCAGCTGCGGGTCCACATGAACGCGCTGGGGCTGCCGATCGTCCACGATCCGCTGTATCCGGTGGTGGAGGAGGAAGGGGCCGCCGACGACTTCTCGCGGCCGTTGCAGCTGCTGGCCCGGGTGCTGGAGTTCACCGATCCGGTCGGCGGGGAGCCGCGCCGCTTCACGAGCGGGCTGCGGCTCTCCGCCTGGCCGGAGGGGTGAGGCGCGCGGCGCTCAGTGGCCGCGCTTGATCCACTCGTCGAGCTGCGGGGCCTCCGCGCCGATGGAGGTGGGGTCGCCGTGGCCGGTGCGGACGGCGGTGTCGCCGGGCAGGGTGAGCAGCCGGTCCCGGATCGAGTCGATGATCGTCGGGAACGACGAGAAGGACCGGCCGGTGGCGCCGGGACCGCCCTGGAAGAGGGTGTCGCCGGTGAAGACCGTACCCAGCCCGGGGGCGTACAGGCAGACCGCGCCGGGGGCGTGGCCCGGGGTGTGCAGGACCGTGAGCGTGGTGCCCGCGACGGTCAGTTCCTGGCCGTCGGCCAGGGGGCCGTCGGGGGCGCGGTCCGGGTGGGTCTGCTGCCAGAGCGGCAGGTCGTCCGGATGCAGCAGGATCGGGGCGCCGGTGGCGTCCGCGAGGGCGGGCGCGGCGTCGACGTGGTCGTTGTGCGCGTGGGTGCAGACGATGGCACGCAGCGTACGGCCGCCGAGCGCGGCCTCGATGGCGGCGGCGTCGTGGGCGGCGTCGATGACGATCGCCTCGGTGTCGTCGCCGACGATCCAGACGTTGTTGTCGACGTCCCACTCGCCGCCGTCGAGGGCGAAGGTGCCGGAGGTGACCAGGTGGTCGATGCGGGCGGTCATCAGAAGACCACCACCGAGCGGAGGACGTCGCCGTCGTGCATCCGGGCGAAGGCCTGCTCGACGTCGCCCAGACCGATGGTCTCGGTGACGAACGCGGCGAGGTCGAGGCGGCCCTGCTGGTGGAGGTCGACGAGCATCGGGAAGTCGCGGGAGGGCAGGCAGTCGCCGTACCAGGAGGACTTGAGCGAGCCGCCGCGGCCGAAGACGTCCAGGAGCGGCAGTTCGAGCTTCATGTCCGGGGTGGGGACGCCGACGAGGACGACCGTGCCGGCGAGGTCGCGGGCGTAGAAGGCCTGCTGGTAGGTCTCCGGGCGGCCGACGGCCTCGATGACGACGTCGGCGCCGTTGCCGTCGGTGAGGGCGCGGATGGCCTCCACCGGGTCGGTGGAGCGGGAGTTGACGGTGTGGGTGGCGCCCATCTTCTTCGCCGTCTCCAGCTTGCGGTCGTCGATGTCGACCGCGATGATCTTCGCCGCGCCGGCCAGCCGGGACCCGGCGATCGCCGCGTCGCCGACGCCGCCGCAGCCGATGACGGCGACGGAGTCGCCCCGGCCGACCTGGCCGGTGTTGATGGCGGCGCCGATGCCCGCCATGACGCCGCAGCCGAGCAGCCCGGCGACGGCCGGGGAGACCTCGGGGTCGACCTTGGTGCACTGGCCGGAGGCGACGAGGGTCTTCTCGGCGAACGCGCCGATGCCCAGCGCGGGCGACAGCTCCGTGCCGTCGAGCAGGGTCATCCTCTGCTTGGCGTTGTGGGTGTCGAAGCAGTACCAGGGGCGGCCGCGCAGACAGGCGCGGCACTGGCCGCACACGGCACGCCAGTTGAGGACGACGAAGTCGCCGGGGGCGACGTCCGTGACGCCCTCGCCGACGGACTCCACGACGCCCGCGGCCTCGTGGCCGAGGAGGAAGGGGAACTCGTCGTTGATGCCGCCCTGCTTGTAGTGCAGGTCGGTGTGGCAGACGCCGCACGCCTGGATCTTCACGACCGCCTCGCCGGGGCCGGGGTCCGGAATCACGATCGTCTCGACCCTGACCGGCTCGTTCTTCCCCGGTGCGATGACCCCTTGCACCTGCTGCGCCATAACCGTGCTCTCCCTGTTCCTGAGCTTTCGCGATGATCGATCGCGGCCAACCGTACGCCTTGGGGGACCCGCTACGGGGCGAGGACGTCCAGCTCGTGCAGGGCGCCGACCGCGATCTCCTTGGTGATCCGTTCGGCGGCGTCCGGGTCGCCCTCGCGGACCGCCTCGGCGAGGCGGACGTGGAGGGTGACGGCGGCCGGGTCGGGGTCCTCGAACATCACCTGGTGGTGGGTGCGGCCCGCGAGGACCTCGGCGACGACGTCCCCGAGCCGGGCGAACATCTCGTTGCCGGAGGCGTTGAGGACGATCCGGTGGAAGGCGATGTCGTGTTCGAGGTAGCCCTCCAGCTGCTGGCCGCGCGAGGTGGCGACCATGCCGAGGGCGCGTTCGGTGAGCTCGGCGCACTGCGCGGCGGTGGCGTGGCGGGCGGCGAGGCCCGCCGCGACCGGCTCGATCGCGGAGCGCAGCACGGTGAGGGAGCGCAGCTGGCGGGGGCGGTCGGCGCCGGCCAGGCGCCAGCGGATGACCTGGGGGTCGTAGACGTTCCAGGTCTCGGTGGGGCGGACCGTCACACCGACGCGGCGGCGGGACTCGACCAGGTGCATCGATTCCAGGACCCGGACCACCTCGCGCACGACCGTACGGGAGACGTCGAAGCGCTGGGCCAGCTCGTCGGTGCGCAGGACGCTGCCGGGCGGGCACTGGCCGGAGGAGATCTCCAGACCCAGGGTGTCCAGCACATGCGTATGCAGCCCCTGGCTCTGTGTGGTCATGGGTCAAGCCTACGGGGAGACCCTCGGGAACAATAAGTACGACGTTTACGTCACAGACTCTTGAATAAGTCGTACCTAATAGGTTTCAGTAGCGCGACGGACCGATGTCGAAGAAGACAGCGAGACACCTCCATGAACACGGCACCCCCCATGAGCACCCCCCACGTCGTCGTGGTGATGGGCGTAGCAGGAACCGGCAAGACCACGATCGGTCCCCTGCTCGCCGCCGAGCTCGGCGTTCCGTACGCCGAGGGCGACGACTTCCATCCCCCGGCGAACATCGCCAAGATGTCGGCCGGCACCCCCCTGGACGACGACGACCGGTGGCCCTGGCTGGACGCCATCGGCGCGTGGGCGCACGGACGGGCCGGGGTCGGCGGGGTCGTCTCCAGCTCCGCGCTCAAGCGCGTCTACCGGGACCGGCTGCGGGACGGGGCGCCGGACGCCGTCTTCCTGCATCTGACCGGTGACCGGGCGCTGATCGAGGAGCGGATGGCGGACCGCAAGGGCCACTTCATGCCCACCGCGCTGCTCGACTCGCAGTTCGCGACGCTGCAGCCGCTCCAGGCCGACGAGGCCGGGGTGAGCGTCGACGTGTCCGGCACTCCCGAGGAAATCACCCGCCGAGCCGTCGCCGCGCTGCGCCGGCTCGATAGTTAAGGACCATCACCGTGACCAGTCTCAGCGTCGAGATGCTGGCAGCGGACGCCGCCGAACCGATCACCTCGGCAGGCAACGCTCAGTTGGGCATCGCCGTCCTGGCGGGCATCGCCGTCATCGTTCTCCTCATCACCAAGCTCAAGATGCACGCGTTCCTGGCGCTGACCATCGGTTCGCTGGCGCTCGGCTCCTTCGCGGGAGCCGCCCCGGCCGACACGATCCTCAGCTTCACCGCGGGCCTCGGCTCCACCGTCGCGGGCGTGGGCGTCCTGATCGCGCTCGGCGCGATCCTCGGCAAACTGCTCGCCGACTCGGGCGGGGCCGACCAGGTCGTCGACACCATCCTCGCGAAGGCCAGCGGCCGGGTCATGCCCTGGGCGATGGTGCTGATCGCCTCGATCATCGGTCTGCCGCTGTTCTTCGAGGTCGGGATCGTGCTGATGATCCCGGTCGTCCTGCTCGTCGCCAAGCGCGGCAACTACTCCCTGATGCGGATCGGCATCCCCGCGCTGGCCGGACTCTCCGTGATGCACGGGCTGATCCCGCCGCACCCCGGCCCGCTGGTCGCGATCGACGCCCTGGACGCCAACCTCGGCGTGACGCTGGCGCTCGGCGTGCTGGTCGCCATCCCGACGGTGATCATCGCCGGTCCGGTCTTCTCCCGCTACGCCGCGCGCTGGGTGGACATCAAGCCGCCGGAGAACATGATCCCGCAGCGCCCCTCCGAGGACCTGGACCGCCGTCCGAGCTTCGGCGCGACCCTGGCGACCATCCTGCTGCCGGTCGTCCTGATGCTGCTGAACGCGCTCGTCGAGATCGTGGTCGACAACCCCGAGAACGGTCTCCAGAAGGTCACCGCGGTCATCGGCTCGCCGCTGATCGCCCTGCTCGCGGCCGTCCTCGTCGGGATGTTCACGCTGGGCCGGGCGGCCGGGTTCACCAAGGACCGGCTCGCCGGCACCGTGGAGAAGTCCCTCGCCCCGATCGCCGGGATCCTGCTCATCGTCGGCGCGGGCGGCGGCTTCAAGCAGACGCTGATCGACGCCGGGGTGGGCCAGATGATCCTGGAGTTCTCCGAGAACTGGTCGATCCCGGCCCTGCTGCTCGGCTGGCTGATCGCCGTCGCGATCCGCCTCGCCACCGGCTCGGCCACCGTCGCCACCATCTCGGCCGCCGGTCTGGTCGCCCCGCTGGCCGCCGACATGTCGACCTCGCACGCGGCCCTGCTGGTGCTGGCCGTCGGCGCCGGTTCGCTGTTCTTCAGCCATGTCAACGACGCCGGGTTCTGGCTGGTGAAGGAGTACTTCGGCATGGACGTCGGCCAGACCGTGAAGACCTGGTCGGTGATGGAGACGATCATCTCCGTGGTGGCCATGGCCTTCATCCTGCTGCTGTCGCTGTTGCTGTAGCCCCTCCCCCGCGGTCACGCGGAACGCCCGCCCCGGTACGGCACCGGGGCGGGCGTTCCGCGTGACCGCGGGGGCCGTCAGCGGCGGGCCGACTCGCTCTCGGCCGCCTTCTCCAGCTGGAACGCCTCGTTGCCGAGGCCGATGCGGGCGTGCACCTCGGGCTTGACCGAGCGCAG
This sequence comes from Streptomyces sp. NBC_01116, assembly GCF_041435495.1. Lineage (NCBI taxonomy): Bacteria > Bacillati > Actinomycetota > Actinomycetes > Kitasatosporales > Streptomycetaceae > Streptomyces > Streptomyces sp. NBC_01116. Next base: position 1,547,515 of record NZ_CP108644.1, read on the forward strand.
CACCGCCCCGTACACGAGGCCTCCGACGAGCGCCAGGATGATCACGCCCGGCAGCAGCCAGTTGAGGGCCGAGCCGGTGCCGGAGCCGACGAGGACGTCGAAGTCGCGGACGGTGAAGACGGCGATCGACAGGAGTGCGAGTCCGGCGAGGCCGGAGGCCACCAGGCGCGGGGCCTGCGCGCGGCCGGCTCCACGCTTGACGAAGAAGGCGATGACGGCGAAGGAGGCGGCGGCCATCAGCAGGATGACGCCGAGCGCGCCGACGTTGCCCATCCAGGTGAACAGCCGCAGGACGGGCGCGGTGGGGTCGCCGACCGGGTTGTCGTCGGTGAACGCGAACGCCAGGATGATCACCACGGAGACGGCGGTCTGGAGCAGCGAGCCGGTGCCGGGGGCGCCGCTCGCCCGGTTGGTGCGGCCGAAGCGGGAGGGCAGCAGGCCCTCGCGGCCCATCGCGAACGCGTAGCGGGCGACGACGTTGTGGAAGCTGAGGAGCGCGGCGAACATCCCGGTGACGAAGAGGATGTGCAGGACGTCGGTGAAGGTGGAGCCGAGCCGCGCCTCGGTGAGGCCGAACAGCATGCCGGGGCCCTCCTTGAGGGAGGTGTCGGCGATGGATCCGGGTCCGGCGGCGACGGTGAGGGCCCAGGAGCTGATCGCCAGGAACAGCGCGGCGTAGCCCACCGCGAGGAACATCACCCGGGACACCACGATCTGCGGTCGGCTGGTCTCCTCCGCGTACACCGGGGCCTGCTCGAAGCCGACGAACGCGGCGATGCAGAAGCAGAGCGCGGTGCCGAGCCCGGCGCCGGTGAGGGTCTCGGGGTTGAAGGCGTGCAGCGACAGGCCCTCCGGGCCGGGCTTGCTCACGGCGGCGATGTCGAAGATCACGACGAGCGCGCACTCGATGACCAGCAGGACGCCGAGCACCTTGGCGTTGAGGTCGATCTTCAGCCAGCCGAGGACGCCGACGACGGCCGCCGCGACCAGGGCCGGGATCCACCACGCCAGCTCGATGTCGAGATACGTGGCGAAGATGCCGGAGACCTCGAAGCCGAGGATTCCGTAGATGCCGACCTGCATCGCGCTGTACGCCACCAGCGCCACGAGCGAGGCGCCGGCGCCGGCGGTCGGGCCGAGCCCCCGGGCGATGTACGCGTAGAACGCGCCGGCGTTGTGGACGTGCCGGCTCATCTCCGCGTAGCCGACGCCGAACAGCATCAGGACGACGCCCAGGATGATGTAGAGCAGCGGCTGGCCGACGATGCCCATCACGCCGAAGACCGTGGGCATCACTCCGGCGACCACCATCAGGGGGGCGCTGGCCGCGACGACCGACAGCAGGAGGCCGGGGGTGCCGAGCCGGTCCGCCCGCAGGGCTCGTTCCTCGCCCTTGTAGGTGTTGATCCCGCCGGTGTCGGCCCTCCCCGACGTGGTGCCGGTCTCGCTGATGGATGAACTGCCCCTCGACATGGCGGGATGGATCCCTTCTTCGTGGTGGGGTGGTGCCTTTCGTGCTTCACGGGGTGCCGAGCGCGTAGGCGCGCGCGGCGACGAACGCGGCGTGCGGCTCCCGGCCCGCGTACGACCAGGGCGCGGCGGTGGCGTACGGGCCTATGCGGTGGAAGAGGGCGGCGGCCTCGGCGGGCCGTCCCTCGCAGACCTTGGCGTGCGCCAGGAAGTTCAGGTCGAGACGGTGGCGCGGGTGGTCCTCGCGCTCCCACTCCAGCCACCAGTCGAAGGCGGCCTTCATCACCTGGCGGGCCCGGCGTCCGGACCAGTGCTCGGAGGCGGCCGGGTCCCTGGACTCGATGCCGGCGGCGACCAGGACGCGGTAGCGCTCGGCGTGGGCGATGACCGGGAGAACGGCCAACGGGGAATCCGCAGGGGCCAGTTCGGCGGCCCAGGCGGCGAAGTCGTACACCTCGTGGAGAGGGTCGTGGCCGCTGGCGGGGTTGCTCTCGGCCAGCAGAGCGGTCATCACATGGTGGGCGTGATGGTGGTCGGGGTGACGCGAGCGCACCTCCTCGAAGAGCCTGCCGGTCTCGTCCGCCCCGTCGTCGCGGCCCCGGTCCAGGAGGAGCAGCGCGAGCCAGGGGGTGGGGTCGTCGGGGACGAGGCGGGCGGCGGCGAGGCACGCCTCGCGGGCGCGGGCGGCGTCGTTCGCCTTGGCCTTGGGCCGCAGCGCGCGGACGACGCGGGCGCAGCCGAGAAGGGTGGCGGCGTCGGCGCTCTCGGGTTCGACGAGCAGCCAGTCGCCGGCCCAGTCCACGGCGGAGGAGGTCTCGGCGAGGGCCAGGAAGCGATGTCCGCGGCGGTCCCAGTCCCGTCCGGTGCCCACCAGCAGGGTGCGGGCCTCGGACCATCGGCCCTGGACGAACCGGCCGCGTGCGGCGATGAGTTCGTCGTCGTCGAGGGCCGGGTCGAAGACGTGGTCCGGGCGGCCGCCCCGACGACGGGAGCGGCCCAGGGGCGGCGGAGGCGGGGGCATGCCGCGGGCTTCTTTCGATGCGGTGTGCGAGCGGATGATCGCGCACAGCAAAGCGGTAGGCCATGCTCCCCGTCAAGAGGCGCCTGATGTCAACTCTGTTCACTTTTAGCCTACTTGGCTGGAACACAGCCCGTCGGGTGTGGTGTTCGCACAGCGTGCGGCGGGGTCGGCGGGTGCGGAGTGGCGCCTGACACACTGAGGACATGGAACCTCGCGAACCCCTCAGCCCCTTCCTTCTCGCCTTTCCCGGGCCGCTGCGCGACCGGTTGGTGGCGGCGGTCCTCGCCGGCGAAAAGGTGTCCACCTCCGGGCTGTTGGCCGAGTACGAACAGGAGCGGGAGGAGCTGCCCCCCGTGGGCGAACGGTCCGCGCTGATCGACTCGGAGGGGCGGGAGGTGGCGGTGCTGGAGCTGACCGACGTACGGGTGCTGCCCCTGGGGGAGGTGGATCTCCAGCACGCGCTCGACGAGGGCGAGGGATACCGGTCGGTCGCCGAGTGGCGGGCGGGGCACGAGCGGTTCTGGCACGGCGAGGAGATGCGGGAGGCGCTGGGGGATCCGGGGTTCACGGTGGACGACGGGACGCTGATCGTCGCGGAGCGGTTCCGGGTGGTCGAGCGGCTGGTCTGACCGCCGGGCTCCGCCCCGGCCCCCGCTCCTCGATCGCCGGAGGGGCCGCGAACGCGGGCCCGCCTACAGTGCCTCCGCCGCCGCCCTGCCCGCCGCCCTGCCGGAGAAGATGCAGCCGCCCAGGAACGTGCCCTCCAGGGAGCGGTAGCCGTGGACTCCGCCGCCGCCGAAGCCTGCGGCCTCGCCCGCCGCGTACAGGCCGGGAAGGGGGGTGCCCTCCGCGGTCAGGACGCGGGAGGACAGGTCCGTCTCCAGGCCGCCCAGGGACTTGCGGGTGAGGATGTTGAGGCGGACGGCGATCAGCGGGCCCGCCGCCGGGTCGAGGACGCGGTGCGGCTTCGCGGTGCGGATGAGGCGGTCGCCGAGGTAGGCGCGGGCCCCGTGGATCGCGGTGACCTGGAGGTCCTTGGTGAAGGGGTTGGCGATCTCGCGGTCCCGGGCGGTGATCTCGCGGCGCAGGCTCTCCTCGTCGACGAGGTCCTCGCCGGTGACCGCGTTCATGCCCCGGACCAGCGCGCCGAGGTCCTTCTCGACGACGAAGTCGACACCGTGGTCCATGAACGCCTTGACCGGTGCGGGCACGTCCGCGCGGGCCCGGCCGATCACGTCGCGGACCGACTTGCCGGTCAGGTCGGGGTTCTGTTCGGAGCCGGAGAGCGCGAACTCCTTGCCGATGATGCGCTGGTTGAGCACGAACCAGGTGTAGCCGTGGCCGGAGCGCATGATGTGTTCGAGGGTGCCGAGCGTGTCGAAGCCGGGGAAGAGCGGGACGGGCAGCCGCTTGCCGCGCGCGTCGAGCCAGAGGGACGAGGGGCCGGGCAGGATCCGGATGCCGTGCTCGGCCCAGATCGGGTTCCAGTTCTCGATGCCCTCGGTGTAGTGCCACATCCGGTCGCGGTTGATGTGGTGCGCGCCCGCCTGCTCGGCGATGCCGAGCATCAGCCCGTCGACGTGCGCGGGCACCCCGGAGAGCATCTTCTCGGGCGGGGTGCCCAGGCGCTCGGGCCACTGGGAGCGGACCAGGTCGTGGTTGCCGCCGATGCCGCCGGAGGTGACGATCACCGCCTGGGCCTTCAGCTCGAAGGCGCCGGCGACCTCCCGGCCGCTCGCGGTGCCCCGCTCCGCCGCGCTGGGCTCCAGGATCTCGCCGGTGACCGTGTCGAGCGCCCCGGCGGTACGGGCGAGGCCGGTGACCCGGTGGCGGAACCTGAGCTGGACGAGCCCCTTGGCGACGCCCTCGCGGACCCGCCGCTCGAAGGGGGCGACGACGCCGGGGCCGGTGCCCCAGGTGATGTGGAAGCGGGGTACGGAGTTGCCGTGGCCCGTCGCGTCGTAACCGCCGCGTTCCGCCCAGCCGACGACCGGGAAGATGCGCAGCCCCTGCTGGTGCAGCCAGGAGCGCTTCTCGCCCGCGGCGAAGTCGACGTACGCCTCGGCCCACTTCCGCGGCCAGCGGTCCTCCTCCTCGCGGTCGAAGCCCGCCGTGCCGTACCAGTCCTGGAGGGCCAGCTCCCGGCTGTCCTTGATCCGCAGCCGGCGCTGTTCGGGCGAGTCGACGAGGAAGAGGCCGCCGAAGGACCAGTGCGCCTGGCCGCCGATGGACTGCTCGGGCTCCTGGTCGAGGAGGATCACGGACCGGCCGGCGTCGACCAGTTCGGCGGTGGCCACGAGCCCGGCGAGTCCCGCCCCGATCACGATCACATCAGCGTCGTACGCCATGGGTTCCATCCTGTCGGGGTGGCTCGGGGGCGGGCGAGGGAGGTCGGTCCACCACGTCGGCGAAACGTTCAAGCAAGTTACTCGTGCGTCAGATCTTGGATACCAGCCGGTGCCACGTCAACCATCCGGGTGCTGTTGGATGAAACGCATGACGCCCTCTGACGAGATCCTGGACATCGTCGACGAGAACGACGAGGTCATCGGGCAGGCTCCACGTGGTGAGGCGACCGCGCGGAGGCTGCGGCACCGCTGTGTCTTCATCGAGGCGCGCGACGCCGACGGGCGGGTCTTCGTCCATCGGCGTACGCCCACGAAGCTGCTCTTCCCCTCGCACTACGCCATGTTCGTCGGCGGGGTGGTGGGCGCGGGCGAGTCGTACGACGAGGCGGCGCTGCGCGAGGCGGAGGAGGAGCTGGGAGTCTCGGGTCTGCCGCGGCCCGAGCCGCTGTTCCGGTTCCTCTACGCCGACGCGGACACCGGGCACACCTGGTGGTCCGCCGTCTACCGGGTGCGGTGCGAGCTGCCGGTGGCCCCGCAGGTGGAGGAGGTCGCCTGGCACACGTTCCTGGACGACGCGGAGCTGGAGCGGCGGCTCGACGCGTGGCCCTGGGTGCCGGACGGGGTGGAGGCGTACCGGCGGCTGCGGGAGTTCCGGGCTGCCTGACCGGGACCGGACGCCCTGAACACCTCCGAACGCCCCTGAACGAATCCGACCGGGGCTGACCGGGGCTGACCGGGGCTGACCGGGCCCGATCGGTGGGCAGCCTCTAGGGTTCCAGGTGTGGACAAGATCGTGCAGAGCGTACGGCTGTGGTTCGCGCCGCAGCGGATCCGGGAGGAGGGGGACACCCCCGACTACCGGTTCTCGCTGGCCAACGAGCGGACGTTCCTCGCGTGGATCCGGACGGCGCTGGCCCTGATCGGCGGGGGTTTCGCCGTCGATCAGTTCCTGCCGGAGCTGGTGTGGGGCGTGCGGGCCGGGCTCGCGCTCGGGCTGCTCGCGGCCGGGGTGCTCTGCGCGCTGCGGGCGGTCAACCACTGGGTGCGGTGCGAGCGGGCGATGCGGCGGGGCGAGGACCTGCCGGTGTCCCGGTTCCCGACGCTGCTGAGCCTCGTGGTCGCCGTCGTCGCCGTGGCGATGGTGGTGGTGGTCCTCTTCGGCTGGGAGGGCGTGTGACGGCGGCGGTGGACCGGGATCCCGGGTTGCAGCCCGAGCGGACGCGGCTGGCCTGGCGGCGTACGACGCTGTCCGCCACGGTCGTCGCGCTGCTCGCGGTGCGGCAGGCGCTGCACGGCGGGACGACGCCGGCCGCGCTGGTCGCGGTGGCGCTGAGCGCGCTGGCCTGGCTGGGGTTCCTCGTGGTGGCCCACCGCCGGATGCTGCGGATGGAGGCGGCCCGGCCGGGGCCGCTCGCCCCGCGCGGGGCGCTGGCGGCGACGCTGTGCACGGTGGCGCTGGCGGTGTTCGCGGCGGCGATGCTGTTCTGAGCCCGGCCGGAGACCCGCGACCGGCCGGCTCCGGCGGGGCCCCTCAGCCGTCCCAGTCCACCGTCACCACGATCTTGCCGCGGGTCCGCCCCTCCTCGTTGAGCCGGTACGCGTCGGCGGCCCGCTCCAGCGGGAACACCCGGTCCACATGGACGGTGAGGATGCCCCGTTCGGCCAGTTCCGCGACCTGGGCCAGGTCGTCGGCGTCGGGGCGCACGAAGGCGTAGCGGCCGCCGAAGGAGAAGACCTCGCCGTCCGCGATGGAGGCGAGCCGGCCGCCCGGGGCGAGGGTGTCGGCACTGGCGCGCAGCGCGTCGCCGCCCACCGTGTCGAAGGAGGCGTCGAAGCCGTCCGGGACCAGTGCGCGGAGCCGGTCGACGAGGCCCTCGCCGTACTCCACGGGCTCCGCGCCGAGGCTGCGGAGGTGCTCGTGGTTGCGGGGGCTCGCGGTGCCGATCACCCGGCAGCCGGCGTGCCGGGCGATCTGGACGGCGAGCGATCCGACGCCGCCGGCCGCCGCGTGGACCAGGACGGTGTCACCGTCGCGGATCTTCAGGGTGCGGTGCAGCACCTGGTAGGCGGTCAGCCCGGCCAGCGGCAGGCCCGCGGCCTCCTCGAAGCTCAGGCTCAGGGGCTTGCGGGCGAGGGTGCGCACGGGTGCGGCGACGTACTCGGCGAACGTACCGCGCGAGAGGAAGTCCTCGCGTACGTAGCCGATGACCTCGTCGCCGACCGCGAACTCGTCGACGGCGACGCCGGGCTGCACGACGACCCCGGAGACGTCCCAGCCGGGGATCACCGGGAAGACGGCTTCGAGGCCACCCTGGAGGTAGCCCTCGCGGGCCTTCCAGTCGACCGGGTTGACGGCGGCTGCCCGGACCTTCACCAGGACCGTGTCGGGGCCGACCTTGGGGTCGGGCCGCTCGCCGTACTCCATGACGTCGGCGGAACCGTACGCGCTGTAGCTGATCGCCTTCATCCCTCGACCTTCGGTGCGGGCCGGGGCCGCCGCAACTCAGGGGGACGGCCGGGGCCGGCCCCTCTCACCAGCGCGGGACCGCCGGCGTGGTCCACTCCGGGTCCGCCGCGCGCATCGCCGCCGCGTCGTCGCGCTCGCGGTGGGTCTCGTCCGCCAGCCAGCGCCGGTGCAGGGCGGACAGGCGCTCGCGGTCCAGCTCGACGCCGAGGCCGGGGGCGTCGGAGACGGTCAGCCGCCCGCCGGTGAAGGTGTGGCGCTCGGTGATGACGTCCTCGGTCTGCCAGGGGTAGTGGCTGTCGCAGGCGTGACCGAGGTCCGGCACCGTGGCGGCGACGTGGGTCATCGCGGCGAGGCTGATGCCGAGGTGGGTGTTGGAGTGCATGGAGATTCCGACGCCGAATGTGCGGCAGATGCCCGCCAGTTCCCGGGTGCGGTGCAGTCCGCCCCAGTAGTGGTGGTCGCTCAGGACGATCTGGACGGCGTCGCGGGCGAAGGCTTCGGGGATCTCGGCGAGGGTGGTGACGCACATGTTGGTGGCGAGCGGGACGTCGGTCCCGGCCGAGACGGCTGCCATACCGTCGGTGCCGCTGGTGGGGTCCTCCAGGTATTCGAGGACGCCCTTCAGCCGCTCGGCGACGTACAGCGAGGTGGGGACGGACCAGGCGCCGTTCGGGTCCAGGCGCAGCGGGCGGCCCGGGAACGCCTCGGCCAGGGCGTGGATCGCGGCGATCTCCCGGTCGGGCTCGAAGACGCCGCCCTTGAGCTTGAAGGAGCCGAAGCCGTAGGTGTCGGCGAAGTGGCGGGCCTGGGCGACGACACCCGCCGGGTCGAGCGCCGCACCCCAGTCGTCGGCCTCGCCCGCGCCGGGGTGGGCGGCCCAGCGGTAGAAGAGGTACGCGCTGTACTCGACGCTGTCGCGGACCTTGCCGCCGAGCAGGGCGTGGACCGGCAGTCCCCGCGCCCTGCCGAGGGCGTCCAGGCAGGCGACCTCGAAGGCGGAGACGACCGAGAGGCGGATCTTCTCGGCGTTGCGGACTCCGCGCAGTCCTCCGGCGTCGACCCGGTCGTCGGCTGCGCGCGACGCACCGCACACCTCCTCGGCCAGGGCGAAGAGCCCGTTCAGATCGGTGACCGCCCGGCCGGGGAGCGCCTCGGCGAGGGAGCGCGCGGGCTCCAGGTAGGCGCCGTCGCCGTAGGTCTCCCCCACGCCGGTCGTTCCGCCCCGGGTGACGACCTCCACGATCAGGCGCGGGGTGTACGGCTGGTGGACGCCCTGCGTGTTCAGCAGGGGCGGATCGGACACGAGGACCGGGGTGAGCCGGACGCCTTCGATCACCAGATCATCTGTATTCATACGTGAACTCTATTCAGGGATGCGATTCACCGCCAGGGTCGGGCGGGCGTCCGCTCCGCCGGATCACGGAAGGGCACTGGACGACATACCGACTGGTCGGCATCATGGTTCCCGATCGTCCAGTCGCCTCGTTCCGTCGCCCGGAGGTACGCACCATGAGCTCAGTCCCCCCACCAGGTCTCGACCCGGAGCTGCTGCGCGGCCATCTCGACCGCGAGCGGCCGGGGCTGGTGAGCGGACCCCTCGAAGCGCGGCTGATCGAGGGCGGCCGCTCGAACCTGACGTACGTCGTCGGCGACGGGACGGGGCAGTGGGTGGTGCGCAGACCTCCGCTCGGCCATGTGCTGGCCACCGCGCACGACATGGCGCGCGAGCACCGGGTGATCAGCGGCCTGTACCCCACCGCCGTCCCGGTGCCGGAGCCGCTGCTGCTCTGCGAGGACGACAGCGTGATCGGCGCCCCGTTCTACGTGATGGAGTACGTCGAGGGCACCCCGTACCGCACCGCCGAGCAGCTCGCCCCGCTGGGCCCCGAGCGCACCCGGGCGGCGGTCCTCGGGCTCGTCGACACCCTGGTCGACCTGCACGCCGTGGACCCCGAGGCGGTCGGGCTCGGGGACTTCGGGCGGCCCGAGGGCTTCCTGGACCGGCAGTTGCGGCGCTGGGGCAAGCAGCTGGACGCCTCCCGCAACCGCGACCTGGCGGGCATCGACGAGCTCCACGCCTCCCTCGGCCGCAGGCTGCCCTCCTCCCCCGCGCCCACCGTCGTCCACGGCGACTACCGCCTGGACAACGTGCTGCTCGGCTCCGACGACCGGATCAAGGCCGTCCTCGACTGGGAGATGTCCACGCTCGGCGATCCCCTGACCGACCTCGGGCTGCTCGTGATGTACAGCTCCGACCTGGACCTGCCGGAGTCCCCCGTCTCCACCACCAGCGGCGCGGCCGGGCATCCGTCGCCCGCCGAGCTGATCGAGCGCTACGCGGCCCGCTCGGGCCGGGACACCTCCGCCATCTCCTGGTACACCGCGTTCGCGTGGTTCAAGCTCGCCGTGATCCTGGAGGGCATCCACTACCGCTACACCCTCGGCCAGACCGTCGGCGCGGGCTTCGACCGGATCGGCGATCTGGTCCCCGTCTTCATCGAGCACGGCCTCACCACCCTCCAGGAAGGCTGAACCCCGTGGATTTCGCATTCGACGCCCGTACCGAGGAGCTGCGGAGCCGGCTGCTCGCGTTCATGGACGAGCACGTGTATCCGGCCGAGGAGGTCGCGGAGGAGCAGCGGGCCCGGCTCGCCTCCCCGTGGGACACCCCGGCGGTGGTGGGTGAGCTGAAGGCCGAGGCGCGTCGGCAGGGGCTGTGGAACCTCTTCCTGCCGGACGCGGAGTACGGGGCCGGGCTGACCAACCTCCAGTACGCCCCGCTCGCGGAGATCACCGGGCGTTCCCCGCATCTCGCGCCGACCGCGCTGAACTGCGCGGCCCCGGACACCGGGAACATGGAGGTCCTCTCCCAGTTCGCCACCGACGAGCAGAAGAAGCAGTGGCTGGAGCCGCTGCTGGCCGGGGAGATCCGCTCCGCGTTCGCGATGACGGAGCCGGACGTGGCGTCCTCGGACGCGACGAACATCGAGACGCGGATCGCCCGGGACGGCGGGGACTACGTCGTCAACGGGCGCAAGTGGTACATCTCCGGGGCGATGAACCCGGACTGCGCGGTCTTCATCGTGATGGGCAAGACCGACCCGGACGGCGCGGACCTCCGCCGCCAGCAGTCGATGATCCTGGTGCCGCGCGACACCCCGGGCGTCGAGGTGCGGCGCGCGATGCGGGTGTACGGGTACGAGGACCACGCGCACGGCGGTCACGCCGAGGTCGTCTTCCACGACGTCCGGGTGCCCGCGTCGAACCTGATCGGGGAGGAGGGCGGCGGCTTCGCCATCGCCCAGGCGCGGCTGGGTCCGGGGCGGATCCACCACTGCATGCGGCTGATCGGGATGGCGGAGCGGGCCATCGAGCTGATGTGCCGGCGGGCGGTGGCGCGTACGGCGTTCGGCAAGCCGCTCGCCCAGCAGGGCGTCGTGCGGAACTGGATCGCGGACGCCCGGGTCACGGTGGAGCAGTTGCGGCTGCTGGTGCTGAAGACGGCCTGGCTGATGGACACCGTGGGCAACAAGGGCGCGCACACCGAGATCCAGGCCATCAAGATCGCCACCCCGCGCGCGGTGGTGGACATCCTCGACTCGGCGGTGCAGCTGTACGGCGCGGGCGGGGTGAGCCAGGACTTCCCGCTGGCGGAGCTGTGGGCCTCGGCGCGGACGCTGCGGCTGGCGGACGGGCCGGACGAGGTGCACCAGCGGTCGCTGGCGAGGCGGGAGATCAAGCGGTACGTGTGAGAAACAGCGGTGCGGCCCCCTCCCGAGGTGCTCGTCGGGAGGGGGCCGCGGCCGTACGCGTGCGGCGGGAATCAGAAGGTGAGCTTCCAGCTGTCGATGTAGCCGGTGTCCTGACGGGCGATGTCCTGGACGCGGAGCTTCCAGGAGCCGTTGGCCACCTCGGTGGAGGCGTTGACGGTGTACGTCGTGATGACGTTGTCGGCCGAGTCGCCGCTGCTGGAGTTCTTCAGCCGGTAGGCGGTGCCGTCCGGGGCGAGCAGGTCGACGACCAGGTCGCCGCGCCAGGTGTGCTTGATGTCGACGCCGACCTGGAGGGCGGCCGGGGCGTTGCCCGTCCGTCCGGTGACCGAGACCGGCGAGGTCACGGCCGCTCCCCCGTCCGGGATGGCGACATCGGTGGTGTTGCTGAACACGCCCTCACCGGTGGGCGGTTCGCCGGCGGAGGACAGGGTCCAGACGGCGTGGGCCGCGGCGTCGCTGTTGCGGTCCAGGGCGGTGTCGTTGATGTTGCTCGTGGTGTCGCAGGACGAGTGGTAGCAGCGGTCGAAGGCCTGCCCCGCGGTCCCGCCCCATTTCTGCGCCTGGGCGGCGGACTTGGTGTAGCCGGCGCCGGTGAAGAGTCCGCCGACGGGGACGCCGACGTTCTTGAACGGGGCGTGGTCGGAGCGGCCGTCGCCCTCGGTCTCGATCTCGGTGGGGACGTTCAGGCCCGCGAAGTAGTCCTTGAAGGTCTTCTCGATGACCGGGTCGTCGTCGTAGACGAAGTAGCCGGCGTTGGGCGAGCCGATCATGTCGAAGTTGAGATAGCCGGAGAGCTTGGAACGCTCGGCGGACGGCAGGTTGTTGACGTAGTACTTCGAGCCGATCAGGCCCAGCTCCTCGGCGCCCCACCAGGCGAACCGCAGGTGCTTGTCGGGCTGGTACTGGGCGCGGGAGACGGCGAGGGCGGTCTCCAGGACGCCGGCCGAGCCGGATCCGTTGTCGTTGATCCCGGCGCCGGAGGAGACCGAGTCGAGGTGGGCCCCGGCCATCAGGACCTTGTTCGGGTCGCCGCCGGGCCAGTCGGCTATCAGGTTGTAGCCGGTGGCGCCGTTGGAGGTGAACTGCTGGAGCGTGGTGGTGTATCCGGCCGCGTCGAGCTTGGCCTTCACGTAGTCGACGGACGCCTTGTAGCCGGGGCGGCCGTGGGCGCGGTTGCCGCCGTTGTTCGCGGCGATGGTCGAGAGCTGGGTGAGGTGGGCCTTGACGTTGGCCAGAGGGATGTCGGGGGCGGCGACGGCGGTGGTCGGCGACGGCGCTCCGGCGGCCTGGGCGGCCGGGGCTCCGGCTCCGAGGACGGCGGCGAGGGCGACGGCCAGGGCGGCCGCCGGGGATCTGCGCAGGGTGAAACGATTCGGCTTCATTCACGGGCTCCGGATTCCGTTGGGGACTGACGGAACGTGCGGGGGGTCCCCGGCCGCGTGGTGATCCGGCCGGGTCCTGGAGCGTGGGCCCGGACAAGCGGCCCAGAGGTGCGCAATGCGTGACCGATGCTCAAGGAAATGACCGCGCTCCGTCAAGAGCGGAAACCGGACAGGACCGTTCTATTAACGGACGGCGCTGTGCCCGTGAACCCTGGCGCCTCATCGGGAGGCAGGACATACGTCATACATCCAGACTCACCCCGACCGGCGGAGCGGGCCAGTGGGTAGCGCTACGTCGGCGCTCCCGTGGGCAGCGCGGTCCGTCGGCCGGCGGACCGCCCTTACGGCCGCAGGGCCCGCAGCAGCAGGTCCGCGAGGTGGTCGGCGACCTCCTGGCGGCTGAGCGGGCCGTCCGGGCGGTACCAGGTGGAGAGGTGGTGGACCGAGCCGAAGTGGTAGTCGACGACCAGGTCGGCGGGGGTGGCCGAGGAGAACACGCCACTGCGCTGGCCCTCCTCGATCAGCGCCCGGAAGCGCTCGTGGTAGCGGCGGCGCTCGACGCGCACCTGCTTGTTCTTCTCGGGGCTCAGGTGGTGCATGGAGCGGAAGAAGATCGCCGCGTCGTCCAGGTTGTCGATGGTCGTGACGACCACGTCGGCCGCCGCGTCGCGCAACCGCCGCTCGACGGGCGCCTCGGCGTCCGCGAAGGCGTCGAGCCGCTCCTGCTGGAGCCGCAGCACCCGGGCGTAGACCTCCTGGAGCAGGTCCTCCTTGGAGCCGAAGTAGTGGTAGAGCGCCCCTTTGGTGACGCCCGCCGCCTCGACGATCTCCTGGACCGAGGTGCGGTCGTACCCGCGCTCGGCGAAGAGCCGGGTGGCGGCGGCCAGCAGCCTCTGGGGGACGGGAGTGCCGTTCTGATCCGTCGCCTTGGCCATGAGCCGCCACCTTCCTTTCGTACCGTGCGTGCACTGTTTCGACGCTGTTCTAACGGGGGGAACGCAGTTCCCGCCTGAGGATCTTCCCACTCGCCGTCTTCGGCAACTCGGCCAGGATCTCCACCTCGCGCGGATACTTGTACGCGGCGAGCCGTTCCTCGCAGTACGCGCTCAGCTCGCCCGGCTCCACGACGGCCCCCGGACGCAGGCTGACGTACGCCCGGACCGTCTCCCCCCGGTACGCGTCGGGCACGCCCACGACGGCCGCCTCGCGCACCGCCGGGTGGGTGTGGAGGACGTCCTCCACCTCGCGCGGCCACACCTTGAACCCGGAGGCGTTGATCATGTCCTTCTTGCGGTCGACGACGTACAGCCAGCCCGCCGCGTCCATGAAGCCGATGTCGCCGGTGCGCAGTTCGCCGTCCGGGAAGGCGGCTGCCGTGGCCTCGGGGAGGTTCCAGTAGCCGGAGACGACCTGGGGCCCGCGCACCGCGATCTCGCCCTGCTCCCCGAAGGGGACCTCCCGGCCCGTCTCGTCGAGGATGCGTACGACGGTGTCGGGGCCCGGCACACCCACGGAGAGGGTGCCCGAGACCGGGTCCACGGGGGCCTCGTGCTCGGGCGGGACCGAGGCGCAGGGGGCGGTGCACTCGGTGAGGCCGTAGCCGTTGCGGATGTACGGGCCGAAGCCCGCGCGGAACTTCTCCACGAGCGCGGGCGGCAGGGGCGCGCCGCCGGAGGAGATCACCCGGAACGAGGCGAAGTGGTCCGGGGTGGCGTCCGGATGCGCGGCCAGCGCCATGAACGCGGTGGACGGGCCCACGGTGTAGGCGGGGCGGTGGGCGGCGAAGGCCTCCAGGACGACGCCCGCCTCGAAGCGGTGGGCCAGGACGAGGGTGCCCGCGTTGGTGACGCAGGCGGCGAACTGGCAGACCATGCCGGTGATGTGGAAGAGCGGGGCGAGCGCGAAGTAGGCGGAGCCCTCGGCGATCGGGTGGCCTGCGCGCTGGCGTTCGGCGTTGACCATGATGTTGCCGTGGGTGTTCAACGCGCCCTTGGGGGTGCCGCTGGTCCCTGAGGTGTAGCTGATCAGTGCCGTGTCGGCGGCGGTGAGCTCCCGGCCGTCCGGGGCCGGGTTCCCGGCGCGGGCCGCGGTGAGCAGGTCGTCGGCGAGGTCGTCCGGGCCGGGCGCCGGGAGCCGTGCGAAGCCGAGGACACGGGGGTCGTTCACGGTCTGGAGGTCCAGCTCGCAGGCGGTGAGCACCACGGTGAGGTCCGGGGCCGCCGCCGCGGTGTCCCGCAGATACGCCTCCCACGCCCGGTCCGAGCAGATCAGCGCGGTGACCCCGGCGTCCGCGAGGACGTGGCCGACCTCGCCGGACTTGTACATCGGGTTGAGCGGGACGACGGTCGCGCCCGCCTTCCAGGCGCCGAGCAGCGCGAGGACGAAGTGCGGGCTGTTCTGGAGCATGATCGCGACCCGGTCGCCGCGGCGCAGACCCCGGGCGGCGAGGTGCCCGGCCACCGAGTCGGACAGCTCGTCGGTCTCGCGGTAGCCCAGGCGGCCGTCGAAGTAGGCCAGGGCCGGGTGCTCGGGTGCGCGCCCCACCGCGGCGCGGAAGGCGTGCAGCACGGTCGCGGGCGGGGCGACGGGGGCGCGCTGGGCGTCGCTGAGCAGCGCGAGCCACGGCTGGGCCGCGTAGATCGAGCCGCCGGGGTCCGGGGTGGCCGGGGTCGGGGCGCTCATGCCTCGCTCGCCTCCCACTTCTGCTGGAGGCGGTTCATACCGCCCATCCACCGGTCGGGGTCGGCCGCGCGGGCCTGGTAGTAGCGGCCGACCTCGGGGTGCGGCAGGACCAGGAAGCGGTCGGCGTCCATCGCCTCGAACAGTGCGTCGGCGACGGCTTCCGGCTCGACGGCCCCGGGGGCGAGGACCAGCTCGCCGGCCGAACCGGCGGCGGTGAGCATGTCGGTGCGCACGCCCTGCGGGCAGATCGCGTGGACCTTGATCCCGCGGTGGCGGTAGGTGAGCGAGAGCCACTCGGCGAAGGCGACCGCCCCGTGCTTGGTGACGCTGTACGGGGCCGCGCCGATCATCGTCAGCAGCCCGGCGGCGGAGGCGGTGGTGACGAAACGGCCGCTGCCGCGCTCCAGCCAGTCGGGCAGGAGGGCCCTGGCCGCGCGGACGTGTGCCATCACGTTGACGTCCCAGGCGGCGGCCCAGACCTCCTCGTCGGCGAACACGTCGCCGGGCGAGGCCAGGCCCGCGTTGGCGCAGTAGACGTCCACCGTGCCGTCCAGCGCCTCCCGGGCCGCGTCCACGATGCCCGAGGCGTCCCCGGCGACGGCGAAGCCGCCGATCTCCTTCGCGAGCGGTTCGATCCGGGCGGGATCGAGGTCGTTGACGACGACCCGCGCACCCCCGGCGGCGAACCTGCGGGCCAGAGCGGCGCCGATGCCGCCTCCGGCCCCTGTGACCACTACGCCGGCGCCCTGCACCGTACCCATCGTCATCCCGCCCTTCCCATCCGGCTGCACCGGCAGACTAACCGGTCGGTATGTGATCCGGGAAGGGTCGGGAGCGGTCGGGCGGGGCCCGTACGGATCCCGGGGACCGGCTGGGGGAATCGGCGCGGTCCAGGTCGTTCCGTGCGGCCCCGGCCCGCGCTAGCGTGCGTGGCCATGACAGTCGGCGCGATCATGGAGGTAGCCCAATGAGCCTGTCCCGACGTGGTGTGCTGGCCGTGGGAGCGCTCGCGGCGACGGCGGCGGGCGCCGGTCCCGCCGCGGCGTCGCCCGCCCCCGGACGCGGCCCCGGGCACGGGCGGGGCCGGGTGCTCACCGGCTTCGACCGGCTGGCGGCCGACGGCTACCGCCTGCTGCGGGGCCAGAAGGTCGGGATCGTCACCAACCCGACCGGCGTCACGGCCGACGTCCGGCACGTCGTCGACGTGATGCACCCGGACGCACGGGTGGACCTGACCGCCGTCTTCGGGCCCGAGCACGGGTTCCGGGGCACCGCACAGGCGGGCGGCTCCGAGGGGCGCTACGACGACCCGGCGACCGGGCTGCCGGTCTACGACACGTACCTCAAGAGCGGGCAGCCGCTCGCGGACGTCTTCACCGCCTCGGGCGTGGACACGGTCCTCTTCGACATCCAGGACGCGGGCGCGCGCTTCTACACGTACATCTGGACGCTGTACGACTGCATGGAGGCGGCGGCGCTCGCGGGCAAGCGCCTCGTCGTGCTGGACCGGCCGAATCCGGTGACCGGGCGGGCCGCGCTGGGCCCGGTGCTGGACCCGGCGTTCGGCACGTTCGTCGGCCGCCGGGAGATCGCCCAGGCGCACGGGATGACGGTGGCGGAGCTGGCGCTGTTCTTCAACGCGGAGTTCCTGCACGAGAATCCGGTGCGGCTGGACGTGGTGACGATGTCGGGGTGGCGGCGCTCGGACTTCTTCGACGGGACCGGGCTGCCGTGGGTGCCGCCGAGCCCGAACATGCCGACGCCCGAGACGGCGCTCGTCTACTCCGGCACCTGCCTCTTCGAGGGCACGAACCTCTCCGAGGGCCGCGGCACCACGCGCCCCTTCGAGCTGCTGGGCGCGGAGGGCGTCGACGGCCGCTGGGCGGCCGCCGCGAACGCCCTGGAGCTGCCCGGGGTGGCCTTCCGCGAGGCGTACTTCGCGCCGACCTTCTCCAAGTTCGCGGGGAAGACGGTGGGCGGGGTGCAGGTGCACGTCCGGGACCGGGAGGTCTTCGACCCGGTCCGCTCCGGGATCGCCCTGCTGGTGACGGCGAAGCAGACGTGGAGCGGCTTCGCCTGGCGGCCGGACAACTGGATCGACAAGCTCACCGGGAACACCCGGGTCCGCACGATGATCGACGCGGGCGCGGACACGGACGAGGTCGTACGGGCCTGGCAGCGGGACCTGTCGGCGTTCCGGGCGAAGCGGCGGAGGTATCTGCGGTACGGGGGGTAGGCCCCGCGTCCGGTCAGGCCGTGAGGTCCAGGTCGCCGAGGTACTCGCCGTCGTCCGTGAGGCCGCGCTTGCGGTAGCCGAGGCGGAGGTAGAACTCCTCGGGGCCGCCCTCGCCGGGCTTCCAGGTCACGGTCGAGACCGTCCCGCCCCGCCGGCGGATCTCCTCGTTCACCGCGCCCACGGCGAACCGGCCGTAGCCCCGGCCCTGCTCGTCGGCGGCGACGGCGAGCCGCCAGAGCCCGGAGCGGGGCGGGGCGTCCGGCACCTCGGCGTCGAAGTCGAACGGCAGGTCGAAGTAGGCCATCACGAAGCCGACGAGGCGATCGCCGTCGCGGATGAGCCGGGGCCATGCCAGGTCGGGATGCACATAGGCCTCGGCCAGGGACCGCGCGACCGGGGCGACGAACCGGCGCTGTTCGGGCGCGACTTCCAGCCGACAGGCGGCGAGCACGTTGTCGGGGGTGACCTTTTCCAGGCGCGGAGAAGCTGTGTCCATGAGGGCACACAACCTCATCGGGCCAGGGTGGCACCACTGAATTCCCCTGGTCAGGTGGCCGGCACGGCCCGCACTCCGCCGCGGAGGCCTGCCCTCGCCGGGAGCGGCGCCCGCGCCCGGCGAGGGCGGGACACCGGAAGGCGGCTCCCCAGTCCTCCGGGGAGCCGCCTCCGTACGGGCCATCGGCCCGTCGCGTCAGCCGGCCGTGTTCGCCCGGAGCGCGCCGGAGCCCGTACGGATGGTCAGCGCACAGGCGACGGCCACCACGGCACAGCCCGCCGCGAACAGCAGGGCGACCGGCAGGCCGATCCCCGCCGAGCTGTCGTGGGTGGCCAGGGCCACCACTGCCAACACGGTCTGGCCGAGGCCCACCAGGGCCAGCCAGGTCACCGTCAGCGCACGCGGCGCCCGGGACCGTACGCGCTCCAGGCCCAGCAGGAGCGCACCACCGGCCAGGCCCACCAGGGTGAACAGCGCCAGGCCGGCGTTCAGCGGGCTGAAGCCGGAGGGATCGGTGTGGTCGATCTCCGCGGTGTCCGGCCCGAGTGTCAGAAAGGCGATCTGGAGCAGCGCCGCGTAGGCGACCTGGAGCAGCAGAAGCACGGACGCGACACGACGCGCGAGAAGAGAGGTCATGCGTTGCTCCTCACAAGCTTCTTGCTCTTGATGATCCACAGTTTTCCGTTCTTCGTGTAACTGATGCACTTGTCGCGGGCCTTGTGGTTCGCCTTGCTCTTACCACGGTAGTCCCGGCCGATCTTGCGGCCGATCTTGTTGTTGCGGAGATCCATCTCCTTGTCGACACCACGAGACTCCGACTCATGGCGGGTCGCGACCTCGTATGCGGTGTCATGGTCGATGTTGATCTCCATGCGCGCGTTCCAGTAGCAGTGCCGGAACGCGTCGCCGGTCCCCTGGTACAGGGACTTCTTCGAGTACCGCTTCGCGGCCTCGGCGAAAGCCTTCTCGGCGTCCTTGCGGGCCTTGTTGCAGTCGTAGGGGTTGGTGGAGCAGTAACGCCGTTCCGCGGGGGTCAGGTCGCCGTATCCGGCGCCCGGGTCGAGCAGGACCGGGAAGGCCACCGTCTGTCCGGGCGCGGGGGCGAGGGAGACGATGATGTCGTTGCCGGAGAGCCGCATGGAGACCGGCACGGTTCTGCCCAGGGCGTCCAGGGCCAGCGGGGCGGAGATGAACGCGGTCGCGTCACCCTGCGCGTCGGAGATCATCAAGGTGTTCTCGCTGACCGCGGTGATCTCCTACGGAGCTGATCGTAGATGTGCGCACATGGGCCTGATGGCCGGTCAGAACCCCGCAGATCACCTATATTTCGCCAATCAGCCTGCTGCCGGCACCTGATCCCGATCACCGGCCGCCTTCTGGCCGCACCGCTCCGACCTGGCATTCCACCGCCCCCCGGAACGCGACGGCCGGGGCCGGGGCCCACCGACGGGGCCGTGACGCCGCCCTTGGCCATCGCCACCCGCGCGAGGGCCGCACGCCCTCGCACCACCCGTCCGCGCGCCGCTCCGCTTCCGCCCCGGCAGCCCTTCCGACATGGGGAGTCTCGGCCAATGGACGGATTTCATCTTTCGATGGAGCCGAAACGGGCAGGCGTACGTCCATTCCATGACGTCCAAGGACGAGCGACGGAGGTGGCGGTGTCATGGCCGGTTTCCGGAGTATGGCGAGACAGGTCCGCGATCCGATGGGGGATCTGGCCCTGCGGCGGTATTCGCTGCGCAAGTGTCTGGAGAGGTTCGCCCCGTACGGGCACCGGGCGACCTGGGACCATCTGTGCGCCCGGCACGGGATCGACCCCGAGGACCGGGCGCCCGATCCGGCGCGTCTGCTGGGCGCGCTGGACGAACTGGAGGAGGCGCGGGCCGTCTGGCTCGCGTACGAGGCGGGTTTCGCCGAGCGGCGTCGGCGCGAGAAGCACGCGGGACTGCGGCGGCCCGGCGCGTTCGACGACTGGCACCGCCGCACCTGGGGCGGCCACGGGGTGGCCCGCTGCTCCGACCCGGGCATCCACCCCACCGAGCCGCTCGCCGAGGTCCTGCGCCGCCTGATCACCGCTCTGGGCGCCGGCCCCGGCTCCGCCTGCCCGGTCTGCGCGGGCACCGGCATCGAGTGGCGGCAGGAGCGGGGCGAGGCGCCGTGGGCGGGGCCGGTGTGCACGGGCTGCGGGATCGCGGTGCCGCAGCCCGCCCTGACCGACCGCACGCTGGCCAGGGCCCGGCTGCCGCGGCACCGGAGGCCGGCCACGGCGGCGGCGTGAGGCCTCGCGCTCCCGCCTCGGGAACTACGCGCGCCGGGGCGGCTTCCGGCGCTCGGGCATCAGACGGGAACCGGTGATCCGCTCCCCGACGACGTCGTCGGGGTTGGACAGCACGCAGGTCTCCAACGACAGACAGCCGCATCCGATGCAGTCGGCCAGGTGGTCGCGCAGGCGGTGCAACTGCCCGATGCGCTCGTCCAGTTCCTTGCGCCAGACCTCGGAGAGGCGGGCCCAGTCCTCGCGGTTGGGCGTGCGCTCCTCGGGCAGTTCGGCGAGCGCCTCCCGGATCGTGGCCAGGGGGATGCCGACGCGCTGGGCCGCGCGCACGAAGGCGACCCGGCGCAGCGCGTCCCGCGAGTAGCGGCGCTGGTTGCCGCTGGTGCGGCTGCTGCTGATCAGGCCTTTGGACTCGTAGAAGTGCAGGGCCGAGACGGCCGCGCCGCTGCGCGCCGAGAGCTGGCCGACCGAGAGTTCGTGGAGTGTCTGGGGAATCTGGGGCACCCCTCGAATCTACTGCCATGTCGTTGACAGGAACGCGCCGCACAACGATGCTGAGCAAGCGCTTAGACATCGCGCCTGATGGTGCGCCGAGCCGGAAGGCAGGAACCGGGAACATGGCAGAGCCGAGGATCTTCACGTCCGCGCAGGAGCTGCGGGACGGAGTGGGCGAGCAGCTGGGACACAGCGACTGGCTGGAGATCGAGCAGGAGAGGGTCGACCGGTTCGCCGAGGCGACCGGCGACCACCAGTGGATCCACGTGGACCCGGAGCGGGCGAAGGACGGGCCGTTCGGCACGACCATCGCGCACGGCTACCTGACGCTCTCGCTGCTGCCCGCGCTGGTACCGCAGGTGATGCGGGTCGAGGGCATGAAGATGGGCATCAACTACGGGACCAACAAGGTCCGCTTCCCCTCGACCGTCCCGGTCGGCTCGCGGCTGCGGGCGACGGCGGTGCTCCGCGAGGTCGAGGAGACGGGCGGCGGCGTGCAGGTCACGGCGGTCGTCACGGTCGAGCGCGAGGGCGGCGAGAAGCCGGCCTGCGTCGCCGAGTCGGTGTCCCGCTACTACTTCTGAAACCCGCCGGGCCGCCCCGGAGAGCGCCGGGCCGCTTCCGCGCCTGCCGGGCCGCTCCGGGAGCGCCGGGCCGGCTACTCCCGCGCCTGCCGGGCGCCGACCATCCGCAGGACGAGGCCGGCGTAGAGTTCGCCGACCTCGTCGGGGGTGCGGCTGCCCCGGGTGTTGAACCAGCGGGCCACGTCGATGCAGAGGGAGAGCACCGCGAGCGCGGTGCCGGGGACGTCGGGGACGTCGAACTCGCCGTCCCGCACCCCTTCGCCGATGATCCGGCGCACCACCGCGTCGCTCCTGCGCCGCAGCGCGACGATCTCGGTGCGGTGCTCCTCGCCCAGCGCGTCGAGCTCGTACTGCACGACCCGGGCGGTGGTGTGCCGCTCCGCGTGCCAGCGGACGAAGGAGCGGACGGCCCCGGCGAGCCGGTCGGCGGCGGTGCCGTCCCGGTCGGCCTCGGCTTCGAGCACGTGCAGCGCGCGCTCGTGGCCGATCGTGCTGATCCGGTGGAGCAGCTCTTCCTTGGTCTTGTAGTGGATGTAGAGCGCGGCCGGGCTCATCCCGGCCCGGCCGGCGATGTCACGGGTGGTGGTCGCGTGGTACCCGCGCTCGGCGAAGGCGTCCACGGCGGCGACGAGGAGCCGCCTGGCCGCCTCCGGAGTGACCTCGCCCCACGGCGCGTCCTCGCCGCTCGTCTCCTCCGCCGTACTCATCGCCAGGACCCCTCTCCGTCAACAGGACGCACACCATACCCCGAACCTGAGCAAGCGCTTAGGGGTAGCCCGGTCGATCCTGCCGGGTCAGAGCTTCTGGAAGGGGTCGTGCTCGGCGAGGATCTTCTCCAGCCGGGCCTGGTCCACCCGGCTGACGATCTGACCGGCCTCCTGGCGGTCCCTGATCACCTTGGCGAGCGTGAAGCAGGACGTGACCAGGTAGAGCACGCCGATGGCGAGGAAGCCGCGCACCCAGGCGTCGGCGTCGAGGAAGAAGATTCCGAAGGCGACCGCGCCGATCGCCACCATGAAGGAGGCGACGGCCTGCAGGTAGAAGGCGGCGGTGCTCTGCTGCTTGACGGATGTCGTGTCACTCATGGGTTCAGCATCCGCCGACGTGGCGCACGCCACATCCGTGTCCGTACTCAGACCCGTGCCCGTACTCAGGCACGTACTCAGACACCCGTACGAACCCGGGCGCCGGTCAGAAGGCGGAGACGCCGGTCAGCGCGCGGCCGATGATCAGCTTCTGGATCTGGCTGGTGCCCTCGTAGAGCGTCATCACGCGGGCGTCCCGCAGCAGCTTGCCGACCGGGTACTCGTCGATGTAGCCGTAGCCGCCGAAGACCTGGAGGGCGTTGTTGGCGCAGCGCACGGCGGCCTCGGAGGCGTACAGCTTGGCCGTGGACGCGGCGGTGGCGAAATCCTGGCCCCGGTCGATCAGGTCGGCGACCCGCCAGGTCAGCAGCCGGGCGGCGTCCACGTCGACGGCGATGTCACTGAGCAGTTCCTGGACGAGTTGATGGCGGGCGATGGCCTTGCCGAACTGTTCGCGCTCGCCGGCGTAGCGCACGGCCGCGTCCAGGGCGGCCTGCGCGATGCCCACGCAGCCCGCCGCTACGGACATCCGCCCCTTGGTCAGGGCGGACATGGCGATGGAGAAGCCCTTGCCCTCGGGGCCGAGGAGGGACCCGGCCGGTATCCGGACGTCTTCCAGGACCAGTTCCGCGGTGGCCTGGCCGCGCAGGCCGAGCTTGCCGTGGAGGGTGCGGCGGGTGAGGCCGGGGGTGTCGGCGGGGACGAGGAAGGCGGAGACGCCGCGGTGGCCGGGGGCGTCGTCCGTCCGCGCGAAGAGCAGCACGACATCGGCCCAGGTGCCGTTGGTGATGAACATCTTGGTGCCGTTGACGACGTAGTCCCCGCCGTCGCGCACGGCGCGGGTGGCGAGGTTCCCGGCGTCCGATCCGGTGCCGGGCTCGGTGAGGCCGAAGCAGCCGATCGCCTCGCCCGCCGTCAGCCGGGGCAGCCACCGCCGCTTCTGCTCCTCGCTCCCCCAGGCCGCGACGGTCTTGGCCACGAGGCCGAGCGATACGGAGACGATGCCGCGCACCGAGGAGTCACCGCGCCCCAGCTCCTCGGTGACCAGGCAGTAGGACAGGTGGTCGCCGCCGGAGCCGCCGTACTCCTCGGGGACGGTCAGACCGAGGAAGCCGAGGTCCCCGAGCTTCTTCACGATCGACTTGTCGACGTTCTCGGCGCGGTCCCACGCGGCGGCATGGGGGGCGACCTCGCGGGCGACGAAATCCTCGGCCAGCTTCCGGACGGCTTCCTGCTCCTCGCTGAGCGCCAGGTCCATCGTGCCCACCCACTGCCTCTCACCGGCGCCGCTCGGACGCGCTTTAATTAGCACTGCTAGTTTCTGGTTCGCAGGCCCTACTATGAGCCGCATGGCCCGACCGCGCAAGCCCCTCCTCAGCAGAGACCGCATCGTGGGGGCGGCGAGCGCCCTCGTGGACTCCGAAGGGCTCGACGCCGTCTCCACGCGTCGGCTGGCGGCCGTCCTGGGGGTCAGCGGGCCCTCGCTCTACAACCACTTCCGCAACAAGGAGGAGATCCTCGACGCCGTCGCCGACGCGGTCTCCGCGCAGGTCGATCTGTCGATGTTCGAGGAGTCGGATCCGCGCGACTGGCGCGAGGCGCTGCACGACTGGGCGCTGTCCTACCGGGCCGCCCTCGCCGCGCACCCGCACATCGTCCCGGTCCTCGCCCGGGGCCCCGGGCGGCGCCCGGCCGGGCTGCGGGTCGCCGACGCGGTGTTCGGGGCGATGACCGGCGCGGGCTGGCCGCCCGCCCAGGCCACCCGGATCGGGGCTCTGATGCGCTACTTCATCACCGGTTCCGCGCTGGGCTCCTTCGCCGGGGGGTTCGTCGACGACGAGACCGCCTACGACCCCGCCGACTACCCGCACCTCGGCCAGGCCCACCTGCTGGCCGACCACCGCCGCCAGGTCGACGAAGGGGCCTTCGAGACCGGGCTGCGGGCCCTGCTGGACGGGCTGGCGATCCAGTACGAGCCGTACGCGCCGCCCACGGACGAGCGGCTGTCCACTCCGTCCGGCGCCTGAGGGCGGGCCGCGCACGACGAGGCCCCGTGGTGGTCGCCGATTGACGGTCCTCGACAATTCGGTGGGGTCCGCGGCGTTCCGGCTCTACGGTCGTGGCCATGACGACGACCCCGACACCCCTTCCGGTCTCCCCGCCGGCCCACCGCTGGCGCGCCACCGCCGCCGCCTGCACCACCGTCGTGCTGTGGGCCTCCGCCTTCGTGTCCATCCGCAGCGCGGGCGAGTCCTACTCCCCCGGCGCACTCGCCCTCGGACGGCTGGTGACGGGCGCTCTGGTGCTCGGGGCGATCCTCCTCGTACGGCGGGAGGGGCTGCCCGGGCGCGGCGCCTGGCGCGGAATCATCACGTCCGGGGTGCTGTGGTTCGGGCTGTACATGGTGGCGCTCAACTGGGGTGAGCAGGAGGTCGACGCCGGGACGGCGGCCATGCTGGTGAACATCGGGCCGATCCTGATGGCCCTGATGGGCGCCCGCATGCTCGGCGAGGGGCTGCCGCGCCGCCTGCTGCTGGGCATGGGCATCTCGTTCTCGGGCGCGGTCGTCGTCGGCCTCGCGATGTCCGGGCACGGCAGCTCCTCCGTGCTGGGCGTGGCGCTCTGCCTGCTGGCCGCGGTGGTCTACGCGCTGGGCGTGGTCAGCCAGAAGC